>JANQQG010000258.1 GCA_028285065.1 Phycisphaerales bacterium
GATCTCGACGTGTCCGACCTCGCGTGAGACCTCGGCGCGTCCGTCCCAGGTGATCAGCACGCGTCCTCGCGCGTCGCCGGGCTCGGCGACCAGGCCCACCGGCGGTCGAGCGGTCGGCTCGGAGGCGTCGGCGGGATCGCCTTCGCGCGCGTCGATCATGAATGCCTTGCCCTTGCCATCCACGGTCACCTCGCGCCCGTCATCGAATGCGAGGATGCGCGGGCCCTGGAGGTACATGAGCTGTTCGATCTCCGGCTCGGCGCCGGGTGCGGTCGGCAGGGCGCTCTGACGGAAGCGCTCGGAGCGGACGTACGCGTCGTCACCCTCGGGGTGGCCGATGAGCTCGGCGCTCTCGAGGCGCATCTCGCCAAGCCCGTCGGCGACGTCCCACGCGTCGCTCGCATCGGCCGGTTGCTCGTCGGTTGTCTCGACGCGGGCGAGAACGAGGCGGAGGTGGTGCGCGTCGATGATGTCGCGTCCGGTCGTGCCCTGCGTGATGACGCCGCTGACCGCGCCGTCGCACTCGACGACGCCGGTCGCGTCGCTGTAGCTCATGCCCTCGTCCCAGCGGACTTCGACCGTGCGCATCTCGGGGTCGTTGTTGTCCGCGTCGCCCGGGCGGTGCGTGAACGCGCCGGCAGCGGGCACATCGATGCGCCGGTCAGGACCAGACAGATCGATGCGATCCCCGCGGATGGCGGCACCGTCGCGGACGATCGCTGCCGGCGAGCCGTACAGCGTTGTCATCCCTCGCTCCGGCTCGGCCTCGAGACGATCGGCCGTCGCCGTGGTCTGCTTGCGACCGTTGAAGCTGACCTCGCCGGTCGCGACGGCCCGCTCGACCTTGATCTCGCCCTCGTCGTTGCGGAACAGGCGTGCCTCGAGGTCACTCGCCTTGAGCGTCTCGCCCTTGTACTCGCCCCGGAACGCCCCGTTGGCGATGAGCAGGACCGGCTCGGGCTCGGTCGAGTCGTCTGAGGGGTCCGGCTCGAAGGTGATGTCCAGCAGGCGGGCGCTGATGGCGTTGGCCTTGCCATCGTCGGCGATGGCGCCGCCCTCGAGCTGCAGGCGCGTCAGCTCCGGCTCGTCAAAGTCGGAGGGCGCGAACATCGCGCGGATGAAGTCCGCCCGCATCTCGGCGTCTTCGCGCGCGGTCAGGGCGTCGCCGGTGAAGGCGGCCTCCTGAAGGACGCTCGTCAGTGCGCCGTCGCGGAGTCCGAACACGAACTCCGCCTGGTCGGACCACTTCAGGCGTCCGGTGTCCTTCGCGTTCGCCTCGCCCGCGCCGAGGCTCAGGCCGATCCCCGTGCCCAAGTTGAATGCGAGGCTGGTCAGCGATGCCGACTCGTGCTGCGGCCCGGCGATCGAGACATCGGCGGGCTTGTCGCCCTCCAGACGCAGGTCCATGTCGGTTGCGTTGTAGAAGATCGCCGGCGCCTGGGCGATGAAGCCGAGCTTGTCATCGGCGGCCGCGACGCGTTCCGCGTCATCACCCGTGAAACGCAGGGCCAGGTGCCCGGTGTTGCCCAGTTCGTCCGGCTGCTCGGGAGCAGGGCGGATCAACATCGGGCCGTCCCACTCGACGACCAGGTCGTCCGCGGAACGTCGCGTGATCAGCAGTGGGTTCGGGTCGGGGCGCATTGTCGGGCCGATCGGCCGACTCACGGGAGCCTGAGGAGTACCCGACGCGACGGACGCATCGTCGGACGGCGCCTCTCGCTCGCGCCGCTCGGCCATGCGCGGCTCCGCGATCGCATCCTCGGGCAGGGCGCCGTCGATCAGTCGAACCCACAGCGCGAGCTTGGCGGCATCAACGGTCCTCGAACTCTGACGCACACGCACCTGCTCATCGAGCTCGATCGCGTAGAAGTCCTGGCGGAGCGGGCCGGTGACGGGCGCTCGCGTCGGTCGATCGGTGGCGTTCGCGGTCTCGGTCGGTCGGGCGTTGCGATCTCGGTCCGGCCGGGAGGCCCGTGTCACATCGGCGCTCGCGTCGTCGTCATCCCCCTTGGGGCTGAAGCGGATGCTCTCGCCCCTGGCGATGCGCAGGTGCTCGAGGCGTTGGTCGACTTCGTCGAAGAGCGCGAGCAGGCCCTCGCCCCGGAACTCGATGTCCGGCGTCGAGACGATGACGGGCGACTCGGTCTCGAGGCGAGCCTCGGGTGAGCTGAAGCTCAGCGCGTCCATGAGCGCGACGAGCGAGGGCGTGTGGACGTCGGGGTCGATCGGCGCCGGGTCGTTCGGGCGCGCTTCGAAGAGACGAGCGATCACGTTGCCCGAGAAATCGCCCGACTCGGGCTCGCGCTGCTCGCCACGCACGTCGGTGACCATTCGGATCCGCGCGTGGTCCGCTCGCACGTGCAGGGTTCGACCGTCCTCGAGGTAGATGAACGCGCTCGGGTTGGTCACGTCGCTCAGCCCGTTGCCGAGCGGCTCGATCTGGTCCCAGAGCAGTTCGCCCGCTTTGCGCGTCGGATCGTCCTTGTCCACGAACTGCAGGCGTCCGCTCGTGTCTTGCTCATCGAGCTCCGCGAAGTCGATGTCGAGGTCGCGCTCGTTCGGCCCGCCGGCCCCCTGGGCGCCGGCCGTGCCCGGGCCCGTATTCATCGCGACCAGCAGGGTCACGCCCGCCGCGATCAGCGCAACGGCTGCCGAGAGCAGCAGCCCCGTGGTCCGCATCGTCATGGCTCGCCTGGCGCCTCGGATCATGCGGGGGCATCGTACAGGCTGACGGCCTGCTCCATGAGCCCGCGGGCGCTCAGCAGGTGCTCGGTCGCGTCCCGCACGGCCCCGTGCCCACCGGCGCGGGGCGTCACGAACGACGCCACCTCCTTGACGAGCGGCTCCGCGTCCGCGACCGCCATCGGGTACCCCACACGACGCATCGGCGCAAGGTCCGGCCAGTCGTCGCCGAGGAATGCCATCCGCTCCGGCTCGACACCGGTCCGTTCGGCGAGCGCCGCCAGATCGCCCAGCTTGTCGCTGCTCCGCTCGATCACTTCATCCAACCCAAGCTCCGCGGCACGCTTGCGCACCGCCTCGCCGCCGCGCCCCGTGATGATCGCGGCCTTGAACCCCAGACGCATCCACACCCGCAGGCCCAAGCCGTCCCGGATGTTGAAGCGTTTGGTCTCGACCCCGTTGTCGTCGTAGCAGATGGACCCGTCGGTCATGACACCGTCGACGTCCAGGACGAGCAGTTCGACGTCCTTCGCCTCGGCGCGCGGGGTCGGAGGAGGGGGAGGGGTGGGGGTCATCCTTGCACCACGCGGAGGGTGACCAGGTCCTGCACGTCGAGGATGCCCACAGGTCGAAGGTCGGCATCGACCACCGGGATCTCATCGACGTGGCGAGCGTGCACCATGTTCACGGCATCTCTGACCAATGCCGTCTCCGCGAGGGTCGCAGGCGAGCGCGTCATCACGTCGGCGATGGGCTTGTCCAGGGCGCCCTCGCCCGTGCGCACGAGGCGGCGCAAATCCGCGTCCGTGAAGATGCCCGTCAATGCGCCGCTCGCGCGATCCACAAGCAGCAAGGCGCCCGGACGACGCGAGCCGGTCTCCGCGGCCTCGAGGGCCTTGCCGACGGTAAGGTCATCGGGCACCGGGGTGAACCCGTCTCCGCCCTCGCCGACACGGTGGCGCAGCAGGTGCGTGACAGGGCGCAGCAGCCCGCCAAGCGATCCGCCCGGGTGGCGTTTGAGGAAGTCGCTGCTCGTGAACGACACCCGACGGCAGCAGGCCAGCGCCAACGCATCACCGAGCGCGATCGTGGCCGTGGCCGAGGACGTGGGCGCCGGGATCTCGCTGTCGGCCTCGTCGGGCGAGCCGATCGTCAGCGCGACACGCGCAAGTTGCTCAAGTGTCGACGGCTTCCCCGAGTCGCGGGCAGAGCAGCCGGTGACCGAGATGATCGGGACGCCGTCGTCGCTCAGGGAGGACGCAAGCGCGACCACCTCCTCCGTCTCTCCACTGAACGAGATCGCCAAGCAGACATCCCCCGCCTGGACGCGCCCCAGGTCCCCGTGCGCGGCATCGGTCGGGTGCACGAAGTGCGACGCCACACCAAGCGATGCGAAGGTCGAGGAGATCTTCCGCCCGACGTCCCCGGACTTGCCCACGCCGGTCACGATCAGCGATCGGCCTGCCTGCGCCCCCTCCACGATCAGGCTGACCCCTTCGACGAAGGACTCGTCGATCCGGTCGGCCATGGCCGTGAGGGCTCCGGCCTCGGCCTGCAGGACGCGCCGGGCGTACGCCACCTCAGCCTCGGGCCCCGTCTGGGGCGGGGCCGATGGGGGTGTGGGGCGGGTTGTGGGGCCTGTCGGCATGGGTCAAGGGTAGACTCCGATGCGGCCCGAACGGGCCCAAGGAGGCGATTGGTGACGATCGATCTGGACGACTACCGCGTCCGCCTGGAGGCGTTCGAGGGTCCGCTGGACCTGCTGCTGTTCCTCATCCGGCGCAGCGAGGTCGAGGTGACCGACATCCCGATCGCCGAGATCGCCGATCAGTACCTGGAACTGGTGGATCAGGCGTGCTCCGTCGAGGGCTTCGGCGGGCTCGACATCGACCTCGCAGGCGAGTTCCTCGTCGTCGCGGCCACCCTCATGGAGATCAAGGCCAAGGTCCTCGCGGGCCAGAGCCGGAGCTCCGCTGAGGGTGACGCAGAGCGCCCCGCCCAGGACGAGACCGACCCGCGCGCCGAGCTCGTCGCGCAGCTGCTCGAGTACAAGCGCTACCGCGAGGCGGCCGATCGCCTGCTCGAGCGCCGCGAGGATTGGTCGCGCCGTGCGCCGTCGGGCGTCGCCGGCATCGAACGCGATGCGCTGGCCGAGGCGACCACGCGCCTCGCCGACGAGGACGTCGAGATGGAAGACCTCGACGTGATGGACCTGGTCTCTGCATTCGGGCAGATCATCGCGGCCGTCGACTTCGACCGCCTCGGCGAGCACCACGTCACGATGGACGAGACGCCGCTCGAACTGCACGCCGAGGACATCGTGCTGTTCCTCAAGGAAGAGTCAGCGCAGGGCTCGGCCGGGACGGTTCGGTTCGCGCGCGTCTTCGAAGGACGCACGCGTTCGGAGATGATCGGTCTCTTCTTGGCGCTGCTCGAGTTGGTGCGCCGCCGGCGCGTGAGCGTCGCCCAGGACGACGCCGGCGGGATCACGGTCGGCGTGCGCGAGCCGGAGCCCGACGAACTCGACGCCAGCGCAGCGATCGCGCCCACGGAGGCCGAAGCGGCCGATGACGACGCAGGGGACTGATTCGTCAACGACCGAGGTCGCGATCCGCGACGCTGCGGCCCAAGCGACGCGAAGAACGCCGCCGACGTCCCCGATCCCCATCGCGGTCCGCCGCCGGGCGCGCAGCGTGTGGCCGCCCGTGCTCGGGACGGTTTGCATCTTCCTTGGGGTCTTCGGGCTGGCCGGGTCGCTTCTCAGCGTTGGTGGGC
>JANQQG010000002.1 GCA_028285065.1 Phycisphaerales bacterium
TGTTGTCGTCGATCCGCGCCGAGACGCTCATCGGCATCGACAGATGCAGCGTCGCGGGGTCCTCGAGGTCGATCTCGCCGCCGAGCTCGTGCGTCGAACGCCGGAAGGCGAGCGCCCAGTCCACGTTGAACGTCCCGCACTCCGTCCCGCCGTGCGAACGAAGCTCGTCGCCCTTGCCGCGAGGCCAGCGGACCGCGGCCCCAACATGGACGTTGATGACCTCGCCCTGCGCGCCCGGCGCGACGGCAATCGGCTGGTGCAGCACGCCGAATGCGCCCGGCTGGGCGATGAACGC
Source organism: Phycisphaerales bacterium (assembly GCA_028285065.1). Lineage (GTDB taxonomy): Bacteria > Planctomycetota > Phycisphaerae > Phycisphaerales > UBA1924 > JANQQG01. The sequence continues at coordinate 296 of JANQQG010000002.1, forward strand.
GAAGTGCAGGTCCCGAGCGTCGCGGTGGCTCGCGAACGGGGGGCTCCCGTCGTGCACAAGCGGACGCAGATGGATCACGGCTTCCACGGGGCTCGAGTAGCGGTTCTGGTAGTAGAGGCTGATCTCCGCCTGGTTCGAGCCCGGGCGGATACGGATCAGCGGCATGAAGCACAGACCGTCACGCTCGTAGTACACCCCGCCCGTCACCTCGGCGAGCTGATCATCGAGCCGGTCCTCGAACTTCCAGATCCAGAACAGCCACCCGCCAAAGGCGAACATCAGCGCCACCGACGCGATCTTGTGCCACATCAGGTTGGGCGGCAGACCCGGCGCGTAGTCCGGCGCGATCAGCCAACTGAACGCCGCCCACAGCGTGAACAGCACCAGCAGAAGACAGATTGCCATGTTGCGGCGTTCGTGCACGGAGAACCCTCCATGCCCGACGCTCCCGACAACGCACCCGCGAGCTTTCCCTGCGGCACACGTCGGCTCGGACGAACCGGGCCGGCGCCGCGCCGTCGCGTCGGGCCGACACAAACAGATCCCAGAGGCGTTTGCGCCGTCTCGGCACACGAATGCCGGGGCGGACAAGCCGCCTCCTCACCTATCCAGAGTATCGAGCCTCTTCACGGAGCCACAACAAAAACCGCCGGGCATGAGCCCGGCGGTTCGTACTTCGTTCGTATGTCGAACGCCCCTGAATGGGCGAAAATCAGGCGTCGAGTGTGCGGAGCGAGAGGTTCAGCTCCGTCAGCTTCTCGCGGACCTCACGCAGCGACGTCGCACCGAAGTTCTTCACGCCCATCAACTCCGCCTCGGTGTGCGACACCAGGTCGCCAAGGCTCTGGATGTTCAGCAGCTGAAGCGCCTTGCGGGCACGCACCGACAGGTTCAGGTCGCTGACCGGCTTGGCCAGGACAGCCTCCTTGCCGGTGCCCTTGAGCTGATCGAGGATCTTGCGACGGGCCGCGCGGTGCGCGTCCTCGACGCCCTGGCCGAGGCGAAGGCCCTTGGCCGCGAGCATCTGCTTGATCTCGGTGAGGCTCGACTCGCCGAAGTTCTTGTAGCCCATCAGCTCCGCCTCGGTCGTCCGAAGCAGGTCGCCGAGGGTGCGGATGTTCATCTTCTTCAGGCACGTACGGGCGCGGACGGACAGCTCGAAGTCCGTCACCGGTGTGTCGAGCAGCGCGTTGCGCTTCATCCGGTCGCGATCGGAGTCCTCGTCGATGACCATCTCGCGGCTGGCCTGAACGTCCTTCATGAACAGACGAGCACGCGTGTGGTTCGGACGCGTGTCCAGAACCTGACGCAGGCAGCGCTCGGCCCGGGAGTAGTCCCCGCGATCCTCGTACAGCACCGCAAGGTTGATCAGGGCGTTGACCGCGGCCGGGGGCGTCTCGATCGCGCGCTCGTAGAGCTCGATCGCCTCGTCCTCGTCGCCGGCAAGGTCGAGCTGGTACGCCAGCTTGAACAGCAGCTCCGGGTTGGCCGGGTCGGCGGAGACCGCGCGCTCCAGCTCGTCGATCACCTTGGCGCGATCGCCGTCGGCCATCGCGGCCTCGGCAGCCTCGAGGTGCCCCGCGGCCTCGGCCGCGTTGCGCTTCGCCTCCTCCGCACCGATCACAACGTCCAGCGGATCACCGTTGCTCATCGAACCTCCCATCATCGGGTCCCGCGATCGGCCCCCCGGGACGCACCGGCCCCAGGGCCCCCTCGCGGCCCCAACTGTAGCGCCCGACCGCCTAGTCGGCGCGGACCCCCTCCGTGGGGGCCTCCACCCGCCCCACCCCGGCGCCAAGCCCATCCGACGAGCCCGGCACCACCTCCGCCTCGATCTCCTGCCCGCACTCCGGGCACGCCACCCCAACTGCCATCCCGTCCAGGTCGTACCCGCACGACACGCAGACCGGGGGCGCGATCTCGGAGTCCGGGGGAGAGGGAGGGTCGATCAGCTTGATCGACTTCCACTTGCCCCCCGCGAACCGCCACGTCAGGGCCAGGCCCGCCAGGATGATGAACAGCGACGCCCCGACCCAAGGCCCGATCGAACCCAGACCCGGGAACAGCACGATCATCAGGGCCCCGACCCCGACCACGCACGTCCAGCTCAGCACGACCGTCAGCAGCCCGGGGAAGACCGTGTCGCCAGCCCCGCGCAGCGCACCAGACATGATGATCGCCAGCGCGTCAAACACCTGGAACACCGCGGCCGCGATCATCACCTGCGCACCCACCTTCAAGAGCAGGTCCGGGTCCGCGGCGTCATCGGGGATGAACACCCCGATCAACTCCTCGCGGAAGACGACGAACGCCAACGCGCACGTCCCCATATACAAGATGCCGATCTTCAGCCCCAGCCACGCGCGCGCAGCGGCCAAGTCCGGACGCCCGCGCCCGATGCACTTGCCCACGATCGCCGTCACCGCGATCGACAGCCCCACGCACGGCATGAACGACATGTGCATGTAGCGCAGCGCGATCCACCCGGCCGAGTTGTGCACGACCGGGTCCTCCCCCGCCGCCGCGCCGCCGCGCCCGAGCAGGAACGCCATCAGCACGCCCCAGCAGATCAGCTCGTTGGCGAACATCAACCCGGCGGGCCAGCCGACTCGCACCAGATCCTTGTGGTGGCGCAGGCTCGGACGCCACGCGCTCCACGTCTTGAACCTCCGGTTGAAGCTCGGCGACAGGAAGATCGCCATCGGGATCAGGAACTCGACCACCGTCCCGATCACCGTGCCGATCGCGGCCCCGGGGACCCCGAGCGCACCGATCCCGAGGGCCCCGGCAACGCCGGAGGCCGTCTCGAAGAACCAGATGAGCACCGGCTCGCCGCCCAGGCGCGCAGGATCGATCCCCTCAGCGCCGAAGATCAGCACGGCATTGAGGAAGATGTTCACGATGTTGGCCAGGATCACCGAGACCATCACGACGATCGGACGGTGCATCCCGTAGAAGTAGTGCGCGATCCCGCGCGATGCCAGCGTGAAGAACGCGCCCCACACCAGGATCGCGGCGTACTCGCTCTCCATGCTCAGGAGCGCGCCCTCGTGGCCCATCGCGTGCTCGAACACCACCGGCGACAGCCACGCCGCAGGAAGGATGAGCACCGAGCCCACGACGCTGAGCCACACGGCGTTCCACCCGTACGCCGCCCCACGCTCCGGCTTGCCCGCGCCCAGGTTCTGGCTCACGAAGGTGTTGACGACGCTGAGCAGCCCGAGGGCCGCGGCGATCATCACCCAGACGACGATGCCCCCGTTGCCCTGTGCGGCGACATAGACGGGGTCGTCCCCGATGCGGCTGACCATCATCGCGTCAACGAACTGCATGACGGTGTACGACGTCATGGTGATGACAGTCGGCGCAGCGATGACGAGCATCTCCCACAGGGGATGCGGCTCGTGCGCATCACTGCGTGTGCGCGCGCGCTTGTCTGCGCTCGTCGGCATCTGCCCGCTCCGCGTCGTTCGGTAAAGGGACCCCCGCCCCAGCCGATGGATCACATGCGAGATGTCAGTATCGCTGGACCATGGGGCCATAGTAGCCAACCCGCACCCAAAACCCCAAGGGCGCAGTCCAGGTTCTGTGAGTCGGGGTACCCGGCAACTCAGGTCCCGCCCGGCGACGCCCCGCTCAGTCGCATCGCCAGGCGCAGCGATGCCAGCATCGACCCCGGGTCGGCCCGACCGGACCCCGCGATGTCGTAAGCCGTCCCGTGGGCCGGGCTCGTCCTCGGCACCGGCAGGCCGACGGTCACATTCACTGCCTCATCCCGATCGAGCAGCTTCACGGGGATCAACCCCTGGTCGTGGTACATCGCCACGACCCCGTCGTAGTGGCCGTTCGAAGCCGCGAGGAAGACAGTGTCGGCGGGGAAGGGCCCGCTCGCGTCGATCCCGGCCGCGCGTGCCGCATCGATCCCGGGGCGGATCAGCGACTCGTCCTCGTCCCCGAGCAGCCCCTGCTCGCCGGCGTGCGGGTTGAACCCACAGACCGCGATCCGCGGCCTCGGCGTCCCGAGCCGGCGGCACGCCTCATCGATCAGCTCGATCGTTGTGCGCACACGTTCGGACGTGATCAGCCCACGCACGCGCGCCAGCGGTTCGTGCACTGTGACCAGCGCGACCCGCAAGCGCGGGCCGACGAACAGCATCGCAAACCGGTCGCCGACACCGAATCGCTCCGCGAGGAACTCGGTGTGCCCGGGGAACTCGGTGTGCCCCGCGAGGTGCCACGCCGTCTTGGAGATCGGAGCGGTGCAGAGGGCGCCCAGGCGCAGAGGGCCACTCGCGCAGGCCGCGATGGCTCGCTCGACGTACTCGAACGACGCGGCACCCGATTCGGCTGTCGGCTGATGCTCGACCGGCGCGCGCCCACCTGACGACGCCACGTCGATCACCACGACCCGAGCGCCCGACCCGAGCGCCTCGGCGGCCGCCCCTTCATCGAGAACGACCACCCAGGCCCCGTCCGGATCTCCCCACTGCTGCTCGAGCACCTGCGCATCGCCAAACACGACAAGTGGGGCCTGTGGCTCGGATCCGAGGGCCGCGATCGCCTTTGCGACGACCTCAGGGCCGATCCCACCGGGATCTCCCATGGTCACGCCGATCGGCATCCTGTTCGCGCCCTCGCCCATACAACTCCGCCGCTACGCTGTTGGCCCCCCGCACTCTCGGGACGTTCGAACGACGGTAGGACGCCGATGCCCATCGCACGCAACCTCCCCCGCAGCCTGGGCGCTGCCCTGACCCCGCTCGCGGTGGGCGTGCTGCTGCTGGCCGGGTGCGCGTCGGACAGCCCGTCGGGCCAAGCGACGACGGGCACGAACGCCGGCGAACCAATCAGCCCGGCGGAGGGACCGGCCACCGACGCCGCCCCCTTCGGGACCGATCGCGTGATCGACCGCGTGATCACGAGCGATGGCCTGGTCCTCGAAGACCTGATGTTCGGACCCGGCGAGTTGTGCATGCCCGGGCACATCGTGACCGTCCACTACGTCGCGCGCCTCGAGGACGGGACCGTCTTCGACGACACCTACCCCGTCGGCCCGACGACCTTCGCACTCGAGGACATGATCCGCGGCTTCCGCAAGGGACTCCCCGGCATGCGCGTCGGCGGGAAGCGCCGCCTGACCATCCCGCCGGAACTCGCCTTCGGCGACACGCCGCTCACCGACGAAACCGGCGCGGTCCTCATCCCCGGCGGCTCGACCGTCGTCTTCGAGGTCCTGCTGCTCAACTCGCGTCAGCCCGACGGCTGACTAAACGCGGAAGATCGCGCCGAGCTTCTTGCCGATCAGGATCGACGCGCCCACGAGCGTCACCGTCAGCAACGCCATCCCCCACACACCCATGGCGCTCGCGATGTTCGGCCCATCACCCAGGCGCCCCAAGAACTCGAAGATCGCCCGCGTGATCGGGTAGTCCTCCGGCTGCTGCGCGAGGATCAACGAGTCCGACACCTCCAGCATCGCGAAGCTGAACGCCAACAGCGCCCCCGCGATCAGATTCGCCATGATCAGCGGGACGATCACCTTCCGCACCGCCGTCACGCGACCCGCCCCGAGGTTGATCGCCGCCTCCTCGAGCTCGCCCGAGGTCTGCTCCAGCCCCGCGATCGCCGAGCGTACGACGTACGGCAGACGCCGGATCCCGTACGCGATGATCAAGAGCGGGATCGGGTTCGGCGTCGCGCCGACGACGGTGATGTTCAGCAGCCCGTTGCTCCCGAAGATCGGGAACTCGTCCGAAAGACGGATGCTGAATGCCACATACCCGAACGCCATGACCAAACCCGGCACTGCCAGCGGGAGCATGCACAACGCATCCAAGAGCGCCCGCCCACGCACCTTCGTGCGCACGACCACGTACGCCACCATCAAGCCGACGATCACGTTCGCCGCGACGGCCGCCCCGGAGAGCATCAGCGAGTTCTTGATCGAGCGCGACGCCATGTCGTCCGTCAGCGCTCGCTCGTAGTGCCCGAGCGTCCAGTCCTGCGGGAACACCGTCCGGTACCAGGCGCCCGTCTCCTCGAGCGACGTCAGCACCACCCCGACGTGCGGGAGCAGCGCAAGGGCCGTCACGAAAATGAACGCCCCCGTCGCGCAGACCCCGCCCAGGCCCGTCAGCTTCACCTCGCCCGCGGCCCTGGAGGCCTTCGAGTACATCGCGTGCCCACGCCCGCCGAACACGAACTTGCCGAGCACGTACGCCATCAGCGCCGACATCAGCATCACCACCGTCAGCACGTACGGCTCCGGTGAATCCTCCACCGACCCCAGCGCCTCGAAGATCTGCACCGGCGTGACCTTGTCAAAGTCGAACACCAGCGGCGTGCCGAGCTCCGTCAACGACCACACGAACACGATCGCCCCGCCCGCGAACAGCCCCGGGCGAATCAGCGGCATCACGATCGAACGCAGACGACGCCACCCGCTCGCCCCGAGGTTCTCGGCGGCTTCATCAAGCGCCGGATCCAGGTTCGCCAGAGCCGCCGTCGCGTTGAGGTAGATGATCGGGTAGAGGTGCAGCGCCTCCACGATCACCACGCCCCAGAACTTGGCGTTGCCGAGCAGGTCGTACTCGATCCCCAGGAAGCTGTTGATTCCGCCCGTCGTCCCCAAGAGCCGCTGCATCCCGATCGCGCCGACGAACGGCGGCAGGATCAACGGCACCAGGATCAGCGCGTTGAACACCGGCTTGAGCGGGTACGTGTACCGGGCCGAGAGGATCGCCAACGGGAGCGCGATCACGAAACAGAGGACCGTCGTCACCGTTGCGATCAGGAACGCGTTGGCAAGCCCCGTGAGGTTCGCCGGGTCCTCGAAGGCGACCAGGAAGTAGTCGAGGGTGAACCCGCCGCCGCCGGTCAGGCTGTCGCTGAACGCGCCGCGGACGGTCAGGGCGATCGGATAGAGAAGGAAGACGCCGAGGATGACGAGCATCGCGAAGAAGATCGCGTAGTGCCACCAATCTCGGGGGATCAGGCGTCGTGTGGGCCGGGCGTAGTCAGGACCGTCGCTCATCGGGGCGGAGTGTACCGCTGGCGTCCCGCCTTGCCTGCCGCTCGACTGTTGCGGAACTGCGAAGACGCCAGCCACTCAATCTGGGCAGTGAGGCGGGGGGAAGGGGGGTCAGGCCGGCGGCGTCAGTGCCGTGGGCCCGAGGGTCACGATCGTCCGGGGTCCCAGCGAACGCTGCGACAAGTAGTTGTTCACGTCGTCGAGCGTGGTCGCGTCGAAGGCGGCCGCCAGCTCGTCCAGCGAACGCGGGCGCCCGAGGCGGTGCATGTCCGTCGCCAACGCCGACGCGCGAGCGCCCGTGGACTCGCCCGAGAGCACCAGGCTGGACTTGATGCCGATCGCGGCTCGCTCGAACTCGTCCGCCTCGATGCGCCCCTCCGCCGAGTTGATCCGCTCGAGTTCCGCCAGCAGCACGTCCAGAGACTCCTGCGCACGCTCCGGCGTGGTGCCCACGTACGCCCGGACGCGCCCGTGCGCGCGGTCCGTCGCGTACCCAGCACTGACCGCGTAGCACAACCCACGCTTCTCGCGGACCTCGGTGAACAGGCGCGAGGACATCCCACCCGAGAGGACGTTGATCACGAGACGCTCGAGCACGCACGTCGGCTCGGGCTCGGGCGGTGCGTCGTGGGTGACCAGGATCTGCACCTGCGCCGAATCATCCTCGATGTGGTGGTACGTCCCCTTGTGCTCGGGCGTGCCGACCTCGATCGGCGCCGCCTCGCCCTCCCACCCCGCGAGCAGCTTGTTGAACGAAGCGGCAAGCTCGTCGGGATCGGCGGCACCCGCGATCGCGAGGATCGCGCCACCTGGACGCGAACGCTCCGCCCACCCCGAGACGAGGTCGTCGTGCGTGATCCGGGTCAGCCCCTCCTTCGTCCCCAGCCCGGAGCGATTCAGCGGAGGCGGGGCGTGGCGCTCACGCGCGGCGATGCTCGCTCGCTCGTGCGGATCGTCCGCGAGCGCATCGATCGACTGGAGACACAGGTCGCGAACCGGATCGATCGCGCTCGCATCCATCGTCGGACGGCGCACCATGTCGACCAGCAGCGGGAGCGCCTCGCCCAGGCGCGAGCCGAGCGCCGAAGCGGACACCGCCAGGTAGTGCGTGCCGACGTCGACCGAGCGCCCGACGCCGACGCGATCGAGCGCGTCGGCATGCTCGCGTGAGCTCATGCCCGCGCACCCACGGAGCAACAGCTCGGCGTACATCGCGCTCAGGCCCAACCGATCCCCGGGGTCGCGTGCGCTCCCGGAAGGAAGGAACCAGGAGAGGCCCACGGACTCGACGCCCGGGATCTGCTCGACGATCAGCGGCATCCCGCAGTCGAGGGTTGTCGTGGTAATGCGGGTCATGACGCCTCCGGCGGGGTGGTCTCGGGCCCGTTCCTGGCCCGCGTGGGTGCAGCGGGCGAGTCTAGCACGCGCCGAAGCGCGGTCCGGATCGGCTCGACCCTCCCGACCGGTGCACGCCCGAAGTTCGGCACGGATGCCCCGCTGCGCCCTCTCCGCAGGGACGTACGTCTCACGCCGGCCCGCGAGCGGTTCGATCAAAAGAGCACACGGTCCGTTCTGGGGAGTTGAACGCACGATGCGCATGGCAAGGGACATGCTGGGGATCTTGGCGCTGATCACGCTCGTCGGCGTGATCATGCACGTGCGCGATGCGAAGGCCTCGCGCGTGGAGCAGGCCGACGTCGTCGCACAAGACCTGCGACGCCTGCAACTCGAGATCAAGCTGCGCTCCGCGGCATCGCGCGGGGGCCTGGACGAGCGCGGGTGG
>JANQQG010000014.1 GCA_028285065.1 Phycisphaerales bacterium
GGGACACATGGCTGCCGTCTGGCTCGTGAGCATGGGGGGGTCGGCGTCGTGAGCAACGGGTCTGCGCAGCCGCTCCTGCGGGCCGAGGGCGTCTCCAAACGCTTCGGGATCACGCGCGCGCTTGTCGACGTGAGCGTCTCGTTCCTCCCGGGTGAGGTCCACGCCCTCATGGGCGAGAACGGCGCCGGCAAGAGCACACTGGGCAAGGTGATCTGCGGGCTGCACGCGCCCGACGAGGGACGCGTCGTCATCGCGGAGACCGGTGGCGAGCGGACGCTGCGATCGGGGTCGCTCCACGACGCGGCCGACGCGGGCGTGCGCATCGTCCACCAGGAACTGGCCCAGTGCCCGAACCTCACGGTCGCGGAGAACCTCTGCCTGCACAAGCTGCCGACGCGCCGGTTCGGCACGCTCGATCGTCCGGAGATGGCCAGGCGCGCCGAACGCCTGCTCGCCGAGCTCGAGCCGAGCATCGACGTCGAACGCCCGCTCGGGGCCCTCAGCCCGGGGCATCGACAGATCGTGCAGATCGCGACCGCTCTCGATCCGGGCGAGGCCGAGCGCACCGAGGACGCCGTGCGCGCCGTCGTGTTCGACGAGCCGACGAGCTCGCTTTCGATCAAGGAGGTCGATCGGCTGCTGGGGATCGTGCGCTCGCTGGCCGAGCGCGGGCTGACGATCATCTACGTCTCGCACCGGATGGGCGAGATCTTCGCCTGTTGCGACCGCGTGACGGTCCTGCGTGATGGGCGCTTCGTCGCGACGTCCACTGTCAAGGACATCGACGAGCCGACCCTCGTCGAGCAGATGATCGGGCGCCGTGTCGAAACGCCCGACGCCAAGACCCCTGGGGGGGAGGCCGCCGCGCTGCGGACGCTCGCGGACGGGACCGACGGCGCCGAGAGCGCCGGGCCACCGTCGGCGCAGGAAGCGCTGACGGGCCCGCTGCTCGAGGTCGAATCGATGTCGTCGCCGGGCAAGCTCTCAGATGTCTCGCTCGCGGTGCGCCCCGGTGAGATCCTCGGTCTCGGCGGGCTCGTCGGATCCGGGCGGAGCGAACTACTCGACGCGATCTTCGGCCTCGATCCCCGCGCGACCGGACGCGTCCGTGTCGGTGGGGAGGAAGTGCGGCGCGGGGATCCACGCCCGATGATCGCGGCCGGGGTCGGCTACGTCCCCGAGGACCGCAAGCTCCAGGGCCTGTTCTTCCAGCTCGGCATGGACGAGAACATCGTCCTCCCTTTCATGGCGTCCCTCTCCGGCCCGCTCGGGATCCGCCGGATGCACGCCGAAGCGGAGCTGGTCGAGCGTCGGATCAACGCGTTCCAGATCAAGACCGCCTCCGCGAGCGCGCCGCCCGATTCGCTCAGCGGGGGAAACCAGCAGAAGCTGCTCATCGCGCGCTGGATGGGGCGCGACACGCGCGTCCTCCTGCTCGACGAGCCAACACGCGGGATCGACGTCGGCACGAAGGCCGAGATCTACAAGCTGATCCGATCCGCCGCCCGCGACGGCGCGGCCGTCCTCCTCGTCTCGAGCGAGATGCCCGAACTCCTTGCGCTCGCTGATCGGGTCGTCGTCCTCGCCGACGGGCGTCTGACGGGCGAACTCCGCGATGATGAGATGACGCAGTCCGGCGTGCTCACCCTCGCGACCCAGGAAGAGCCCGGGCGCGTCGGGTCGGCGGCCGGCTAGTTCGATTCCGGAGCCGGTGGACGCAGCGAACGCCTGGCAATACGCGATGCGCCGAAGCCAGCGAGTAGCACCAGCGCGGCCAGCACGGACCACGCCTCCATGCGCATGATGAACGCCATGAACGCCATCGGGGCGCCCACGCCCACGCAGAACGCGAAGATCAACACACGGATGCGCCGTTCACGCCACGTCCCGTCGGCCGGGAGCGTCCCGACGATCAGGACGTAGGCGGGGAAGATCAGCCCATAGAATCCGATGAACAGGCGGTAGACGACCTCCGGCGCGGTCATGTTCTCGACCAGTCCGGAGCCAGCGCCTGAACCGATGATCGCAACGAGACCCGTGAGGACGCAGACGCCGACGGTGGTGCCGCGCGCGCTCGGTGATGCCCACGCGCCGGCTTCGCCGAGCGCTCGTCCGTGCAGCCCGAGCGTGACGCCCGCCTGCACGACGATGTGGATCGCGAGCAACGCGGCGACGGAGCCGGTCGGCTGCGAGCCCCCGAGCCAGCCGATGATGACGGGCGCGTAGAAGGCAGTCCCGACGATCATCGCGAAGAACATGACGCCGAAGCCGATGATGAACGCCCGCGTTCCCGGCGCGCCGGTCGCCTCGGAGCGTGCGAGGTGGAAGGTCAGATCGAGGTATGGGCAGAGGGCGAAGCCGATGATGACCAGAGGGCTCATCAGCGCCAGCGCGATGCCTTGCGAACCCGACGTCGCCCAGAGAGAGGCAGGCGCGGGCTCGAGCCGCTGGATCAGCGCCAGGAGGAGCCCCACCGAGAGGACGAACGCGAACGTGCCGATCCATGCGCGCGCAGAGCGAGCACGCCCGGGCGCGAGGAGCACGATCGCCACGATCAGCACCACGACCACCAAGTGCGCCGACGGGATCACCCCCCGCGCAAGCCACGCCAGGAAGAACACGTGGAACGCGATCGTCGCCCAGCTGAACGCCATGCACGCACGCCGATGACGGGCGATGAACCGACCCTGCGTCGCCGGGCGTCGGAGCACCACGCCGAACAGCGCGGCCCCGATGACGTTCGGCGTCGCGAACAGCGCGAAGCTCCACAGCCCGTAGTCGCGGATGAGCAGCGCCGGCAGGAACATCCCGATGCACCACGTCCAACTCGAGGCGAGGAACGCGCCCCACACCAACGTGCGCACGATCGAGTTCGTTCTCGGGAAGGAAGGGGAGGGACGACCGGACATGGCGGCGAGTCTACGCCTTCGACTCGCTCGAGGCCGCGGAAGCCTCGGCCTTCTGGCGTCTGGCCTTGCGTTCCTTGTGGTGCGTCTTCGGCGTCACGTGGAACGTGATGTCGCATCGGCCCACACGCTTCTCGCGCCCCCCGGGCTTGGTGATCTGCTGGACGACGTCGAGCTCGAGCGTGATGTTGAACTCGCCACCGTCCGCCAGCTTGTCCTCGATCGTCTCACGCGGCGTGATCCGGTAGATCGCCGGCCCGTAGCAGGGCCGGAGGAACTTGTAGTTCAGGTGCTTGCAGACCACGGTGTAATCCGCTCCGGCCACGCCGAAGACGTACATCCCGCCCGCGATCTCGGAGTTGCCCACCAGAGCCGCCCCGGCCATCGCGTTGTACCAGTTGCGGTTGAACCGCCTGAACGGGAGCACGGCCGCGAACGTCTTCGGGTCGATCCGCTTCATCCGGATCCCGCTCCGGAAGGCGTACGGCAGCCAGATCAGCGAGCACACGCGGTTCCAGAAGTTGTTCCGCGACGCCAGCTTGCTGATGTACGCCTCGACCCGTGTCGCGATCGAACGACGCTTCTTCCGGCGCTTCGGACGGGGCGGGGGCGTGGGCGAGCCGGACGGACGCTCCACGGCCCCGCTCGCCGGGGCGGGCGCAGAGGCCGCGCTGGGCGTGCCGGGGCTCGTGCTGGTCGCGGTCGTGCTCAAGCAGTCGATCCTCTCGGCCCAATCATATGCGGGGGTGGTGGGGGCCGCCGAGGGGGCCCTGGGGCTCGTTGAGCGGGGGCAGACAGGCCGGGAACGCCTCAGGCGGGCTCGAGCCGGTACCAGCCGCGATCGTCCGGCTCGACCCGGTAGAACGCCTCCCCTGGCTCGTGATCCAGCATCAGGGTCCAACCGTGCCGGGAGGCCTCGTCGAGCAGCCAACGCTTGCTCAGCATGCTCGTGAACGGCTCCACGTCGTACGCCAGCGAGTAGGCCGCCCCGGCGTGCCAGTGAGTGGGCATGACGTCCGGGACGAAGACGACCGTTCGGCCGGAGTCATCGGTGAACTTGACGCCCTGCTGGCCCCAGGTGTGCCCGGGCAGGAGGAAGACGCTGATGCCGGGGATGATCTCGGTCTCGCGCATCGCGACGCTCGTTCGCGGGAGCGCATCTCGCCCGGGCAACGAGCCCGTCGGGAACGGGCGGGGTGAGTCCACCGTGCGCACGTGCTCGCGGATCGGCTCGAGGTGGTCGCGGTAGTAGGTCCTGGTCATCACGGCCCGGTTTGCGAGCGCATCGGCCCATTCGCGCTCCTGCACGTGGATCTGCGCATTGGGGAACGTCAGCTTGACGCCCTCGGCGCCGCCGCCGCCTCCGTCGGGACCGGACCAATCCGGCTTCTCGCCGGGCTCGGCCAGTCGTGTGAGCCCACCGGCGTGATCGAAGTGCAGGTGGCTGACGACGACGTCGGTGACGTCCGCGGGGTTGCAACCTGCTTCGTGAAGGGCCGTGCCGAGCCAGCGATCCTCAAGCCCGAAGATCTTCCGCATCTTGTCGGGGAGCTTGTTGCCGGTTCCGGTCTCGACGACGACCAGGCGGTTGCGCCCGCCGGGCTCATCCGGGGGACCCTCCAGGAGGAGGCAGTTGTGGCTCAGCTCGATCTGGTTCGCGTCGTTGACGGGAATGTCGCGCGTCCAGACCACGCGCGGGACCACTCCGAACATCGAGCCGCCGTCGAGCATCAAGCGCCCGGCGCGGAGCATGCGGCAGCGGTAGCGTGCGTCGGTAGCGGGGGTGGGC
>JANQQG010000104.1 GCA_028285065.1 Phycisphaerales bacterium
CCCGGCGCAGACGGGGAAGACGGCGCACCAAAGAAGAAGCGCCGGCGCCGACGCCGCCGACGCGGCAAGAAGTCCGGCGAACGCACCGAACAGGGCGAGGCCGCCCCCGAGGGCGACTCCGACGCCCCCGACACCGCGCCAGCCGAGCACGCGGCACCGGCCACCGACGCCGCACCGAGCGACGACACCGACACCGACACCGACGAAGCGCCCAAGAAGAAGCGCCGACGCAAGCGAGGCGGCCGCAAGAAGTCCGGCGCCAAGGCCGGCGCCGAGAGCAACGACGCACCCAGCGACGCCAAGGGCGACGACGCCGGCCCCAACAGCGAGGCCGCGCCCGACGCCGGGTCCACCAACGCCAAGGCCGCCAAGAAGACGACCAAGAAAAAGAAGAAGACCAGCACCACCAAGAAGAAGACCACTCGCAAGGCCACCAAGGCGAGCGAGCAGTCCGAAGCCAAGCCGAAGGAAGACGAAGCGCCCAAGAAGCCGCGCACGCTCTACGCCGCACGGCGCAAGCTCAGCGCAAGCGAGCGTGCACGCCTGGCCAGCGAGGAGTAGCTCCCGCATGCCCCCCCCGCCTCCCCCATCTCGCGACCTCCCCGAGCGCCGCCTGATCATCCTCGGCTCGACCGGCTCCATCGGCGTGCAGACGCTCGACGTCGTCGAGCACCTCAACCGCGAGGCCGATGCCGGGCGCTTCCCCTTCCGCTACCGCGTCGTCGGCCTCGCAGCCGGACGCCGCGCCGAAGTCGTCCGAACACAAGCCCAGCACCTCGGCGTGACCGAGATCGCCCTCGCCGACCCCGCGGGCGCAAGCGTCTTCGGTGACGACGCCAACGTGCGCACCGGCGCCGACGCCCCCGAGCGCCTCGTGCGAGAGGTCGAGTGCGACCTCGTCATGGGCGCGATGGTCGGATTCGCCGGCCTCGCCGCGACGCTCGCATCCGTCGAGCTCGGCATCGACGTCGCACTCGCGAACAAGGAAACACTCGTCGCCGGAGGAAGCGTCATCACCAAGGCGTGCGCACGAACCGGCGCCCGACTCCTCCCCGTCGACTCCGAGCACGCCGCCATCTGGCAGGCACTCCAGGGCCCGCACGCGCAGCCGCACGGCGCCGACCCCCTCTGCCCCCCATGCACGCCGCCATCGTCCGTCCGGCGCGTCATCCTCACGGCCTCAGGCGGCGCGTTCCGCGACAAGCCCGCACGCGAGGTCTACGACGCCACCCCCGAACAAGCACTCGCGCACCCAACCTGGGACATGGGGCCAAAGGTCACCATCGACTGCGCAAGCCTGACCAACAAAGCCCTCGAAGTCATCGAGGCACACTGGCTCTTCGGACTCAGCGCCGACCAGCTCGGTGTCCTCATCCACCGCCAGTCCACCGTCCACTCACTCGTCGAGTACGCCGACGGCAACCTCCTCGCCCAGCTCGGCGTCAACGACATGCGCATCCCCATCCAGTACACGCTCACCTTCCCGGATCGCGCACCCGGCACCACCAAGCCGCTCGACCTCGCCTCTCTCGCTCGCCTCGACTTCGAGGAGCCCGACCTCGAGCGCTTCCCCGCACTCGGCGCCGCATGGCGCGTCATCGAGCTCGGCGGCTCCGCCGGCGCAACCTTCAACGGCGCAAACGAGCGGGCCGTCGAGGCCTTCCTCACCGGCGCGATCCCCTTCGGACGCATCCCAGAGCTGAGCCTCGGCGCACTCGATGCGCTCGGCGCAAGCGAGCTCTCCTCACTCGCAGACGCCATCGAGGCCGACCGCGCGGCCCGCGCGTGGGTCGACGCACGCCTGGACGCGCAGACCACGCCCGCACACTGACACGAGTCTCGGCGCGCAACAGCGCCCGCGCACACGCTGCGCGCACAAGAAAGGGGCCGCCCTCGCGGACGGCCCCTAGGAAGAGGAAGTCGTGTTGTCAGCCCGGGTTCACCCGGACAGCATCACTCCTGGGGCGCCGCCGCCGGCTGCCCGAACAGGCCGCCGAAGTTGATCGTGCCGCCGCCCATGTCGCCGGCGTTGAAGATGTACTGAGCGTCGAGCGCACGCTCGATCCGGTCCGACGCGCTCATCAGGTGAGCAGTCGTGTACGGGTCGATGCGGCTCTTGCCCGAACCCGACATCAGCGAGTCGATCCGGTCCTTGATCTGACCGAGCTGCATCACCGCCAGGTTCTGCACCGGCTTCGCGGCCGCGCCGCTCAGCTTGCCCGGCATCGTCAGGTCGATCAGACGCTCGACGTGCTCCGCCTGCAGGTTGCGACGGAAGCTCGAGATCATCGGCGAGCGAGCCGTGTAGCGGTCCTGAGGCGAACCGTTGACCTCGGTCCAGATCGTGACCTGGATCTTCTCGAACAGCTCCGGAAGGGTGAGCATGTCCTCGGCCGGGGCCACGCGGAACTCGTTGTCGTAGACACGCTTGAGCGTGGTCGGGTTCATCAGGCCGGTCAGAGCGCTGGCCTGCACACCCATGATGCGATCGTGCACCGGCCAGGTCGGATCCTGGCTGATCGAGCGCTGACCGCCCGCGTCGTACCACTTGTCGACCGTCATGTGCGCGATCAGCTCGCGATCCAGACCGAACGCCTCGTCCTTGAACGCCGTGTTCAAGATGAAGTCCAGCGCGGCACGCTGCTTCTCGGCGCTGACGACCTCGGTCGGGACCTTCCCGTCCGGGTCACCCTTCTTGTGACGGTACACGTGCGCGCCGCCGATCCAGTTGCTCATCATCGAGATGGCCTTGGTCTGCTCGCCGAGCGTGATCAGGTACCCGCGACGGGCCTTGGACCACGAGTCACCATCCTTGACGAACTTCTCCAGGATCCGAGAGCGGTAGAAGTCCACCAGACGCATCTGGTTGTTCGCGAAGTCCAGCGGCTCCTTCGCAAAGTCGTAGCGACGAGCAAGCGGATCCGGACCGCTCGTGTCCTCGTCCGTCAGGTACTGCAGGTGCGGCTCGGCCACGCGCTCGAGGACCTTCTTCGGGTCGCCAAGCGTGTACCCGTACTCGATGGCCCAGAAGTCGTACGGGCCGATGTCGATCATCGCGTAGTCGCCCTGAACCTCGCCCGTCTCGTAGTTGATGTTGACCGGGATGTAGTCCATCACCGAAGAGGCAAACGGCTTGTTGCCCTTGATCTCCTCGGAGTTCATCTCCTCCATCGTGTAGATGGCGGACGCCTTGAAGTTGTGACGCAGACCGAGCGTGTGCCCGACCTCATGGCAGACCAGGTCCGCAAGCATCGGACCGACGAACCAGTCCGGAACGCCGTCGAGCAGGTCGCCCTCGGGCTGATCGTCGCCGTTCTCCTCGTCCAGCATCATGGCGATGTCCATGTGCATCTGAAGGAGCGCCATGTCCATGGCCTTGCCGTTGGCCGCCATGCACAAACCGTTGAACTGGCTGTTCGTCCCGACGAGCCCGTCGAACTCGTCATCCCCGTACATCGACGTGTCGGTGTTCGCGATCGGGTGACCGCCGAACGGCAGCACGCCGCGACGGGCACGCTGCTGCAGGATCAGGTCGCGCTGCGCAGGGTGCGCCATGCGGACGCGCGGGTCCCACTGCGGGTTCCGCTCCAACCACGCGAGCGTCTCGGGGCTGAACCCCTCCATCGCGATGTCCGGGAGCAGGTTCGAGTACTGGTAATCAAAGTGACGCATCCAGCCGTCCGTCAGGACGACGTCCGCGTCGAGGATCTGACCGGTTTCCGGGTGAGCGCGGCTCGGGCCGATGGCCGTGCCCACGTCATTGCTCAGCCAGCGGATGAAGTTGTACCGCGCGTCCTCAGGATCCTTGTCCATGTGCGCGTTGGTCGCCTTGTCCTGGTAGTAGACCTCGATCGCGTCGCGGATGCCGATCGCCTCGAACGCCTTGTTCCAGTACAGGATGCCGTCACGCACGAACCGCCGGTACCGGATCGGAACCGTGTGCTCGATGTAGTAGACGATCGGCTCCTTCGGCGGGCTCAGCTTCAGACGCGGGTCGGCCTTCTCGACCTTCCAGCGGTTCACGTAGCGGATCCACTTCTCGTCGTCCGCGAACTTGCCGAGGTCCAGGTACGCAGTCGTGAAGTAGCCGACGCGCTCGTCCGCACGACGCGGCTTGTACGACGGGTCCTTCACCATGTTGCGCACGGAAATCGTGAACTGCTTGAGCACGCCACCAGCCGTCGGCGCCTCATACGACACGATGATGTTCTCGGGGAACGCCTTCGCCTTCACGACGCGCGCAAGACGCGGGTTCAGACCCGAGGCCGACCCACCGAAGAACTTGCCCGCCTGACCGAGCATCAGCTGGTCCAGGTCGATCACCGGACCGCCGCCCGGACCCATGCACACGATCGGCACGTCCAGAAGCACGCGGTCGGTGAAGATCCGGTTGACCGAGTCACGAGACTCCTGGTCGCCCGTCGAACGCGTGCCCAGGTTCGGCTGGATCAGCGCCATGCGCTTGTCGAACCGCTTCCAGTACGCGTACACGTCGTTGCCCTGAAGACCCGCGAACGTCTCGCCGCTCGACACGGTCATCGCGAACAGGTGCTTCTGACGCGAGTAGTTCCGCGGGAGCTCGGCCAGCATCTGGCCGTCCTTGTCCCGCTTCCAGAGCGTGTACAGGCTCCGGCCGTCGGTCGTCGACACGACCTTCTGGTAGTCCTTGGAGACATCCGTGAACTTGGGGAACTCCGGACGCTCGCCGCCCTGGCCCAGCGCCGGTGCGCTGGCGAGGGTCATCGCGCCCGCGGCGCCGAGCGTCATCGCCCACGCCCGGATCGTGCCTCTGGTCTTCATGCTGCCTTCTCCTTGCTTCTGCACACGCCCTGACTGGGCGGGGTGGGGAGGCCCCAAATGGACCGCGCCGAATCAGATGTCCCGAGACGCCGAACCGAATGCTCGACGCCCGCCCCCCACTCACATGACAATACGCCTACGCAGATCCCAGCCCCCACCAAGGGAGCGCAGAACCAGCGCCGTCAAGGGTCTACCGGCGTCCCAACAGTGGGTTCACCCGATCCGACCCCCTGGATTCCCGCGTCCCAAACCACATCC
>JANQQG010000041.1 GCA_028285065.1 Phycisphaerales bacterium
ATCCGCAGTGGTCGGGACGATGGCTTCGTGTTCGGGGCGTACTCGATCACGGTTGGGCTCGTGTCGGGCGCAGACGAGTTCCTGGTGACCACCGGCACGTTCTCGAAGGTGATCGTCCCACCGAACACCTCGTCGCCGGGCCCGAACAGGGCCTCCGCGTACGCCGCGTCCGGGTCGAGACGGATCGTGACGAGCTCTGGCAAGTCGAGGCGGCGTCCGAGCCAGTCGTTCGAAGAGTAGCCGCCCCCCGCGGCATCCACGCCGTGCCGACCAAGCGTGATCTCCTCGTCCTCGAGCACGAGCACGATCCGGTGCGCCAGCGGGACCCCCGCCCACGTACCACTGAGGTTCGTGCTCACGTAGGTGTTCTCACTGTGCGCAGGGGAGTTGTGTACGTCCAGCGCCTGGATCGCGATGTGATCGCGCACAAGCTGCTCAACCTCGTCGTCGCTCACGAACGTCACCCACGACGGCTCATCCGGCCCAACAACCTCGACGCTCGTCTCGGGCCGCTCTGTCCACGTCACGTGAGTGTCACGCCCGGGTGCGAGGAAAGAGACACGCACGTCGCACGCCACGCTCGCCATGCTCGGGTCGGCGTCTCGTGACTCGACCTCGAACATGAGCTGCGTGTTCGGCCCGCTCCGTCCGCCGCCGTAGATCTTGTGCTCGCTCGAGGTCTCTTTATGGGGAGCGAGCCTCAGCGGTGCTCCCGCTTCGAACACACCCAGCCGCTCGAACGTGATCGTCTGGTCGAGGACCGCCCCGCGAGGCAAACGCATCCCACCGAAGAGCGTGAACTTCCGCTCCTCTCCTGCGCGCAAGCGAGCGGGCCCCTCGATGGTCATCTCGCAGACGAGCCTGCCGATGCGAACAAGCATCTCGTCATCATCGATCAACTCCGACCCGAGCGCCCGCAGCACCAACCGGAACCGCTCGGACCCGACGCTCAGCGACTCATCCTCGAGCGCCCCTTCCGCAAGACCGAGCAGCACGCGATCGCCAAGCTCCTCCTTGTCGTCGCGCGAGAGCAACTCATCGACCGTCTCCGCATCCTCCGGCATCAGGTCCAGGCGGAGCTTCAGCAGCGGGAGCGGCATCCCTTTCGCCGTCCCGGGCGCAAGCAACGCATGGTGCCCAAACCACAGCCCCCCGCTCGTGACAGACAACACCACGCCGAGCGCAAGCCACCCATGCCGCGCCTTCGTCCAACGCCGCCCAGATCGTGACCGATCCGTCGACGCACACTCCGGACACGCCGCCTCCGAGTCGATCCCCGCCAGGTCGTACCCGCAACGCCGGCACGTCCCCGGCACGCGCACCGGCCGCGGCAGCCCGCGCAGCAGCGCGCAGAGCGCAAGCACACCGAGGATCGAGAGGATCCACATCATCAGACAGAGTCTATTGGTTGTGGCTCTCTCAGGCTGTCGCCGGCGGCGTCGACGCATCGCCCGCGTTCCCGGGCTTCTTCACCTCGTGCCGCACGATCTCGCCCGTGCGCAGGTAGATGATGTCCTCGGCGATGTTGGTCATCAGGTCGCCGATCCGCTCGAGCTCACGCCCGATCCGGTACAGCAGCAGCCCGTGCTCAGGGCTGTTGCCGTTGCGCCCCATGATCTCAACGATCTCCTTGAACAGACGCTTGAACAGCGCGTCGATCGCGGCATCACCGCGAACCACCTCGATCGCCTGATCCGCATCCCCAACCACCAACGCTTTGAGCAGCCCGTGACACGCCATCGGAACACGCTGCCCAAGCTCACGCAGCGACTCCGGCCACGCGATCTCCGGAAGGCGGCACAGCTTGCGGGACGCCTTCGCGATCGAGCAGGCGTGGTCGGCCACGCGCTCGACGTCGGTGTTCACCTTCAGCACGAACGCCAGTGTGCGGAAGTCACCCGCGACCGGCTGACGGAGCGTCATCACACGCAGACAGGCCTGCTCGATGGCGACCTCCTCCGCGTCGATCTTGTCGTCCCGCGCCAGGATCCCGTCGACCAGGCTCCCGTCCCGCGACCACAGCGCCTCCAGGGCAGACTCGAACATCCCGACCGCTGTCGTCGCCTCCTCCACCACACGAGCCATCAGATCGTCGATGTCGCGATCCAGAGCGTTCTCCGGACGCGGGGGCGGCATTTCGCCGGGCATGGGTGATGGCTGAGGCTGCATATGCTCGTCTCTGGGGCTGACCCGGCCATCAGGCCGGTCTTCCCCCTGTTGAATCGGAACGATAGGGGCCGCCCGTGCACGTTTCTCGCCCTATCCTGGGCAGTCACGAGGCTTTGCGGAATCTAAACAGGTCCAGGCATACCCCTTCTTCCCCTCCTCCGGAGCACGCGGTGAAGGCAACCCTCAAGCGAATCGCAGCCCGGCTCATGCGCCCGGGCCTCAGCGAGGTCAACGAGCGGCTCGCCCGCATCGAGCAGACGCTCGCGGGCAACAGCGCGCACGCAACGCCCGCTTCCAAGATGGAAGGTGAGATGCAGTTCTGGCGATGGCTCGTCCGCGAGGGCGGCGATCGCGAGAAGTTCGGCGAGTCCTTCGAGACCATGTTCGGTCGTTGGCAACGCGAACGCCTCGATCAACTCGCCCGGTACCTCGACCTCCAAGACGCCGACATCGACGCATGGTGCGCCACCCGTGCCGTCGTCGAGATCGGATCCGGCCCATACCCCGCAGCCGCCGCGGCTCGCAACGGATGGCGCCAAGCGATCGCCGTCGATCCGCTCGCCAAGGGATACGTCGAAGAGGGACTCGTCCCCGACGCCGCTTCCGGCATCGTCTTCCTCGAGTCCGGTGGCGAGCGCATCCCCCTCCCCGCCTCAGCCTTCGACCTCGTCATCATCGAGAACTGCCTCGACCACGTCGAAGACCCGGAGGGCGTCGTCACCGAGATGCTCCGCCTCCTCCGCCCCGGCGGCCTGCTCTGGTTCTTCGTCGACCTCTCCAACCACTCCGACGAGATGCACCCGCACCCGATGAACGAAAAACGTGTGCTGAATCTGCTCAGCGCCTTCGAGCTCGTCCGCGGTGAAGTGTCCGAGAACAAGGCCCACCCCGAGGCCTACGGCAGCTACCGAGGTCTCTTCCGCAAACCTGGCCCCCAAGACCAGGGAAACCCCAAGGTCACGGTTCGCAGCGCGCATGCGGAAACGGCCTCCGCCACGACCTGACCGACGCGGTACACTGACCCCTCCGGGAGGTCGCCATGGATGGTGTCAGCGGAATCGGATCGTTCAGCGCGCAGCAGGCGGCTCGTGCGTACGGGGCAGGGGCAACAAACAGAACACAGCCAGTCGCCAAGCCGGTCGAGCCGGCCCAGGCCATCCGTCCAGCTCCAGCGCGCGCGCAGGAACTGACGGCCGCCAAGGTCCCCGGTGGCGTCGGCTTCGAGGCCGTCGTCGGCGAATCACCCGACGAACGCAGCCTCATGGCGCTGTACACCCGCCCCGCGGACCGCAGCGAGGCCGCGACACGCATCCAGCTCGGCCGGGTCCTCGATGTCGAGGGCTAAGCCGCAAGCGGTGCCGTCCCGCCCCGCCCCCGCCGACGCGATCAAGCACTTCAACCTCGACCCCTCGGTCGTCTTCCTCAACCACGGCTCTTTCGGCGCCTGCCCGGGGGTCATCCTCGACGCCCAGCGCGCTGTCCAGGACGAACTCGAGCGCGAGCCCGTCCGCTTCTTCGTCGAGCGCCTGGACGAACTCCTCGCGACATCCCGCGAGGCCCTCGCCCCACGCCTGAACGTCAACGCGAACGATCTCGCATGCGTCACCAACGCGACCGAGGGCGTCAACGCGGTCATGCGCTCGATCGACTGGCGCGAGGGCGACGAGATCCTCGCGAACGACCAGGAGTACCCCTCGTGCATGCGCCTGCTCGAACGCCTCGAGCACGAGCACGCCGTGCGCACCATCGCGCCCACGCTCTCCTGGCCGATCCGATCTCCCGACGAAGTCGTCGCGGCCCTGCTCGCCAAGGTCACCCCGCGCACCCGCATCTGCCTGCTCAGCCACGTCACCAGCCCGACCGGCGCTGTCCTCCCCGCGGCCACGATCGTCCACGAGCTCCGCGCACGAGGGATCGAGACCGTCCTCGACGGCGCGCACGCGCCCGGCCTCGTCCCACTCGACCTTGAACGCATCGGCGCCGCCTGGTACGTCGGGAACCTCCACAAGTGGCTCTGCGGCCCCAAGGGCGGCGCGTTCGTCCACGTCCGCCCGGACATGCGCACAACCACGCGCCCTCCCTTCGTTTCCCTCGCCGAGACCGGTTCACGCCTCGAGACCGACCCCTTCCGCCTCGAGTGGGATTTTCAAGGAACCCGCGACCTCTCCGCCTCCTGCGTCGTCCCCCAGATGCTCGCGTTCCTCGACGCCCTCTGCCCCGGCGGGCTCGGCGAACTCATGATCCGTCAACGCGACCTCGCACTGCGCTTCGCCGAGATACTGCGCAACCGCCTCGGCACCGAGCCCATGCTCCCCGAGTCGATGGTCGGCGCGATGGCATGCGTCGCGCTCCCGCACGACCCCGACCCCGACCGCGCAGCGCACTCACGCACGGTGCCCTACCACCACCCGCTGCAAGCCCGCCTGGTCGAGAAGTGGGGGATCCAAGTCCCCGTGATCGCCTACCCCGACGAGTCATCCCTGCTCGTCCGCGTCAGCGCGGCTCCGTACAACTCCGTCGCACAGTGCGAGTACCTCGCAGAAGCACTCGCGACAGAACTCGGTCTTTGAGCAATCAGAACCCGCCCGCGCCCCCGCCCAACGAGTCGCCCGCCTCCAGCACGGCGTCCTCCATCAGGTACAGACCCACAAGCCATCCGTCGACAAGGTACGGATCCACCAGCAGCTTCCCGGCCAACGTGCCGTGCGAAAGCTGCCAGCGCTTGTTCTTGTCGATGTGCTCGCCGAGCCGAACCTCGATCGCGTCGTACGGCGTGGGCGGGACGCCGATGCAGCACCCGTCCCACTGGTTCTTCATCACCATCACCTCGTCCGCGTCGTCGCCCCACAAGGGGAACAGCAGATAGCCGGTGACGCGCACGTGCTTGTTGCTGACGAGCTCCGCCCACTCTGGCAAATCAGTCATCCCGACGCGCGGCTTGTACACACGCTTGGCGCTGACGAGCAGCCCCCACGGCATCACGAACGGATCCGCATCCGTCCCAGACCCGGTCACCTGATACGTGCCGACGTTGAACGTCCCGTCGTCGTTCCGTACGAACTCGAGCGCCGGCGCATCCGCATCATCCTCCGCAAGCGCGCCGAAGTCGGTCGCACCCGGGAAGAGCGCGCTGCCCGCGCCCGGATCCGGCATCGCAAACGGATTGTGACCCTCGTGCGGGCTCCCCGGATCACCGCGCTCCGCTGCGGCCCGCAACGCAAGATCCAAGTCATCAAGCGGACGCTCGTCATTCCGAGGCGTCGCCGTGATCCGGAGCGGAGCGCCGCCCGAGGGCGCAGCTTCCGCGGCCTCCGCGGCCAGGGTCACCAACGCCACCTCGACCGCATCCGCAATCGCTGTCTCGACCTCGGCCTCGTCCATCCCCGCCGCATCGACGGGCGCATCGGGCACGCTCGACACATCAACAACCTCAACCGGCGCAGGATCATCGACCGCCGGCGTCGTGCCGTCATCAGTAACGTCCGTCGCGACGTCGTCTGGCACGGACGGCGTCTCGATCGCATCAGGAATCTCAGGCGTCTCGGCGTCCGTCACGATCTCAGTCGGCGGCACCTGCGGCGCAGGGTCCGTCGGCACGTCCACCGGCGGGGGACCAGCGTCAGGCGCAGGCTGCGGCCGATCAGTCGTCGGCCGATCGGGCCGGTCGGTGCGCGGAGGGCGTGTCGTGGCCGGGCGCTCCGGCGCGGGCCGCGCGTTCGCGGACGTGCTTGTGCTCGGCGCGGCGCCGGCGCCAGCGTCATCAAGCGCGACCGACGACCCATCATCACCGCCCCCGGTGAGCGTCAGCGCCCCCGCCAGAACCGCCAGCAGCCCGATGATCGCCCAGAAGGCCTTCATGCCCAAATGGTAGGGGACGCCGCCCGATCGGGTGCGTCAACAGGGGAGGCCGTGTCGCGAGAAGGTGGGGTGGGGGGTGGGGGGGTCAGCCGAGCGGGCGCAGATTCTCGGCCACCGGCGTCCGGTATGCCTTCAGCGCCGGGATCACACCAGCCAGCGACGCCAGGATCACAGTCCCCAGCACGACGTTCAGCGTCGTCAGTGGCGGCAGACCCGGATCGATCACCAACCCGAGCCGCGCCTGCATCGCGGCCGACGCAACCTGTCCGCCCACGAACGCCAGCAGCACACCCGCCACGGCGCCCAGCATCCCCAGGATCGCGCTCTCCGTCAGCACCAAACCGAAGATCTTGTTCCGAGGACAACCGAGCACGCGCAGCACAGCAATCTGCCTCCGCCGCTGCTCCATCGAGTTGTACAGGGCCAGCATGATCCCGATCCCACTCGAGATCACCACCACGCCCGCCATCGCCAGGAAGATCCGGTCGATGTTGCCCACGATCTGGAACAGCTTCGAGATCTGGTCCGACGGCGACGCAACCGTGAACGTCGGGTTCGACCGAATGCGGAAGAACACCTGCTGGATCGCGCTGCTCGCATCCGACCCCGGGCGCGTCGCAACTCGCCCGTAGATCCCCGTGATCAGCCGGTCCGCATCCGTCAGGTCCGCCACCGTCGTGAGCCCGATCCCCGTGCCCAGCTCGTCCACGCGACGGTCATGCGCGTGGATGATCCACGTCGACCGCAGATCCGAGAACACCGCACGGTCGTGCGCGCTCCCCGTCGGCTCCAGGATCCCCACCACCGTGTAGTCGTACTCCTCGTGCACGTGCGCCGACGGATCCCGCGGCATCCCGTGCGTCAGGTTGATCACCGAACCGATCCGCAGCCCGCTCATCCGAGCCGCCTCAGCCCCCAGCACGATCTCGAACGCCTCGTCGAAGACCTCGCCCTCGGCAAACTCCCACGACTCGTCCTGCGCAGGCTGGAACTTGGTGAAGAACTCCTCGCTCGTCGCCATCACCGGCAAGCCGCGATAGCTGTCACCCTGCTGCGTTGGGATCGCCCACGCCCACGGGAACGCCGCGCGGATCTGTTGGTACTCATTCCACTGGATCGGAGCCGCCGGCGCGTTCGCGTAGAAGATCCCGTTCAGCACGGCCGTTAGCGGGCTCGCGTCGCGGCTGATCAGCAGGTGCATCGTCCCGCTCCCGCGATCGAAGGCCTTCCGCCCGGCGTCCTTCATCGCGAGCAGCACGATCATCAGCCCGACCGCGACACCAACCGTCGCGATCGTCGTAACGGTCGAGAACATGCGGCTCGTCAGGCTGCGCCTCAGGATGGCCCCGTCGGTCAGCGCCATCAGCCTTCCCCTCCAGCGCCGGTGCCCGCAGGCTGTGCGCACAAGTCGGCAAGGTCGTGCCAACGCTCGAAACGGCTCCTCATCGACGGATCGTGACTCACCAGCAACAGCGCCGCGTTGTGACGCGAGCACGCGCCCTGGATCAGGTCCATGCTCGTCCGCGCGGCTTCAGGATCCAGGCTCGCCGTCGGCTCGTCCGCCAGGACGACCGTCGGCCCCGCCACCACCGCCCGTGCCACGGCAACACGCTGCTGCTGCCCGATGCTCAGCTGATCCACCGGCGCGTTCGGACGATCGATCCCCAACTCGTCGAGCGCGCCATGCGCGCGGTCCGCATGTTCCTTCCGCTTGACCCCCGTGAACATCAACGCCGCCATCACGTTCTCCAGCGCACTGAAACCGTGCAGCAGGTTGAACGTCTGGAAGATCATCCCGATGTGCGTGCCGCGATACCGATCCCGCGCGGCCCCCGACAACTTGTGGATGTTGCGCCCATGCACGCGCACCTCACCCTCGTCCGGCTCGCGCAAGCCCGCCAGAAGCGTCAGAAGCGTGCTCTTGCCACGCCCCGAGCGCCCGACCAACAGAACCTGCTCCGCCGGCGCAAGCTCGAGCGAGCGCACGTCGATCGTCCAGTCCCCCGTCGGGGCGTATCGGAAGCGGAGGTTCGAGATGGACAGGGCTGGGTCGGCCATCTGGGAGGGCATTGTGTCGGCCTCGGCGCAGGATTCAAGGGGGGGCGAACGAGCCCGCTAGTCGCGTGCCCAGATCGGGGCCTGCCGCTTGTCCCCACGCAGCAGAAGGCTCACGAGGACGCAAAGCCCCGTCGCCAGCACCGCCGCCACCGTCAGGTTGTAGAACCCCGTCTCCTTCGCCGCCCCCGATGCCTCCCACCAGATCGACACCCCGAACCCCGTCGCACACGCGACGATCACCCCCGCGTACCGCACCCCGCGCCACAGCAACAGCAGCGTGAGCGCCGGAGCCAGCGACGCACCCAGCACGGCCCACCCGTACGTCAGCACGAGCGAAAAGACATTGACGTCCGGGTTCCGGACGCTCATCCCCGCGCCCACCCCGAGCGCCAGCACCGTCCCACGGTTGATCATCGTGTGACGCCTCGAACGCTTGTCGTCGATCAAACGCGAGTACACGTCATTGGCCGCGCTGCTCGCCGCCACCACGAGCATGCTGTCCGCGGTCGAGCAGATCGCCGCCAGGATCGCAGCCAGCATCCCGCCCGCGATGATCTTGCTCGGGATCACATCACGGATCACCACCAGCAGCGCAAGCTCACTATCGCCCGACAGCGCCTCCCCGGTCGCGGCCGGCAGATCGCCTGATGCGATCATCGCACGCGCAACCAGCCCCAGCGTCACGGCCCCCGCGAACACCAGCCCCGCCCACGTCACCGACACAACCCCACCGATCAGCGCATCGCTCCGCTTGCGGAGCGCCATGAACCGCGCCAGCACGTGCGGCTGCCCCGGGTACCCCAGGTTGATCCCGAGCGCGCCCGAGCCAAACAGGAACCCGAGCATCGCGCTCGTCCCACTCTTCGCCCCCTCCGGGATCCACTCCGTCAGCCCCGCGTTGGCGCCGTCCTCCGTGACCACGCCCGACAGCGTCCCGATCGTCTCATCCCAACCACCGAAGCTCACCAGCGCAAACAACGGCACCCCGATCAGCGCCGCCGCCATCAGCAACCCCTGCACGAAGTCCGTCCAGCACGCCGCCTTGAACCCGCCCAGGATCACATACGCCAACACGATCGCAACGCCGATCCACACACCAACCGCGTGGTTGACGCCGTCGAACAGGAAGCTAAACGCCTTCCCAGCCGCCGCGAACTGCGCCCCTGTGTACGCGAACATCGCCACCAAGATGATCGCGACCGCGAGCAACCGGAGGATCGGCAACCGCTCCGTGAACGACATCGACAGGAAGTCCGGCGTCGTCAGCGCACCGACCTCGACAGAGCGGTCGCGCAGCCGCGGCGCGATCACCAACCAGTTGAAGGTGTACCCGATCAGGCAACCCGGGATGATCCAGAACGCGCTCACACCCGACGCGTACGCCCACCCCACCAACCCAAGCGTCACCCACGCGGACTCGCTGCTCGCAGAAGCCGACAGCGCCGCGACCCACGGCCCGAGCTTCCGCCCGCCCAGGAAGTAGTCCTCGTCCGTCTCCTGCTTCCCGCGACCGGCCAACAGCCCGACCGCCACGATCGCCAGTGTGTAGGCCGCGAAGCTGACGACGAGAACGGACATGCCGGGGACTCCGGTTCAGGGTGGGCACAGCACCAGCGCAGGAGCCGTGGGGGAGCCAGCCTACCCGAGGGGGAAGACAAGTGCGGACCGGCCCGTTCACGGGATCAGCAGCGGGCCGACCTACCATCCCGGTCCCCATCTCCCCCCGCATCCCTCAGCGTAGAGCCGTTCCCCCACATGACCTCCCCGCCACAGCGCGACGACGGGCTGCTGCAGAACCAACTGCTCGGCGTGATCACCGTCATCCTCACGCTCATCGCCTGGTCCGTCACCCCCCTGTTCATCAAGCACTTTGCCGGACTCATCGACTGGCAGACCTCCAACGGCTGGCGCTACGGCTTCGCCGCACTCCTCTGGCTCCCAGTCATCATCTACGGGATGTACAAGCGCTCACTCCCGCGCGGCATCTGGCTCCTCGCGCTCGTCCCGGGCCTCATCAACTCCGCCGGACAGATCTGCTTCACCTGGGCCCACTACAAGATCGACCCCGGCTTGCTCACCTTCGGCCTCCGCTCACAGATGGTCTTCGTCGCCATCGGCGCGTACCTCCTCTTCCCCGCCGAACGCGAACTCCTCAAACGCCCCGGCTTCTGGCTCGGACTCCTCCTCGTCATCGGCGGCACCATCGGCACCGTCCTCGCCGGTACCGACGAGATCAAGGGAGACCGACTCTTCGGCGTCCTCCTCGCGATCGGCGCTGGCGCCGGATTCGCCGGCTACGGCCTCGCCGTCCGCTACTACATGAACCGCATCAACCCAGTCGTCGCCTTCGCCGTCATCAGCCAGTACACCGCCGTCAGCCAGATCGGCATCATGCTGATCGGAGGAGAGAACTACGGCCTCGGCGTCGGCGTCCTCTCTGGCGAGCAGTTCGGCATCCTCCTCCTCTCCGCAGTCATCGGGATCGCACTCGGACACGTCCTCTACTACCTCTCCATCCAGGGACTCGGCGTCGCCGTCTCCGCAGGCGTCATCCAACTCCAACCCTTCGGCGTCGCCGTCGGCAGCTACTTCCTCTTCAGCGAAGTCCTCACCGTCTCGCAGTGGGTCAGCGGCATGATCGCGGTCGCCGGCGCCATGCTCATGCTCATCGTCCAGCGACGCATGAACAAGCGCCCCATCCTCAAGCCAGACGCAGAACACGTCAGCGCCGAAGCCGGATACCCCCTCATCGGCCACCCCGACCCCAACGGGAACGCCAACGGCGCGAGCGCCGACGCCCAGCCTCAGGAACCGGCCGCATCCAGCGACTGAACCGCGCGGAGCGCTTCACTGACGTGCTTCTTCGCCAAGAGGAACGCCTTGAAGACGTGCCGGATCGTCCCCTCCCGGTCGATCACGTAGGTCACCCGCCCATCAAGCCCCATGGGACCCGTCGCCCCGTACGCCTTGCGCACGGTCCCGTCGGCATCACTCAGCAGCGGATACGACACGCTCCGCTTGGCCGCGAACGCCTCGAGCGCATCCGGACTGTCCGCGCTGATCCCGACGACCCGCGCCCCCGCCTCCGCCAGCTCGTCATGCGCATCCCGAAACCCGCACGCCTGACGCGTGCACACGGGCGTGCCTGCCTTCGGGTAGAAGAACACCACAAGCGGACCCTCCGCAAGCAACGCCGCGAGCGAGTGCACCGCCCCATGCTGATCGGGAAGCGTGAAGTCAGGTGCCATGTCGCCGGCCTTCAGAGTCATGTCGCCGCCTCCCGCGTTGGCTCCCTCTCGCCCGCCCGAACCCCAAGCCGCGAACGAAGCACACGAATCAACGTGTCGCGCTCCAGGTACCCCTCCGGCGGCCGGTAGTACACCTCCCACGCATCCTCCCCCTTCTTCGGCTCCAGCAGCGTCACCGACCCCTTCGCCTTGCCCAACCGTTCGCGCACGCCATCGCGCGCACCGGGATCCACGCGCAGCACCACGTCCCTGTCGCGCCGCGTGATCGTGCGCACACCCAGCGCACTCGCCCCCGCCCGCAGATCCGCAAGCTCCACGAGCCGCTCGACGGCACGCGGAAGCTCCCCGTACGCCTGCGAAGTGTCCTGCTCGAACCGATCAAGATCCTGTGCATCGGCAACGAGCGCCAACCGCCGATACGCCTCCATCCGGCGCCGGTCGCTCGGGATGTACCCCGTGGGGATCATCCCCGCCGGCCCGAGCTCGATCGCCGTGTCGCTCGGACGCGCCGTCGGCTCCTGGCGCAGCTCGCGAACCGCCTGCTCGAGCAGTTGGCAATACATCTCATACCCGACCGCCGCGATGTGCCCGCTCTGCTCGGGCCCGAGGATGTTCCCCGCGCCGCGGATCTCCAGGTCCCGCATCGCGATCTTGAACCCCGCCCCGAGCATCGAGTACTCCTCGATCGCCTTCAAGCGCTCGACGCCCTTCTGCCCGACCGTCTGGTCCTTCGGGAGCAGCAGGTAGCAGTACGCGCGATGCCGCCACCGCCCGACGCGCCCGCGGAGCTGGTGCAGGTCCGCGAGCCCGAACCGGTGCGCATCGTCGATGATCATCGTGTTGGCGGTCGGGATGTCGATCCCGCTCTCGATGATCGTCGTCGACACCAGGATGTCCGCCTCGCGCCGCATGAACGCGAGCATCACCTTCTCGAGCTCACGATCGCCCATCTGCCCGTGACCGATCACGATCTTCGCGTCCGGCGCCAGTTTCTGCACCTCGTCCGCCGCAGTCTCGATGTCGTACACACGGTTGTGCACGTAGAACACCTGACCCTCGCGGCTCAGCTCACGCGCAATCGCTTGCTTCAGACGAGACTCATTCCACGGGATCACCTCGGTCACGACCGCGCGTCGATCAACCGGCGGCGTCGTCAAGCTCGAGATGTCCCGCAACCCCAGCATCGCCATGTGCAGCGTCCGCGGGATCGGCGTCGCGCTCAGTGTCAGCACGTCCGCCGTCACGCGAAGCTGCAGCAGCCGCTCCTTGTGCTCCACGCCGAACCGCTGCTCCTCGTCGATGATCACCAGCCCAAGATCCGCGAACCGCACGTCCTTCGACACCAGCCGGTGCGTCCCGATGACGATGTCCACCTCCCCCTTGCGCAAGGCGGCGAGCGTCCGGTTCAGCTCCTGCGTCGTCTTGAAGCGGCTCAGCGACTCAACCCGGAACGGGTAGTCCGCCATCCGCCGACGGAACGTCTGCTCGTGCTGCTCGGCGAGCACCGTCGTCGGCACCAGCACCGCCGCCTGCTTCCCGTACTCCACGCACTTGAACGCCGCGCGGATCGCAAGCTCCGTCTTCCCGTACCCCACGTCCCCGCACACGAGCCGGTCCATCGGGCGGTCCGACCCCATGTCCTTCTTGATCTCCGCCAGCCCCGCGAGCTGATCGTCCGTCTCCTCGTACGGGAACTCCGCCTCGAACTCCGCCTGCCACGCCGTATCCGCCGGGAAGCGCACGCCCGGGATCGCCTCGCGAGCCGCACGAACGCGGAGCATCTCGCCCGCAAGGTCGCGGACCGACTCGAAGACCTTCGCCTTCTGCGAGCGCCAACGCTGCCCGCCCAGCACGCTCAGGGTCGGCTGGCCCTTCCCGCCGACGTACTTCTGCACCTGATCGATCTTCGTCGCCGGCACCTTCAGCTTCGCCCGGTTCGCGAACTCGAGCGTCAGGTACTCCTCGAGCTCCTCGCTCTTGGGCTTGCGGGCGCGCTTCTTCTTCGCGCCCGGCATGACGATCTCGTCGCTCCCCACGCTGCGCGGGCGCATCGTCTCGAGCCCGATGAACTTCGCGATCCCGTGCTCGCGGTGCACCACGTAGTCGCCCGGATCAAACGCCAGGAACGCGTCGCGCGCCCGCAGCGTCCTGCCCGCGCCATGACGACCGCGCCGCACCTCGAAACGGTGCACCAGCTCGTGGTAGGGGACCAGCGCGCTTGGAGCATCGGGCTCGTTGAGAATGAACCCGCGCTGAACAGGTGCGATCGCACCCTCGATGCGCGGCGCGCTCTCCGGCGTGTGCTCACCGATCAGCTCGTGCAGACGCTGCAGCTCCCCCGCGTTCTGGCACGTCACCAGCGTCGCACGCGACGCGCTCAGCTCGCCGAGCTCCTTGATCGCCTCGTCGATGTCGCGGCTGAAGACCGGCAGCGGCTCCGTCGGCACGTCGATCGGTGCCGCATCCGCGCCGCCCGACGTCCCCGGTGAGTACTGGTTCACCTCCACGAACCCAGCGCAGCACTCGATCAGCGACTTCACGACCGCTGGCGGCCCGAAGATCCCGGCCGGATCCGTCACGCGCTCGTAGTACCCCCGCCCCTGCTCGTTGATCTCCAAGAGCTCATGAACCAGCGCGATCGTCCCCTTGGGCAGGTGCTCCGCGAACGCCACCCCGGTCTTGGCGATCACCCCCGCCCCGTCCGCGCGCGAAAGATCCGTGCGCTCGAGCGCCCGGTCCGAGCCCATCGAGTCCAGATCGATCTCGCTGATGCGATCCAGCTCGTCACCGAAGAAGTCCAGGCGAACCGGACCCGCCCCGCCCACGCCGAACACATCCAGGATCCCCCCGCGCAGCGCGAAGTCCCCCGGTTCCTCGATCGCGTCGGCCCGCCGGTACCCCGCATCCGCCAGCCACGCCCCGATCCCCGTCGGCCCGCGCTCGTCGCCCGGCGTCAGCGACAGACTCAGCCGGTCCAAGTCGTTCACGCGCGGGGCCGCCTGCATCAGCGCCTGGATCGGCGCGACCACCACAAGCCCGCCCCCCTCGTGCGCAAGCACACGCCGGATCGTCGCCAACCGCTGCGCCGCCTGCTCCGCCCCGGCCGTCGATTCACCCGGCAGCGATTCGAGCGCCGGCAGCGCACACGCCTCGACCCCGCACGCTGCAAGCTCGTCCGCCGCGTCGATCGCCTCATCCACGTGCCCGATCACCAGCAGCACCGGACGCTCCGTACGCTGCGCAAGCGCCCCGGCAAGCAGCGTCGTCGAGGACCCGTGCGACCCGCGGCACGCAAC
>JANQQG010000080.1 GCA_028285065.1 Phycisphaerales bacterium
GGCACGTGATCATCGTCACCCGGCCGCCGGGCTCGTAGAAGAAGACCATGGCCGTGTCGCGACCAGCGCCGGAGGCGATGGCGGCGTCGCGCGCGACGCGCAGCCCGGTGCGGACCTGCGCCTCGGCGAGCGAGGTGGAGCTTGCGCGGAGGAGGTTGCCGAACGCGGGGAGCGCGATCAGGAGCACGAGCACGATGATCGTCACGACGACCAGGAGCTCTGCGAGCGTAAAGGCACGGGCGGTGCGTGCGTCGCGTCTCATCGGCCCACCTCCACGAGGTTGTCGTCGTTGACCTCCGAGTCCGGGTTCGCGTCGTCGATCATGCCGTCGGGGCCGGCGCTGACGATCGCGAAGCGGGCGGAGTTGAGCTCTGGGCTCCCGTCGCCGAGGGCGGCGCGGACGCAGCCGGGCACGTTCAGGCGTTGGAGCGACCCGCTGGCGTTGTAGAAGGGCTCCCACCGGTAGTAGCGGATGGCGTTGGGTGGCGGGAATGCGGTGGCTCCCGCGCGCTCACCCCAGGCGTCGACGAGCGCGATCTGGCTCGCGCTTGCGCGGACCAGGCGGTCCGCGTCGTCGCCGATGTCGAAGAAGGACTCGAACTCTCGCCCGGAGCGGGTGAACGAGCCGTCGCCCTGGACACGCGTCATGCCCGGGCCGGTGACGCCGTCGAGGGCGAGGTTGGTGCCGGGCACGAGCTCTTCGGCGGCGCCGAGGATGTAGTAGGGGATCGAGAAGGTGGAGTAGCGGGGCGTCTGTGCGAGCTGAGCGTCGGAGAAGACGACGGGCTGGTTGGTCGTCGGCTCGAGCGGTCGGTTGTCGAGCACGAGGGGGGGCAGGATGCTGAACTCGTCGCGGAAACGCTCGATACCGAGCGCGATCGAACGCAGCGTCTGGCGCTCGGACTCGGCCTTGGCCGTGCTGAACGCCCCGCCGAGCGCAACCGCCACGATCGTCACCAGGAGGGCGACGATGAGCAGCGTGACCATCAGCTCGATGAGCGTGAAGGCCCTGCGGTGGGTGCGTGCGTTGGTGCGCGGGGTGCTCATGAGCGTTCCCTTCCGCGGCTAGAAGCCGCCGCCGCCCTGGAGGTGCTCGATCATGGCGACGAGCGGGAGGAACATGGACACGACGATCGTGCCGACGATGACGCCGAGGAACACGATCAGGAGCGGTTCGATGAGCTTGACGAGGCCGGAGACGGCGACGTCGACGAGCTCGTCGTAGTTGTCGGCGACCTTCATGAGCATGGCGTCGAGGTCACCGGTCTCCTCGCCAACGTCGATCATGTTGACGACGATGGCGTCGCAGACCTTGCTCTCGCGCAAGGGGTCGGCGAAGGACTCGCCCTCTCGGATCGAGTCGTGGACCTTGGTCAGCGCCTTCTCGAAGACGTAGTTGCCGGAAGTGTCGCGGGTGATGAGGATCGCCTCGAGGATCGGCACGCCCGCTGAGATCAGCGTCCCGAGCGTCCGGGTGAAGCGTGCGATCGTCGCGGTGCGCGCGAGCGTTCCGAAGATCGGCGTGTAGAAGTAGAGGCGGTCGATCGCCGCGCGACCGGGCGTGGCCATGCGCAGGAGCTTGATCGAGAAGAAGATGATCACGGGCACGGCGATCACGATCGCCCATCCGGGGATCGCCTGACCGGGCATGGTGCCGGCGATCCACGAACTGGTGTTGACGACGTAGCGGGTGATCAGCGGGAGGGGGAGGCCGAACTCCTCGAAGATGTCTTTGAACTTCGGGACGATGAAGACCATGATGAACAGCAGGATCAGGATCGCCACGGTCACGACGATGGCCGGGTAGAGCATGGCGCCGATGACCTTGCGGCGCAGGCTCATCGCCTTCTCCATGAACTCGGCGAGGCGCTGGAGGATGATGTCAAGGACGCCGCCGATCTCACCGGCGTTGACCATCTTGGAGTAGAGGCGGTTGAAGGCCTTGGGGTGCTTGGCCATGGCCTCGGAGAGCGCCGAACCGCCCTCGACCTCTTCGCAGACGTCGACGAGAACGTTCTTGAGCTTGCCGGGCTTAAGCTGCCCCTCGAGGATCTGCAGTGAACGCAGGAGCGGGAGGCCGGCGTCCTGGAGGGTCGAGAGCTGGCGCGTGAAGTTGGTCAGCTGCTTCTTGGAGACACCGCCGATGGACAGCGATGCGCCCCCGCCCTTCTTCTTCTTGGCGGCCGCGCCGGCGGCGGGCTCGGCCTTGGCCTTCTGCTCGCGCACGGACGTGGGGAAGAACCCCTGGCTCTTGATGCGCTGGATCGCCTCCTCGCTGGTGGCGGCGTCCACGGCGCCCTTCTGGGGCTTGCCCGCGTGGTTCAGCGCTTCGTACGTGAAGGTCGGCATCGGCTTTCGGTCTCCGGTTCCGGTCGGCGCCGACGGCGCCCCGGTGTGTTCTGTCAGCCTTCCTCGGCGATCGTCTCGCGGACGACCTCGTCGATCGTCGTGACCCCGTCGTAGATCGACATCAGACCCGCCTCGCGCAGGGTCCGCATCCCGTCACGACGGCTCCTCTCACGGAGCACCTCCGTGCTCGCGTGGTTCATCACCATCTCGCGCAGCGGGTCGCTCATCTGCATGATCTCGAAGAGCGCCGAGCGACCCTTGAAGCCCGAGCTGAAGCAGTTGTCGCACCCGCGCCCGCGGTAGAGCTGACGACCCGCGACGTCCTCGGGACGCAGCGAGAGCTCCATCAGCTCTTCCTCGCTCGGTGTGTAGGGCTCCTTGCACTGCGGGCAGATCGTCCGCACAAGGCGCTGGGCGACGATGCCTTCGATCGTCGCCGTCAGGAGGAAGTCCTCGACTCCCAGGTCCAGCAGACGCAGGATCGAGCTGGGCGCGTCGTTGGTGTGCAGCGTGGTGAGCACGAGGTGGCCCGTCAGCGACGCCTGGACCGCGATGACCGCGGTCTCGAGGTCGCGGATCTCACCGACCAGGATCACGTCCGGGTCCTGACGCAGGAAGCTGCGCAGCGCCCGGGCGAACGTCAGGTCGACCTCCGTGTTGACCTGCACCTGGCAGAGCCCGTCGATGTCGTACTCGACCGGATCCTCGGCGGTGAGGATCTTCGTCGAGATGTCGTTGAGCTCGGCGAGGGCGGCGTAGAGCGTCGTCGTCTTGCCGGAGCCGGTCGGACCGGTGACGATGACGATCCCGTTGGGCTTGCGCATCAGGTGGCGGAACTTGGTCAGGTCGTCGGCGCGCATGCCGATGCGATCGAGCGAGAGCTCGACGTTGCCTCGATCGAGCACACGCATCACGACCGACTCGCCGTGCATGGTCGGGAGCACGGACACACGCAGGTCGACCGGGTTGCCGGCGACGGTCAGCTCGATGCGCCCATCCTGCGGGAGCCGGTGCTCGGCGATGTCCATGCCCGCCATGACCTTGATGCGGCTCGTGATCGCCGGGCCGAGCTCCTTGGGCGGCGGCACCATCTCGTAGAGCACGCCGTCGATGCGGTAGCGCATCTTGAACTCGCTCTCGAACGGCTCGAAGTGCACGTCCGACGCCTTGTCGCGGATCGCCTGGAGCAACACGAGGTTGAGCAGCTTGATGACCTTGTTGTCCTCGGACGCCTCCATCACGGCGTCGAGGTCGATCGACGCGGCGCCCGACGATGTCAGGCCCTGGAAACGCTCGTCGGAGGCAAGCTCGCTGACGACGTCCGTGATCGACTCCTGGCGGCTGTAGTACTTGCCGATCAGCGCGTCGATCTCGCCCGAGTCGGCGACGACCGCCTCGACGGTGAAGCCCATCAGCAAGCGCAGGTCGTCGACGGCCCGGAAGTTGTCCGCGCTCTTCATCGCGATGGTGAGCTTGCGGCTCTTGGCGCTGTACTCGATGGGGACGACCTGATAGGCCTGGACGGTCTCGGAAGGGATCGCGTCCTTGACCTCGTCGGTCAGCTCACGATCCGCGAGCTCGACATATGCCAGACCGGCCTGACCGGCCAGCGCCTCGGAGATGTCGCGCTGCGTGCAGTAGCCGAGCTCGACCAGGAGCTGGCCGATCGGCACCTTGCGCGTCTTCTGGATCGCCAGGGCCTCGTGAACCTTCTCACGGGTCACCTTGCCCAGCTTGGTGAGCACGCGTCCGAGCTTGCGCCCCTTCAGCTCCAAGGGCATCACCGGCATCCGAGCTCCTCGCTCGACCGGCATCACGCCGGCCACGTCCTGCATCGATAACCACAGCGCGGCCGTTCCGCGATGAGGCTCCCCCGCCTACCGGACGATATCGCCAACTGTACCCGATCTGTTCCATGAAAGCGGGCGAAACCACACCGAAGAACCGATGCGACTCTTGGATTTCACGATTGGCAGCGTTCCCCTGGCGTGGGACGCCGGATCGTGTCAGGCCCGCTCGTTCACGCCGCCCCCGACTCCTCGTCCGCCTCGTCGAGCTCCATGCGGCCCACGGTCCGCCCGATTCGGTGGACCTTGTCCGTCAGGTCGCCGGGGTTCTTGGACTTGTCGATCATCTCTTCGGCAGCGATCAGCCCGCGGCTGTAAAGAGACCACAGGTGGTCGTCCAACAGCTGCATGCCGAACTTGCGGCCGGTCTGGATCATCGAGTCGATGCGGAACGTCTTGTTGTCGCGGATGAGGTTCGCGATGGCGGGCGTGACGACGAGGAACTCGTAGGCCGCCACACGACCCGGCTTATCGGACCGGGCCAGCAGCGCCTGGCTGAGCACGGAGATCAGCGAGGTCGAGAGCTGGACGCGGATCTGGTTCTGCTGGGTCACCGGGAAGGCGTCGACAACACGGTCGATCGTCTTGGCGGCCCCTGTGGTGTGCAGGGTGCCGAAGACCAGGTGGCCCGTCTCGGCGGCGCGGATGGCGGCCTCGATGGTCTCGAGGTCACGCATCTCGCCGACCAGGATGACGTCCGGATCTGAACGGAGCACGCGACGCAGGGCCTCGGCGAACGAGGGCACGTCGTTGCCGACCTCGCGCTGGTTGATGATCGACTTCTTGTGGAAGTGGTAGTACTCGATCGGGTCCTCCATCGTCACGATGTGGCGATCGAGGTTCGCGTTGATGTAGTCGATCATCGTCGCGAGCGACGTGGTCTTGCCGGAGCCGGTCGGGCCGGTGACCAGGAACAAGCCACGCGGGCGCCGGATCAGCTCCATGATGATGTCGGGCAGGCCGATCTCTTCGAACGTCAGCAGACGGTTCGGGATCTGGCGGAGGACGATGGCGAGGTCGCTGCGCTGGCGGAAGATCGACACACGGAAGCGGGCCGCCTCGCCGTAGGCGAAGCCGAAGTCGCAGCCGCCCTCTTCCTGGAGCTCTTGCTGAGCGCGCTCGGGCGTGATCGCCTTCATGAGCGAGACCATGTCGTCGGAGTCGAGGACCTTGGTCTTGAGGTTCTTGAGCCCGCCGTGGAGGCGCAGGGTTGGCGGTCTTCCGACTGTCAGGTGCAAGTCGGAGGCGCCGTTCTGGACAACGGTGTCGAGCAGTCGGTCGATCTGGACGGTTGACATCTGGAGCCTTCAGGGACCGTGGCGGCCCCGGTACGGGTTCAAAGTGGACTAGCCGGCGAGCTGCTTCTCTTCCTCGGTGGTCGCCTGCGGGGTCTCCTCCGCGACCTGCGTCACACGCGCGATCTCGGCCGGGGACGTCGTCCCCTTCAGGATCTTGACCTTGCCGTCCTCGACGAGCGAACGCATCCCGCCGTCGAGCGCGGCCTTGCGGAGCTGCGTCAGCGGCGCGGACTTGAACGCCATCTCGCGGATCTGGCTGTTGAGCTGCATCAGCTCGAAGATTCCCTGTCGGCCCTTGTAGCCGCTGTTGTTGCACACGGCGCACCCAACCGGCTTGTAGACCTTTCCGGCGGCGTCGTCGTGCGTGAGGCCGACGAGCGCCAGGTGCTTGGGGTCGGGGTTGTCGTCGAGCGCCTTGCACTCCTTGCAGAGCACGCGGATCAGGCGCTGGGCCATGATCGCCTGGATCGACGACGCGACGAGGAAGGGCTTGACGCCCATGTCGACGAGTCGTGTGATCGCGGACGGCGCGTCGTTGGTGTGCAGCGTCGAGAAGACGAGGTGGCCCGTCAGGGCGGCCTGGATCGCGATCTCGGCGACCTCGTAGTCACGGATCTCACCGACGAGGATGACGTTGGGCGCCTGACGCAGCATCGTGCGGAGGATCACCGGGAACGTCAGCCCGATCCGGTCGTTGACCTGGCACTGGTTGATCCCCTCGAAGTTGTACTCGATGGGGTCCTCGGCCGTGATGATCTTGCGGTTGGGTTGGTTGAGCACGTCCAGCGCTGAGTACAGGGTCGTCGTCTTGCCCGAACCCGTGGGGCCGGTGACGAGGAAGATCCCGTTGGGGCGCCGGATGATCCTGTTGAAGATCTCGAGGTTGTCTTCCTCGAAGCCGAGGTTGACCAGGCCGATGCGCACCGAGTCGGGGCGGAGGATACGGAGCACCACCGATTCGCCGTGGTAGACGGGGCAGGCGGAGACACGGAAGTCCACCTGGTCCTCGTCGACGGGGATCTTGATGCGTCCGTCCTGCGGGACTCGCTTCTCCGCGATGTTCACGCCGGACATCAGCTTGAGGCGCGAGAGCAGGGAGTTCTGCATGCGCTTGGGCAGGTTGTCGCGCTCGATGCAGACGCCGTCGATGCGGTAGCGCAGGCGGATGCGGTCCGCGAACGGCTCGACGTGGATGTCTGAGGCACGCATCTTCACGGCTTCGGTGAGGATCCGGTTGACGAGCTTGACGATCGGGGCGTCGTCGCCGGCGACGTCGATCGATTTGTCGACCGAGCGGTCCACCGAGCGGTCGATCGTCCGGTCGATCGACTCGGTGACGAGCGACTCCTCGGGCGCGACCATGCGCGGCTGGCCGAGCTTGGTCTCGATGAACTGCTGGATCTGCGTGCGTGACGCGAGCTTGGGATCCACCTCCATGTTGAGGCGGAAGCGGAGCATGTCCTGCAGTTCGATGTCCATCGGGTCGTGCATCACCAGCTGGAGGCGACCGTTGGTCTTGGTCAGCGGGAGCACGAGGTGCTTCTTGATCAGGTCCTGGGGGATCAGGCTCATGTCGACCTGGTCGCCGATGCCGTCGGCGTTGAGGTCGACGTACTCGAGGCCGAACTGGTTTGCCAGGGCCTTGGTGACCTGTTCCTGGTTGGCGTAGCCGGCCTCGGCGATGACGTCGCCCAGGCGCTTGCCCGTGGACTTGGCGTCCTGCGTGGCCTTGTCGATCTGCTCGGCGGTGCAGACCCCCCACCCGATCAGGATGTCACCGAGCTTCTTGCGCGATCGAGCCATGGGCCGAGTCACCTCTCCCTTCGGGGGGCGGAGATCCTACCGGCGGAGCGGATCCCGCGTCGGAACGCACAAGCCCCTGCCATCACTCGATTATGGGCCACCCGGCGTTCTGCATCAATCCGCGAGACGGCCCCCCCTATCATCGCGCCGACACCGCCGCCTCCGACCGCGCAGAAGCCGCTGGGGCTCTGGGGCGGGACGGTGC
Source organism: Phycisphaerales bacterium (assembly GCA_028285065.1). Classification (GTDB taxonomy): domain Bacteria; phylum Planctomycetota; class Phycisphaerae; order Phycisphaerales; family UBA1924; genus JANQQG01. The sequence continues at coordinate 7,503 of JANQQG010000080.1, forward strand.
GGGGCAGGGAAGGAGTCATGGTTTGACGCGTGTGCTGATCACGGCCGGACCGACCCACGAGCCGATCGATGCCGTGCGGTTCATCGGGAATCGCTCATCCGGGCGGGTCGGCGTCGAACTCGCCGACGCCGCGAGCGGTCTTGGGTGGGAAACCACGCTCCTGCTTGGCCCAAGCGCCCTGGAACCAACGGATTCGCGGGTCGACCTCCACCGGTTCCGAACAGCGGACGACCTTCGGGTGCTCCTGGACCGGCATTTCCCGGCCTGTGACGTGCTGATCATGGCTGCGGCGGTCGCGGACTACCGCCCTGCCCGCCCTGCCGGGGAGGACGCCAAGCTGAGGCGGACGGGCCAGGAGATGAGCCTGGCCCTGGAGCCCACGCCCGACCTGGTCGCCTCCTGCGCGAGCCGTCGACGCCTCGGGCAGTTGTTGGTTGGCTTCGCCCTGGAGCCGCGCGACGAGCTGATGGCGTCGGCCGAGTCGAAGCTGGCCCGGAAAGGGCTGGACCTGATCGTGGCCAATCCGCTGAAGACCATGGACGCGTCCACGATCGAGGCGTGGCTCGTCGGCCCCGGGGGGGTGGTCAGCCAGACGCCGGGACCGATCGCCAAGGCCGACTTTGCGGGGTGGCTCGTCGGGCAGCTCAGCGAACGGCGTAGCAGGAGGTCCGATGGCGCGGCAGCCTCGTCAACCCAATAGACGAAGCCGGGACGACTCGGGCCGCCCGGGGCGCCCGCCTCGCGCGCCGTCGCAGCCGAGGCCGGTCAAGGGGCCGGGGGGCGGTCCGCGCCCGCAGGGTCGACGCCAGGGGCCGACGCTGCCCGCGTCGATCCGGATCCTGCACAAGGACCGGGACCTGCTGGTCGTCACCAAGCCAGCGCACATGGCGACGGTCGCGAACCCGAATCAGCCCGGGCGCTCGCTGGTCGAGCGTCTGCGCGACGTCCTCGAGCCTGGCGCCCGCCACCAGCGCCGCGACCGACGAGGGGGCGATCGTGACAAGGGACGCCCGACGCCGAAGATGGCGGCGCTGAACGTCCTCAAGCGTGAGGTCTCGGGGCTGATCGTCGTCGCGCGCTCGCGCCGGGCGATCGAGGCGCTGGACGTTCCCTTCCGGACCGGGCGCGTGCACCGCGCGTTCCATGCCGTCGTCGAGGGCGCACCGGCCCCGGTCGGCGAGACACTGACCCACCAGGCGTCGAAGAACGGCAAGAGCGTCATCACGCACGTGCGCGTCATCGCCAGCGGGAGCGGACGATCACTCGTGCAGGTCCGCCCGCGCGGCGGATGGGAGGCGCAGGTCCGCGCGGCGCTGAGCGAACTGGGCTGCCCGATCCTCGGCGAGCAGCCGCCAGAGGGCGAAGACACGAGCGACCCCGGTCGGACGATGCTGCACCTGACGGAGCTCGGGTTCGACCACCCGACGACACGCCGTGCGGGGCGGTTCGTGCAAGATCCGCCGGCGCTGTTCTGGCGGGCGTTGGGCCTGGAGCCGCCGGCATCACCGAGCGACGACGCACCGAGCGACAGGGAGGCGGACGAACTCCTCGCCCCCCCACCCCCCCCACCCCTCGCTCCCCCCCCATCGCCCAGACAGAGCACCCGGCCTGAGACTCCGGCCGAGACCTCGGAGATTGCGCGCGCTGAGAGCCCGTCGACGCCGCAGCGCGAGGCTGAGCCAACAGGCGCCGATGGTGCAGCGCAGGCTGAGCCCTCTCCGGCTGCGGCGCCAGCGCCCAGGGCGGAGCGTGCGGGAGGGCCTGGCGATACGTCGTGGAACGAGGTGGCAGGTTGGTACGACACGCTGCTCGAAGAGCGCCGTTCGGATCACTACGACGAGTTGATCATCCCGGGCGTCTTGCGTCTGCTGGGTCCCGCGCCGGGCGAGCGCATCTTGGACCTCGCCTGCGGGCAGGGGATCGTGACGCGCGCCATCGCCGATGCGCAGCCTGATGCGAGTGTGGTGGGCGTGGATGCGGCCGAGTCGCTGGTTCAGATTGCCCGTCGGCGATCGGCGATGCTCGGCGATCGCGTCAGCTTCGAGACGGGCGATGCGCGTCGGCTGGATCCAGGGCTCGGCGAGTTCGATGCGTGCATCTGCGTGATGGCGCTGATGAACATCGATCCGCTCGAGGACGTCTTCAAGGGAATCGCTCAGCGACTGCGTCCCGGCGGGCGGGCGGTGCTCGTGCTCTTGCACCCGGCGTTCCGTTCGCCGAAGCGCACGTCATGGGGGTGGGACGACGCCCACGAGGCGCAGTACCGGAGGGTGGACGCGTACCTCTCTCAGAGCGCGTCCGAGATCGACATGCGCCCGGGGGCCGGCGCGGGCGCGGACGCGCAGCGGACGGTCACGTTCCACAGGCCTCTCGGCGTGTACGTCAGCGCGCTCGGGAAGGCAGGGCTTCCGGTCGATCGGATCGAGGAATGGGCGAGCCGCAGGCGCAGCGAGCCCGGCGCACGCAGCGCCGAGGAAGATCGGATGCGCTCTGAGATCCCGCTGCTGGCCGCGATCCGCGCCGTCCACGTAGGGGACGGGAGCGGATCCTGACACCGTCGCCTCTTAGTTGCACTCCAGGGGCGGCCCGAAGAAGCAGTTGACGAAGTCGAACCAGTCCTGGTCGTTGCTGTTGCCGTCGGCGTTGTAGTCGTGCGAGGTGCCGGCGTCGAAGAACGCGTTGACGAAGTCAAAGAAGTCCTGGTCGTTGAGGTTTCCGTCGACGTTCCAGTCGCAGGGGCAGTCGGTGAAGGTGGTCTGGGCGAAGTCCATCTCGCAGCGCTGATCGCCGTCGAATGCGACCCAGAGGTTGTACGCGATGGTGCCCGAGCCGTCGAGCGCGTTGTCGCGCAGGAACTCGATGTACTCGCGGGTGGTCGTCTGGTAGAGGACGCGCACCTCGGCGCGGTAGGCACCGGCGGGGATGCTGTAGTCGGTGTCGTCCCAGTGCTGGCCGTCGGGGTACGCGTAGCCGACCGGGGCCGCCTGGACGGCCTCGAAGTTCGCGTTGGTGAAGCCCATCGGCGGGATGCGGTTGTCGAAAAGCACGACGTTGTTCAGCACGAGGTGGAAGGTCTCGCCGACGGGGATGCCCGTGACGTTGGAGACTGCCTGGTCGATGCCGGCCTTGACCTCGTAGACCTTGGTCCCGGACTCATCGAGGGTCTGGGTGCCCTCGTCGTAGGCGCCGAGCTCTGAGATCTGCGTGCCGCCACGATCGAAGTACTTCACGTTGACCCACATGCGCCGGCCTTCGGGGTATCCGGTGGGCAGCTTGTGGCCGGTGTAGTTGATGACGCGTGCCGTCATCGTCGAGTTGTTGACGAACAGTTCGAGGTCCGAGGCGTCGGCGAGCATCTGCTTGGTGCGTGCTTCGGCGGCATCGATCTCGCCGTCACCGAGGCGGGTGCCGACGGTCTCGAGCTCGCCGGTGGTGCCATTGAAGACGTCCTGACGCGGGTAGATCGAGTCGATCGCGCGGAGGACCCACGAGTTGGCGCCGTTCCAGGTGTGCATCTTCAGGTCCGGACGGACCGGAGGATCGATCGCACAGTCCTGACCGGTCAGCTGCGGCATGTGGCAGTCCTGGCAGGTGCTCACGGCGGTCATCGTGCCGCCGAAGCGCCCGTCGCCGGCGGGGTCGATCGGGCCGAGCGCGAAGGCGCTCTGAGCCCACTCGCTGAAGGTGCGCTGCTCGGCCTTCTGCTCGTACTTGTTGCTCGGGCCGGGGGTGTCGAGCGCGTTCAGGGCGTAGGTGCCGTCGGGCTGCTTGGTGAACGCGGGGTTGGAGACATCGTGGCAGGCGGCGCACATGCGCGCGGTGCGGTGGAAGGGCGACTCGCGGAACGAGTGGAACGGGAAGAAGCCGCCCCAGTCGGCGTCGAGGTCGAACGGGCCGCGACGGTTGTCGTACGGGTCGAGGACGAGCGAGCCGTTGTGCGGGCCGTGGCTCGGCACGCCGTCAGGAAGCAGGATGTCGCCGAGGATCTGCGGGTCGGTCGGGTTGTTGCCCGGTCCCCAAGGCATCGCGGGCGGTGCGTCGTCGGGGGTGATCTCGGGATCGACGGCGCGGTGGCAGACGATGCAGCTGACGCCCTCGAGGTCTGACGGGATCAGCGACGAGCCGTCCGGCGCGTCCGAGCGACCCTGGTACCAGCCCATCGGGGCGTGGCAACGCAGGCAGAGCTCGCCGGCGTTCTCGGCATCCTGGTTCGCGATCGCGACGGCCGCGTGGAAGACGGGGTCACGGGCGGCCTGCCCGTGCATCGAGGCGTGCCAGCCCTCGTAGGGCTTGGCGAGGTCACCGACGTCGCCGTCCTCGTTCTCATCGGCGTGGCAGAAGATGCACAGGTCGTTGGCGGGCGCGAGCCCGGCGACGATCGTGTTGGGCTGCGTGCCGGCGGTGAAGAAGTCGTTCTTCGTCGTCTCGATCGGGTCGAGGGCGACCGCGACGCCCGCGGAGAGGAGAACGATGCCACCAACCCAGGTTGCCTCAATGAGGCGACGCCTGCGACGACGAGAGCCACGATCCATCGGTTCTGCTCCTTCCGGGACGCTGAGACGAGCAAGCAACCGAGGCAAGAACACCTCGGCTCCCCACAATCGGCCAGAACTGGCCCTGTCAGTGTTCCTGTTCGCACGGAACGGGCAAGCGGTGTTGCTTGGATCCCGTCAGATCATGCCAAAATGTGAGATTCCCACCCGAACACATTCCAAAACTTGACGACTAAGTCCGGATTACGTCGACCTCACCCGGGTGAGGCGACAATCCGGCCTCCGCTCCCCGGATCAGGAGGTCCTGAATCGCCCCGGCTCCGGCATCGCCCATGTCGGCGGCAGACGCCGAGACATAACGGGCCAGGTACTCGTCGACGAGCGCATCGTCACGCCATTCCGGACGGTCCTCGGCGTGCAGGAGCAGGAAGTGACGCGAGTCGGACGCGCGCTCGCGCGCGAGACGGATCGAGGCCGTCAGCAACGACGCGACCTCGGCCATGGCGCCGGGTCCGAACCGTTCGTCGAGGTCGCGCTTGATGACGTTGAGCCCGAGGGGGAGCGGTCCCGCGCCGTGCTCGGCCCACCACTGCCCGAGGTCGGCGATCACGCGGAGGCCGCGATCCTCGGCGAGCAACTGCTCTTCGTGGATGAGCAGCCCGGCGTCGGTCTCCTCGTCGAGCACGCTCGAGACGATCGTGTCGAATCGCATCGGCGCGCAGCGCGCATCGGGGTCCCAGTCCGCGTCGTGGCGTCGCATCATGAGCCCGAAGACGAGCATGGCCGTCGTGTTCATGCCCGGGACGCCGATGCGTGTGTTCCGGGAAGCGAGGTCCTCGGTCGTGCGCACGTTGGAGTCGTCACGTACGACGACCTTGGGTCCGTAGCCCTCACCGAATGAACCGCCGCAACTCGTGATGGCGTAGCGCTCACGCACGTGTGGGTACGTGTGGGCGCTGATCGCGGTGATGTCGTAGTCGGCGCGTTCGATTGCGCGCCGGTTCAGTTCCTGGATGTCCTCCGCGATGGTCCGGAACGCGAATCGGTCTGACTCGATGGCCGGGCGTCCAAGCTCACCTTCGATCGCACGCCCGTCCGGACCGTGCATTCCGGTGAGCGGCCACCACATGACCAGGTCATCCGAATCGGGCGAGTGGGCGAGGGTCAGCAGGGCGGGTTCTCGTGCGGACATCGTGCGATCGTAGCGCGCGCACGGGCACCGGCTGAACCGGCGAAAACGCTCCCGAACACAGGAACGGCGCGGCCTCTCAGGAGAACATGCGCAGCTGGTCGCCCGTGATGTCCTGCTCGGTCACCGGGTTCTCGATGTCGATTCGGTAGTCACCGCTGTAGCAGGCGGTGCAGAAGTCCTGCGGGCTCCCGTGGACGCAGGAGAGCAGCCCGTCGAGCGAGAGGTAGTGCAGCGAATCGACGCCGAGGTACTCGCGGATCTCTTCGACGGAGCGTCCGTTGGCG
>JANQQG010000109.1 GCA_028285065.1 Phycisphaerales bacterium
CCCCCGCTCCCCCCCACCCCCAGGAACGAAGGCATACCGTCACGCATGTCCGGACTCTTCGCGGGAACACCGCTGGAACGACCCGTTACGTGCGAGCACTGCGGGAAGCCGCATGGCGAGTGCGATTGCCCGCGCGGGTCCGATGGGAGGGTGCTGCTCCCACGGGATCAGCGTGTCCGCGTGCGCCGCGAGAAGCGGCGCGGCAAGTTCATGACCGTCATCACGGGGCTCGACCCGAACGCGAACGACCTCGCCGCGATGCTCAAGGCCTTCCGGTCCAGGCTCGGCACCGGGGGTGCGGTCGTTCAGGGCAACAAGGGCAAGCGCAAGGGTGACAGTGAGCCGGTGATCGAACTGCAGGGCGATCACCGAGACGCCGTTCTCAAAGCCCTCAGCGAGCAGGGATTCGACGCGAAGGCCGCCGGCGGCTGATCACGTGGACGGTCTGCCGACGGCTTCCTCGAGGCGTGTTCGCAGGTCGATCATCTGATCGTGGGCGGCGCGCTGGCCGATGATGGCCGCGACCCACATGCCGAGCGCGATCAGCAGTGAGGCCAGGACGATCCACCATGCCCATTGGCTGTGGCCGAGGAACATCTGCGCACCGGCGAAGCATGCGGCGAAGATGGCGAGCGAGCCGAGGGCGAGATAGGTGAGCGCGTAGCAGGTCCAGAGGTTGGGGTGCGGGCTGAAGCGTGCGCTGATGCGCGAGCCCCTGTCGTTCTCGTCCGCCTCATGCACGTCGATGTGCAGCCAGGGCGACCAGGCCCGTCGCGCGACCTTGACGTGGCCCAGGAGCAGGTGCGGGCCCGCCCAGCGGGCGTCGAGCCCAGGCGCCTCCGACCCCTCTGATCGGTCGAAGGCCGCGTGCAGCGATGCGATCACGTCGTCGGGCGCGCGCTCGGTCTCGAGGCTAAAGGTTGGGCGAAGCTCGACGGACATGTCCGCATTGAGTCTACAGAGCGGCAGCGGATCGGCGGATGGAATACGCTGGCTGAACCTCCGTTTGAACAACAACCCCCCACCACCCTGCTCGCCTCGGCTCCGGCGGGCATCATGCGAGAACAGACCAATGGACACGTTCGAAGCGATCAACGCGCGCCGGGCCGTCAAGCACTTCGACGCCGAGCACCGCCTGACCGATGACGAGGTCGAGAAGCTGCTGACGACGACGATCCAGTCGCCGACGAGCTTCAACATCCAGCACTGGCGCTTCGTCGTCATCAAGGACCCGGCGACGCGCGCCAAAGTCCGCGAGCTCGGCATGAACCAGGCGCAGATGACCGACGCGTCGCTCCTGGTGCTCATCACGGCGGACAAGGACGCGTGGAAGAAGAGCCCCGAGCGCTACTGGAAGAACGCGCCCAGCGAGGTCGCGGAGTTGCTCGTTGGCTGGATGGGCCCGTTCCACGAGGGCAAGGAGCAACTGCAGCACGACGAGGCGCAGCGCTCGATCGGGATGGCCGCGATGACGCTCATGCTCGCGGCCACCGCGATGGGGTACCAGTCGTGCCCGATGATCGGGTTCGAGCACGAGGCCGTGGCCAAGCTGGTCAACCTGCCGTCGGATCATGTGATCGGCCCGATGATCGCGATCGGCAAGGGGACGAAGGAGCCCTGGCCCAAGCCGGGGCAGCTGCCCCTGAGCGAGGTCGTGTTCGAGAACCGGTTCGGCTGATTCAGGCAGACGCACACGAGGAGGCAGTCATGGGAGCGACCGTTCACGCCTACGCCGCCCGGGAAGCGGGCGGTGAGTTGTCCGCGTTTGAGTACGACCTTCCCGACCTCGGCGCGCACAAGGTGGACATCCGCGTCACGCACTGCGGGATCTGTCACTCGGATCTCTCGATGCTCGACAACGACTGGGGCATGGCGGAGTACCCGTTCGTGCCGGGGCACGAGGTCTCCGGCGTCGTCGACGCCAAGGGCGAGCACGTCGATCACCTTCAGATCGGCCAGCGCGTCGGGCTGGGTTGGTTCAGCAAGTCCTGCATGCACTGCGCCCAGTGCATGGGCGGGGACCACAACCTGTGCGCGACACGCGAGCAGACGATCGTCGGGCGCTACGGCGGGTTCGCCGACCGTGTCCGCTGCTCGAGCGAGTGGTGCGTCCCGCTTCCCGATGGCGTTGATGGCGCGAAGGCGGGCCCCCTGTTCTGCGGCGGGATTACCGTCTTCAATCCGATCGTCCAGCTCGGGATCAAGCCGACCGATCGTGTCGGCGTGGTCGGCATCGGCGGGCTCGGGCACATGGCGCTCGCGTTCCTCAACAAGTGGGGCTGCGAGGTGACCGCGTTCACGTCCAGCGCGTCGAAGGTCGAGGAGGCGAAGCGCCTCGGCGCGCACCGCACCGTCAACAGCCGTGACGACAGCGCGATCGAGGGCGAGGCGGGGCGCTACGACTTCCTGCTCATCACTGTGAACGTCCCGCTGAACTGGCAGGCGTACCTGAACACGATCGCGCCCAAGGGCAAGCTGCACTTCGTCGGGGCCGTGGCGGAGCCGATCCCTGTCGGCGTGTTCGACCTGATGTTCACGCAGCGTGCGATCTCGGCGACGCCGCTGGGCAGCCCCGCGACGACGGCGACGATGCTGGACTTCTGCGCGCGTCACAAGGTCGAGCCCGTCACGGAGACCTTCCCCATGAGCAAGGTCAACGATGCGCTCCAGCACCTCCGCGACGGCAAGGCCCGGTACCGCATTGTTCTCGAGGCGGACTTCTAGTCGCGCCGGTACGCTGACGGGATGCCCGACAGCGTCCAGAGCGCGCAGGATCTGACATCCTGGCCGATCATGGTCGCGGTCATCGTCCTGATCTCGGCCTGCGTGGTCATCCACATGGAGGCCCTGCGCCTGATCGCTCGCCGGATCGTCCGCCCGATCCGGTCGATCCGCCTGATGATGATCGCGACACTGCTCGCGCTGATCGTCACGCACATTGTGGAGATCGCGATCTTCGGCGCGGGCTACCAGGTGCTCCACGCGCTGTTCGACACGCGCATCGGCACGCTCGACGGCGACTACAACGGCTCGTTCGATGACAGCGGGTACTTCTCGGGCATCGTCTACACCACGGTCGGATTCGGGGACATCACGCCGACGGGCCCGCTGCGCCTGCTGGTCGCCTGCGAGGCGCTGACGGGCCTGGTGCTGGTGACGTGGTCGGCGTCGTTCACGTTCCTGGTGATGCAGCGCCGCTGGGGACAACTGTCCGGAAGCGACGACTCAGCTAGCGAGCCGCCTCACGGATCATGATCCGCGCAAGGTCGTGGAGCTCGTCGAGCGTGAGCGTCTTGGACGCCCTCCACTCGACGCACGACTTGCCGGATCGCAAGCGCCCGAGCGTGTCGTCGTGCTTGTCGAGGACTCCCTGCGCCATGACGTAGAGCATGGGTCCCTTGGTGCGGTGGGCGAAGCCGCAGCGCCACTCGTCGTCTCTCGTGTAGATGCAGAACCCGTTGGGCCCCATCTGCTCGACGAGGTCGGGCGCCTCGGCGCGGATCAGTGCGCGGATGCGCTCGACCTCGGGCCGGATCGCATCGGGGGCTTCGCTCACGTACCGGTCCACGTCTCCGCCTGCACCCATGCCCTGCGCCTCCGGCCAGATGCTACCCGCGCGGTACCATGCGCACATGGACGCTTCATCTCCCCCACCCCTGGACGGGATCCTCGAGACGGTCCTCTACGCCGACGACCTGGAGGCTGAGCGGGACTTCTTCACGAGCCTCTTCGGATTCGAGGTCGTCTCGTACGACCCCGATCGGGATGTCTTCTTTCGCTGCGGGCGTGGGCTCCTTCTGATCTTCAAGCCGGACAAGACCTCCAGCGTGCAGGTGCATGTCGGCGGCTCACCGATCCCGCGTCACGGCGCGCGGGGGCCGGGGCACATGGCATTCCTCGCGCACGATGATGATCTCGACGCGTGGCGCGCGCGCATCGTCGAGCTCGGCATCGGGATCGAGTCCGAGATCGACTGGCCCGGCGAGAGCGGGCACGAGAAGCCCGGGCCGACGCCAGGGCGCTCGATCTACTTCCGCGATCCCGCGGGGAACTCGATCGAGATCGCGACGCATGGGCTGTGGGGTGTGCCGCCGCTGGAGCGCTGACGAAATCGGCGTCCCCCGACTCCCAACCACGAGCACATGGACACCAAACAACCGGGCGTTGTGCGCCGGGGCCTTGGCTGGCTCTGGGAGCGCAAGTGCAAAGTCGTCTTCTTCACCGTCCTGACGCTTGTCGTCGGGTACGGGATCACGTTCGTCGTCGTCGAGAACCAGACCTCGACGACGGACCGGCGCGTCACGCTCGCGGATGGGCGCACGCTGGCGTACCGCGTGCACGCGGCGCCGGCGAACCCCGTGGGGCGGGTCGTGCTCGTGCACGGCGCACCCGCCGACGCGACCAGTTGGGACCACTTCCTCTCGGGCGCCGAGGATCAGCTCGACGGGTACGAGGTCTACGTGGTCGATCGCCTTGGCTACGGCAACTCCAGCGCCGGCGTCGAGACGTCCCTCCTCGCGCACGCGGAATCCCTGCGTCCGCTGCTTGACAGCGATGCGCCGGTCGTCCTCGTCGGGCACTCATTCGGCGGCCCCATCGTCGTGCGCGCGGCCGCGGCCATGCCTGAGTTGGTCGATGGTGTTGTCGTGGGCGCCGGCGCATGCGACCCAGACATGAAGGACAGCGTGTGGCTGCGCGAGGCGATCGACGCGATCTCACCGGTCGTCCCCACCCCGTGGGCCGTCGGCAACGCAGAGTTGCTCGCGCTGACCGACGAGAACCGCTCGCTGCGTGCGGCTGGGGCTCTGGCCGATGTCGCCTGCCCGGTCGGCGTGGTGCACGGGACGTGGGATCCGGTCTGTCCGCACGACGGGACCGTGCGCGCACTCGAGGGGGCGCTCGCCAACGCGGACGTCCACGTGGAGTCGCTCGCCCGCGTCGGGCACAACGTGCACATCTCGCACCCGACGGAGCTCGTTGATGCGATCGACTGGTGTGTCGAGCGCTGCGGCGAGGCGGAGTAGCTACGACCGGACGTTCGACGCGTAGGCGCGGGTCAGGTACTGCTCGACCATGCGGTGCGTGTTGAAGGCGGAGCCGTTGATCGCGATCGCGTTCCGCGAGACCTGGGCGAAGCCCCTGGGGTCGTTGTGGAACAGCGGGAGGATGCTCGACTCGAGCTTCGTGTACATCGACTCGGCGTGTGCCGCACGGATGTCCGGGTCCGCGTGCGCGAGCTGATCGAGCTTCTGTCCGGGCTTGTAGTCGTCCTCGCCGATGGCCCAGCCGGTGACGCCCTCGATCCAGCCCTCGAGCCACCAGCCGTCGAGCGTGGAGAGCGAGGGGATGCCGTTCAGGGCGGCCTTCATGCCGCTGGTGCCGGAGGCCTCGAGCGGGGGCTGCGGGTTGTTGAGCCAGACGTCGACGCCGCCGACCAGGAGGCGGCAGAGGTCGAACCCGTAGTTCGGCAGGAAGACGCATCGGACATCGGCACCAAGGCTGTTCATCGCCTCGACAACGTTCTTGATCAGCGTCTTGCCGGACTCATCGGCGGGGTGTGCCTTGCCGGCGTAGACGACTTGGAAGGGCCCGACCTGGCGCGCGATCTTGCGGAGGCGCTCGACGTCGGAGAAGAGCAGGTCGGCGCGCTTGTAGGCCGTGGCGCGACGCGCGAAGCCGATGGTGAAGGCCTCGGGGTCGAAGCGTCCGTCGGCTTCCTTGTTGATGTGATCGATCAGGAGCTTGCGTGAGGCGTTGCGCGCCTCCATGAGCGCGTCGAGCGGGAGGTACTGCGCCTCGCGGAAGGCGAAGTTGTCCCCGCGCCACCCGGGGAGCTCCTTGTCGAACAGCGCGGCGAGCGGCTCGGAGACCCAGCTCGCGGCGTGCACGCCGTTCGTGATCGACTGGATCTCGTGCCCCGGGAACATGTCGCGCGAGACCTCGGCGTGGCGGCGTGCGACGCCGTTGATGTAGCGGGTGTCGTTGACGCCGAGGAGGGTCATGTTGAGCTTGTTCTCGACGTCGCCCCCGTCGTGGTAGCGCTCGGCGGCGCAGATGCTGGCGATCGTCGGCTCGACGACCTGACGCACAAGCTCGGGCTCGAAGCGGTCGTGCCCCGCGTCGACGGGCGTGTGGGTCGTGAAGACGCACTGGTCGCCGACCCAGCGGCGGACGGCCGGGTCATCGGGGAGCAGGCCCTCGCGGTCGGCGCGCCGGCGGATCAGCTCGGGCACGAGCAGCGAGGCATGGCCCTCGTTCATGTGGTAGCGGTGGATCTTCTCGAGGCCGAGGGCCCAGAGCATGCGCACGCCACCGATGCCGAGGACGATCTCCTGCATGAGTCGGTGGCGCGTGTCACCGGCGTAGAGCGATCGCGTGATCTCCCGGTCCTCTTCGGTGTTCGAGTCAAGGTCCGTATCGAGCAGGAAGACGGGCACGACGTGGCCGCGCACGCCGACGACGTCGTAGCGGTACGGGCGGATGACGACATCGCGTCCTTCGATCTTGACGGCCGTTCGCACGTCCAGCGCTTGCACGTTCTCATCGACGTCCCAGGAGACGGGCTGCTCGGTCTGGCGTCCGTCGGCATCGAGCGACTGGCGGAAGTAGCCGTTGCGGTAGAGCAGCGTCACGCCGACCATCGGGACGCCGAGGTCCGCTGCGGCCCGGAGGTGGTCGCCCGCGAGCATCCCCAGCCCGCCGGAGTAGGTCGGGATCCTTCGATCCAGTCCGATCTCCATGGAGAAGTAGGCGATCCAGGCGTCGCGCGCGAAGGTCGGGCGTCCGCCGCTGGGGGCGACGGGGGTTGCGCCGTTGGTCGAGGTGGGGTTGCTGCTCATCGCGGTGGCATCTCCGTGCCGGCCCCGGGGCATCGGGGCCGAAGCGGGAGTTTAGTCGGCACGATCGCCGGCCACCGTCGGTTGGAACAGGCGGATCCGATCCATGAGTGGGTGCCCACGTCCGCTGCTCGGCCCTGGCGGGTCCCCCCACCCCTGCCGGCCGCAGGACCCCTACTTCTCGTACACGACGCAGAGGAAGACGTCGCTGGGGGCGAAGCGCCTGCTCGTCGAGGTCACGCGCTCGGCATCGCCCGCACCGGTGCCGGGCGTCTGGGGGGCGATGTTGCCGAAGATGTTCACGCACCTGGCGCCGGTCTCGGCGAGGAACGCGTTGACGTCTCGCTCGAGGTCCTCGGGGCGATTCTCGACACCGAAGAACAACTTGACCTGCTGCATCGATCGGTCCTCCTCATAACACGCAACGCAAGAGCATACCCCGCTACGCGCCGGCCATCGCCTCGGCCTGTTCGTGGTGGTACCGCCACGACTTGCGCCCCTTGCGGTGCTCGTGCAGGCGGCGCAGCGCCTCGTCGGGGTCCACAACCTCCAGGCGCCCGCGGTCGGCGAAGAGGTCCAGACGCTCGAGCGTCTCGATCGCGTCGTCGACGTCGAAAATCATCTCGCGCCCGAAGCGGCGGTTGATCCATGACTCGACCTGCGTGCGAAGATCGTCGGCGCCCGGCGCTTGGCCGTCGTCGGCGTCGGTGCGCATTCGGCAAAAGACGTACGCCAGCAGCGCCTCCTTGACCTCTTCGCCGGAGAGCAGGGCGACAAGCGTGTGCACCACGCCGGCGTTGTTGGCCATGTTCTGGAAGTAGAGGTGGCGCGTGCGCTGCCAGTCGCGGGCCGTGCGCGTGCGCTTGTAGCCGAGGATCGTGCGTACGGCCATCAGCACGCACGCGCTGATGACCAGCCACAGGAACGTCGCGAACGCGGCTCCTGTGAGCGCGATGCCTTGGAGGAGCTTCATGCCGACGCCGCCGAAGGCGCCCGCGCCGCCTCCCCAGACCTTGATGCGGTCCCACCAGGTGGGCGCGACCTCGGCATGGGGGAGCAGGGCCTCGATGTCGGCGACGGGGATCTCTCGGAAGAGCTTCAAGAAGACGTGGTGTTCGCCCGCGAGGCGTCCGACGACGACGAGTCGCTGGAAGACATCGAGGGTCATGGGGACGCCGCGCCAGGGTCTGCGGATGGTGCGCCGTCGTCTGGTTGTGGTGGCGCGTCCTCTGACCCAGAGGTCGAGGCGTTCGACCATATCGTGGTCGACGCGGACGCGGAGGCCGTGGCTGTTGGCGGTGCTGAGCGCCTCCTCGATCTGGACGTCGCTGAGCTTGACGAAGTTGGCCTTGATAAGCAGGTACGACGCGAGGGTTGCCAGGTCGTGCATGCGCACGTCCGGCGGGATCGGGCAGTCGAGCTGCACCGTGTCGCGGTCGGGGTTGAACTCGGCGTAGAGCTCGGCGACGGAGCGTTCGAGGCTGGTCGCCTCCTGCTCGGCGATGTCGCGGATGGCCTCTTCGATGTCCGCCGCCCATTCGCCGGCGCCGGCGAAGGCGTCGGGGTCCTCCTCGATCGCGCGGACGAGGTCGATTGCGCGCACGGGGATGAACCGGTCGTCCGGCGGGGCGGCCTCGGGCGGCGCGTGCGCAGCCTCGACCTCGTCGTCGCGCAGCACGAACCCGAAAAGACGCTTGGCCCCCATGGCGGACTATTGTAGGTGGCCCCAAGATCCCCTCCTCTTCGAGCCCCCAGAGGCCCTTGCATGCGTCACGTCACCCTGATCACAACCGGCGGCACCATCGAGAAGGTCTACGACGAGCGCTCCGGCGAACTCTCCAACAGACGCTCGATCGTCGGCAACATCCTCGAGCGCCTGCGCCTGATCGAGACCGACGTGCACACGCTCGAGCTGATGAGCAAGGACTCGCTGGACCTGACCGACGCAGATCGCACGCGCATCGTCGAGGGCGTGCGCCTCGCGGGTGGTGACAAGAGCCTGCCGACCGACCCGCCGACCAGCGGCGTCGTGATCCTGCACGGGACGGACACCCTGGCCGTCACGGGTCGGCGCATCCTGGCGGACCTGCCGGACCCGGCGGTTCCGATCATCCTGACGGGCGCGATGCGTCCGTTCGAGATGACCAAGTCGGACGCGCTGCAGAACCTGACGGAGGCGATCTTCGCGACGGGCGTCTTGGCGCCCGGCGTCTACTGCGTCGCGCACGGGCGCGTGCTGACGTTCCCGAATGTTGCGAAGGACCTTGCGCGCGGGACGTTCGTGGAGGCCGCGACGGAGGCGGGCGTGATCGACTCGGATCGGACGCCGTAGCGGAACAGAGCGCGGAGGATCCAAAACGACAGCGAGCCATCCGGAAGGACGGCTCGCTGGTGTGT
>JANQQG010000115.1 GCA_028285065.1 Phycisphaerales bacterium
GGGTGGCGGGTGGGGTCCTATACTGCCGCTCGTGACCTGTGAACACCTGATTTTCACCTAACACGGGGCAGCACGTGGCGGACAAGAAGCACTACGACGTCGTCGTCATCGGCGGTGGACCGGCCGGGTACGTGGGGGCGATCCGGGCGGCTCAGCTCGGGTTCAAGGTTGCTTGCGTGGAGCGGGCGAAGCTTGGCGGGGTGTGCCTGAACTGGGGCTGCATTCCGTCGAAGAGCCTGCTTGCGAACGCGGAGCTGACCGAGAAGCTCAAGGACGATTCGTACTGGGGGCTGAAGATCAAGGGGGACGTGGGGCTGGATTGGGACAAGATCATCGGGCGCTCGCGTGACGTTGCGGGCAAGCTCAACGGCGGGGTCGCCTTCCTTCTGAAGAAGAACAAGGTGGACCACATCGTCGGCAACGCGAAGCTGACGAGCGGTCGCAAGGGGAAGTCGCCCTGCACGGTCGAGGTGCAGGAGTGCGAGGTTCACGAGGAGCTGACGAGCGCACCGGCGAAGCCCGGGAAGACGACGCAGACGATCACGGCGGACCACGTGGTGGTCGCGACGGGTTCGGTTGCGCGCGACCTTCCGTTCGCGAAGTTCGACGGCGATCGGATCTGGGGCGCTCGCGAGGCGATGTACAACAAGGAGAAGCCCGAGAAGCTGGTGATCGTTGGCGCCGGCGCGATCGGGATGGAGTTTGCGTACTTCTACCACACGATGGGGACGGAGGTCACCGTCGTCGAGATGCTCGATCGCATCCTGCCGGTGGAGGACTCGGAGATCTCCCAGGGGCTTGCGCGTCACTACAAGAAGCTCGGGATGAAGCTCAAGACGTCGCACACGACGCTTGCGGTCGACAAGACCGACAAGGGCGTGAAGGTGACGATTGCGCCGTTCAAGAACGGCAAGGCGGACGAGGGGAAGAAGGAGACGATCGACGCCGATCGCGTTCTGCTGGCGATCGGTGTCGCGGGGCGGACGGACGGGTTGTGCGACGAGAAGCTCGGGCTGGAGATGGCCGGGGCGCACGTCAAGACCGACTACAGGCCCGGTGAGACGCGGAGCGAGGCGCTGGATTACAAGACGAACCTCGACGGCGTGTATGCCGTGGGTGACGTGATCGGGGCTCCGTGGCTTGCGCACGTTGCGAGCGAGGAAGCGATCGTGTGCGTCGAGCGGATCGCGTGGCGGGCGGGCAAGCTCGACCACGAGCCGATCGCGATCGATTACTCGGTCGTGCCGGGGTGCACGTACTGCCACCCGCAGGTCGCTTCGGTGGGCTTTACCGAGGACAAGCTCAAGGAGCAGGGCCTGAAGAAGGGCAAGGACTACGACGTCGGCACCTTCCCCTTCACGGCTCTTGGCAAGGCGATCGCGGCGCACCAGACGGTCGGGATGACGAAGATCATCCGGGGGTTGCCGCGTGGCGAGATCCTGGGCGCTCACATCCTCGGGTACCAGGCGACGGAGTTGATCGCGGAGATGAGCCTTGCGCGTCGTCTCGAGGCGACGACGGAAGAGCTGATCGTGACGATGCACGCGCACCCGACGATGCACGAGTCGATCCACGAGGCCGCGATGGCTTCGGAAGGTCGTGTGATCCACAGCTGAGTGTTTTTTGGGGGCGCGTCCTGCGAGGGACGTTGGCGACGCGCGTGTGGTGCGCGAAGGGCTGCGGGCGACGTTCGTGGGGCGTTCGGCACGAGTGCCCGTGCGCGGGGTCTTTCTGGCGTCGGCGCTGCAACGCCTGCGGCGGGCGCGACGTATGTGCGTGACGACCGGCGCTCGTTCTGGGCGCCTTGAACACTGTGCCCCGCGATGGTGGGCCGGTGGCACGCTTTCGTGGAGGTTCCCGATGCGAACTGCGCGATCCGTGCGCTCGTGCGCGCTTGTTGTTGGCGTCCTTTGTGTTACTGGTTCCGCGTTCGCGGATGTGATCAACGTTCCCGGTGATCATTCGACGATCCAGGGGGCGATCGGGGCGGCGACGGGTGGCGATGAGATCGTCGTTGCGCCCGGGGTGTATCCGGAGCGGATCGACCTGCTTGGGAAGGACGTTGTCGTGCGTTCGTCGGGCGGGGCGTCGGTGACGACGATCGATGCGAGCGGGCTTGGGAGCCTGGGTCCGGTGGTGCGTTGCGACTCGGGCGAGACGAGCGCGTGCGTCGTCGAGGGGTTCACGGTGACGGGCGGGAGCGCGCCCAACGGCGCAGGGATGCTGATCGCCGACGGCGCGAGCCCGACGGTTCGGGCGTGCGTGTTCGAGTTCAACACCGCGACCGGCCAGCCGGCTTCGCAGGGTGGGGGCGGGATCGGCGTGATCAACGGGGGGAGCCCGCTCATCGAGCGTTGCGTGATCGCGCACAACTCGGCGGGGCTCGGTGGCGGGGTCCTCGGGATCACGAACGGGGCGGCGCCGACGCTGATCGGCTGCTTGATCTACGACAACGACGCCGTGTTCGGGGGCGGGGTGGCGAGCGAGGTCAGCGCGGTCGTGACGATGGTCAACTGCACGGTCGCCGAGAACCGGGCGACGAGCATCGCGCCGGGGGTGTGCACGTTCCAGGCCATGACATCGATGACCAACTGCATCGTGGCGGGGCATCCGGTTGATGTGGTCAATCTGAGCGGCTCGACGACGACGGCTCGGTTCTGCTTGATCGGGACGGGGTGGGCCGGCCAGGCGAACCTCGAGGGGGCGCCAGGGTTCGTCGATCCGACGGGTCCGGCGTGGGACTTCCGGCTGGTGGAGGGGGCGCAGGCGATTGATGCGGGGAACTCGCTGCTGGTGCAAGGGGCCACGCTGGATCTGGACGGCGGGGCGCGCGTCGTGGACGATCCGGGCAAGGTGGATACGGGGGCCGGCGGGCCGCCCGTCGTCGACATGGGCGCGTTCGAGCGGACTGCGGCTCCTGTGTGTCCCGCGGATTGGAACGGCGACGGGTTCTTGAACGACCAGGACTTCTTTGACTGGGCGAACGACTTCTTCGGCGGCGCAGGGCCGCAGGGGACGGCGGACTTCAACGGCGACGAGTTCGAGAACGACCAGGATTGGTTCGACTACGTGAACGCGTTCTTCAATCCGCCCGCTGCATGCGGATAACCCCGGATCTAGTTGGATAAGACCCCTGTTTGGTGGTCTCAGGGGCGATCTGATCTGGGTTGTGACTCAGAATTTTACCGCAGAAGCACCCTGGACAGGTGTTGGCTGTTGTGCGGACGAGGGTGACGACGATAGATTGGGGTCGCCGCGTGGGCTGGAACCCTGCGCAGGCTCTACGGAGGAGAGAGAGAGACCATGAACATCAAGATTCTCGCGGGCGGCGCGGTTGTTCTCGCGCTGGCTTCGGCTGCCGCCGGCGCCAACCAGACGATTGAGCAGATGCAGATGTTCGGGCCTCAGGCCGCGGACTGGACGACTGCGCTGACGTTCAACCAGTACAGCGGGACCGAGACGCTTCTGTCGATCGAGATCATCATCGATCTCGAGGTGACGGGCGGCGAGCTGGTGCTGGACAACGACGGCGTGGACCCGACGGTGGTCAACGCTGAGTTCGGCACGTCGCTGAGCATCTCGTCGGTCGACGTTGGCCTGATCGACGCGGCGTTCCAGCCTGTGATCGGGGACGTTGAAGTCCTCAACGGCGGCGCGTTCAACCTCGGCGGCAAC
>JANQQG010000120.1 GCA_028285065.1 Phycisphaerales bacterium
CGTTCTTCACGACGCGCGAGTCTGGGACGGGGCTGGGCCTTGCGATCGTGCATCGGATCATGGACGCCCACGGCGGCGCCACCAGCGTGCGCACGATCAAGCCCGGGAAGGGCAAGGGTGGGGGACGGAACGCGGGCGCCCAGGGCGCCGAAGTCGAACTGCTATTCCCGGCTGATCCCGGCATGGACGCCGCGCAACGCCGAGTCAAGGAGGACGCTCGATGAGCACGGTACTGGTCGTTGACGACAAGGAGCTGCTTCGCGACAGCGTTGGCACCACGCTCCAACGCGCTGGCTTCGTGGTCTGCACCGCCCCCGATGGGCGTGCCGCCCTCGAGTCGATCGCCCAGCGCCGCCCAGATGCGGTCGTCACGGACATGAAGATGCCAGGCATGAGCGGCATCGAACTCCTTGAACGCATCCGCGAGATCGATGACGAGCTCGGTGTGGTGCTGATGACCGCCTACGGCACCGTGGAGACGGCCGTCCGCGCGATCAAGCTCGGCGCGTTCGACTACATCACCAAGCCGTTCGAGGGCGACGAGTTGGTTGTCTCGGTCAAGCGAGCCATCGAGCACTCCAAGCTGGTTCGCGAGAACGCCGTGCTGCGCCGGTCCGTCGAGGGCCCGGCCCCCGTCGATGGCGGCCCGCGCGGGCTCGATCGTGTGATCGGCGAGTCCCCCGCGATGCGACGCGTCAAGGAGCAGATCCTCGCCGTCGCGGAGTCGCACGGGACCGTGCTGATCTGCGGCGAGTCGGGCGCCGGCAAGGAGGTCATCGCTCAGGCGATCCACGAGCTAAGCCCGCGCGACGGGGCTCCGCTGCTGGCCGTCAACTGCGCGGCACTGAGCGAGTCACTGCTCGAGAGCGAGCTGTTCGGCCACGAGAAAGGCGCCTTCACCGGCGCCGAACGCACCCGCAAGGGGCGATTCGAGCTGGCCGACAACGGCACCTTGCTGCTCGACGAGATCAGCGAGATCTCGACCCGCGTGCAGGCCAAGCTGTTGCGTGTCCTCCAGGAGCGGACGCTCGAGCGGGTCGGCTCGAGCGTCTCGATCGGCGTGGACGTGCGCGTGATCGCCACCTCCAACCGTGACCTGCCCAAATCCGTGGGCGCGGGCGAGTTCCGCCAGGACCTGTTCTTCCGTCTCAACGTCCTCCCGATCCACGTCCCGCCGCTGCGCGACCGCACCGAGGACATCCCGGAGCTCGCCGAGCACTTCCTGCAAGCGATCGCGGCACGCGACGGTCGGGGCGCCAAGCGTCTCGGCGGCGGGGCGCTCGATGTGCTCCGGGCATACGCCTGGCCCGGCAACGTCCGTGAGCTCCAGAACATCTGCGAGCGGGCCGCCGTGCTCTGCCCGCACGACGAGGTCACCCGCGAGCTGATCGAGCCGTGGCTGATCCGCCCGGCTCAGTCCCACGAGATGGCGGGCATCGCCGCCGGGACCGAAGGGGCCACCACGACCTCGCCGGCGCTTGCGCCATCGCACCCCGGCGCCGCGGCCGCCTCGATCGAGCCCAAGCCCGTTGCGGGTGACGCGCCGATGCCCGCCGACGCGATCCGGGTCGGCGGTCGCGCCCTCGAGGACATCGAGCGCGAGGCCATCCTGGCCACCCTCGCACGCTTCAACGGGCACCGTCAGAAGACGGCGACCGCACTCGGCATCGGGGTCCGCACCCTCGGGCTCAAGCTCAAGAAGTGGAAGGAACTCAACCTCGTCGAGCAGGGGGTCTGACCCCGTCACGGGGCGCTCTCGCGGGTGGCCCGGCGTTTGCGATGGACTAGGCGATGCTGATCAACGACGTGACCAGCTCCGGTGCACTCCCCTCCCTGGAGGCCACGCTGCGCTTCGCGGGCGCAAGACAGCGCCTGATCGCGCACAACATCGCCAACGTCTCGACCCCCGGCTTCCAGCCCAAGGACGTCTCCGTTGGGGACTTCCAGGAGCAACTCGGCGAGGCCGTCGACGCCCGGCGGGCCCGCACCGGCGGCGCGCACGGGAAGCTCGGCCTCAAGTCGAGCCGCGAGGTCGCCTTCGGCCCCGGTGGACGCCTGACCCTCACCCCCGACACCACGTCGGGCAACATCCTCTTCCATGACCGCAACGACCGTGACCTCGAACGCATGATGCAGGCGCTGGCCGAGAACACCGGCGTCTACCGCGTTGCGTCCGAGCTGATCCGGGCACAGATGGACGTCCTCCGGGCCGCCATCACCGAACGAGCCTGATCCCTTCCCATGACCCAGACGGAGGTCTGACCGAGCATGTACGGCGCCCTTGATGTCTCGACCAGCGGCATGGTGGCCCAGCGGATCCGCCTGGAGGCGATCGCGGGCAACCTCGCCAACAAGGGCACGATCCTCGATGCGGACGGCAACCTCAGCCCCTACAAGCGCCGGATCCCGGTTTTCGCACCGGGAGACCCCTCCGCGTCGACGCGCGCGGGCAAGACCATGGGCGTCCATGTCGCCTCGATCGAACTCGACAACGCACCCCCGGTGCCCAAGTACGAACCGACCAACATGTACGCCGACGAGGACGGGTACATCTACGTGCCCAACATCGATCCGGTGACAGAACAGATGAACGCCATGCTCGCCTCCAGGGCCTACGAGGCGAACGTTGTTGCGGCCGAGGCGACCAAGTCGATGGTGGCACAGGCGCTGCGTCTGATCGCGTAAGCGCGGAGGAACGACCATGACCGATCCGATCGGATTGGCCGGACAAGCAGGGGGCGCGGGACCGATCCGCCCGAACCAGCCCGTCGGGCCCGGCGGGGGCGCGGGGCCCGCGCACGGCTCGGGGCCCGAGTCGTTCAAGAACGTGCTCCTGGAGAACCTCCGCGAGGTCAACCGTCTCCAGCAGGAGGCCACGACCGCCGTCGAGGACCTCCAGACCGGCAAGCGCGACGATCTCGAGGGCGTGCTGCTCGCCACGGAGAAGGCGGACACGGCCTTCCGGCTGATGCTGTCCTTGCGGAACAAGGTCCACCAGGCGTACGAGGAGGTCAAGCAGCTCCGCGTCTGATGCGCCCGGAGGGCGGCGACGGGGCGATGGGGGTGACCGATGCGCATGTTCTGCCTGCCGGCGCACTCGTTGCGCGTCGGGTGTGATTCCTGCGCTTGAGCGCTCAAGCGCTCGGGCCCGAACGTCCGACATAACACCATCGCGGCAACCGCCACGTCAGTCATGGCGCGCGCCACGGGAAGCGGACGCAGGACGCGTCCGGAAGTACGTTCGCAGGAGGCGGAGCGGATGGAGCAGCTCAGGCGCATTCTCGTGCGCATCCAACAGCAACTCGGCAAGCTCACGCCGAGCCAGAAGCTGCTGATCGGCACGCTCGCCGTCGTCGCGGGCATGACCCTCTTCCTGGTCACCCAGTACGCCGGCAAGCGAGAGCTTGTCCCCCTTATGCCGGGCACCCCGGCCGCGATGCAGCAGGATGCCGCGGCCTATCTGGCGTCGTCGAACCTCTACCACGAGACCGCCCCCGACGGCTCGATCATGGTGCGCCCCGAGTCGCGCATGGTGGTGCTCAGCTCGCTGGGCGAGGCGAGGAAGCTGCCGGACGACTCGACCGTCCTCTTCAGCAACCTCGTGGACAAGCAGCACTGGCTGATGCCGCGCGGGCAGCAGAAGCAGCTCGAGAACCTCGCACGGATGAACCAACTCGCGGTGCTGATCTCCGGCTGGACGGGGATCCGCAGCGCCGAGGTCTTCATCGACGCCCCCGAGCCCAGGGGGATCGGCTCCGCCTACCGGCACGCCACGGCAAGCGTCAGCGTCATGACCGAACCCGGCCACCGGCTCGGGCAGGAGCAGGCCGACGCGATGGGCCACCTCGTCTCCGGCTCCACCGCCGGGCTCGAAGTCGAGAACGTGCGCATCACCGACGGACGCACCGGGCGTCGCTTCCGTGTCAGCTCCGACGACGACATGTTCGCGTCGACCTACATCGAGCAGCAGACTGCAGCCGAGGACCGCATCCGCATCAAGGTCGAGGAGATGCTGGCGCAGATCCCCGACGCGCTCGTCGCCGTGACGGCGATCGTCGACGGCTCCGCCAGGACCACCAGCGAGACCCGCACGCTGCCCAGCGGCGAGGGCAGCGAGACGTTCGTCTCCAGCGAGACCATCGACTCGACCAACCAGAACTCCGCCACCCAGCCCGCCGATCCGGGCGTGCGTTCCAACGCGGGCCTGAACATCGATGAGGGCGCCTCCACGGGCACCAGCCTGACGACGGAGTCGACGCAGACGGAGTTCATCGTCAGCGTCGGCCAGCGCCGCGTCGATGAGGTCTCCCCGCCCGGGCGTCCGACCAAGATCAACGTCGCCGTCAGCCTGACACGCGACTACATCACCGAGGTCGCCAAGGGAGCATCGGGGCAGGAAGAGCCGG
>JANQQG010000181.1 GCA_028285065.1 Phycisphaerales bacterium
CCACACCCCGCCTGAGCCGCAACGTCCCCCCCCAGCGATCCCACGCTCCGCACACCGGTCGGGGCACCTCAAGTTAGGCTGGCGCCCCATGCAGGGCACCCTGAGGGTCGACCAACTCAAGCTGAGCGAGTCGCGCCTGGCCAGGTTCCGGGCCAAGGCGTGGCGCGAATGGTGCTTTGCGCGCTCGGTGATCCGGACGATGCGTCTGCGGCTGCTGGTGCTGCTGGTGGTGCTGGCAGTCGGGGCGGTGGCCTTCCGGGCGTTCGACAAGACGCACGACGTGCCCTTCGTGGAGTCGCTGCACACGACGTTCGGGCTGCTGCTTGGGGAGTCGCCGCCGAGTTTCCCTGAGAGCCCGGTGCTGCAAGTGCTGCTGTTCCTGATCCCGCTGGCGGGACTGACGATCATCATCGAGGCGATCGTGGAGCTGGCGTCGATGGTGCGTGATCGGCGTCTGAACGAAAGGGAGTGGTGCGAGATCATGGCCGCGTCATTGCATGACCACATCGTGCTCGTCGGTCTCGGGAGGCTCGGCTTCCGCACGTTCAGGCTGCTTCGCCGCCTGGGCGAGAAGGTGGTCGTGATCGAGTGCGACGAGCGGAACCAGTTCCTCGAGGCGATCCGTCGGGACGGCTCGCCGCTGTTCATCGGTGACGCGCGGCGCGAGGCCTATCTGGAAGAGGCCAACGTCGCCAAGGCGAAGGCGATCATCCTGGGGACCACGGACGACCTTGCGAATCTGGAGATTGCGCTCGATGCGCGGCGGATGAACCCGCGAGTGCGGGTCGTGCTGCGGATGTTCGATCAGAACATGGCGGACAAGATCCGGGATGGGTTCAACATCCACATCGCGATGAGCCAGTCGGCGATCAGCGCACCGGCGTTCGCGACGGCCGCGCTGGACCGGCGGGTGGTCTCGAGCACGGTGATCGAGAACGAGCTGTTGGTGATGGTCCGGTGGCGCGTCTCAAAGGGCGGGCCCTTGGACGGCAAGAGCGTGCAGGAGTTGGTCAACGAGATGGGGATCAACGTGGTACGCGCGACGCCGCCGACGAGCCCGGAGTCGTCGGTGCGGTTCTTCCCGAAGACGGACACGGTGTTTGCGCCGGGCGACGAGTTGTTGGTGCAGGGCGCGTACGAGCGGATCCAGGCGCTGCGCGAGGTGGAGGCGGATTGGCCGCCGGCGGGATGAACGGGCTCAGGTTCTTTCTAGCGCACCCACTCGAAGTCGATGACAACGCACCCGTGATCGCTGGGGAACGCGCGCTGCGCCTGCGGGATCGAGTCGTGCTCGTACACCACCGGGAGGACGCGGGCCGCGACCGGGACGAGGCGCGGCGTCTCCCGTCGGTGCAGGTAGAGCCGGTCGATGCGTTCGGCCGTCTCGGGTGTCTCGACGGTCCCGCGGAACAGGGGCGACCAGGTGATGCCGGGGTGCTGGACGGGCTCGGGGTGGACGAGCCGGAACGCGTCCTCGAAGCCCGCGTCGCGGAAGGCGATCGAGACGGGGAGCGGGAGGCTGCGCCGCGAGCGGTAGACCTTGGCGGTCTCCTCGGTCCAGTCGAGGTGTGAGGGGCAGTTGAAGTCCCCGCCGACCAGGAGCGGGACACGCGGGCTCGAGCGGGAGGTCGAGTCGAGGTGTGCGAGCAGCGCCTTGGCCTGACCGAGGCGATCGGAGTGCTCGGTCTCGTTGGCGAGCAGGTCCTCGTCCGTCGCGTCGGGATCATCGCGCAGGGCGTGCGGGGTGTAGGAGCGGTAGTCGAGCCAGATGGAGTAGGCGATCAGTTCACGCCCGTGCTCGTCGCGGAGGCGCGCTCCGAGGCCGTGCCAGTCGGCGTGGAAGAACGTCTCATCGATGTCGAGTCTGGTCAGGACGCACAGGTGCGGACTCACGTCCTGGTAGGTGTTCCAGCCGAGTTCGGCGGCCATCCAGCGCCCCAGGGTCGGGCGCTCGTCCTCGATGTCGTAGCTCTCCTGGAGGAGACAGACGTCGGGGTCGACATCGCGGATGATCGCGAGTGCCTTCTCGGGGCCGTCGTCGAACTCCTTGGCGCCGCGTTGGATGTTCCAGACGAGCACACGGAGACCCTCGCGCGCGTCACTCGCGGCATCGCCCTCCGGTGAGGGCCAGCGCGCGAGCTCCGCTTCCGAGGCGATGTAGCCGAAGGCGGGCCAGTATTCGCCTTGGGTGACTTCCTCGAAGACGCGTCGTGCGCCGTCGGGGTCGCCTTCGAGCAGGAGGAACGCGCCGACGCCGTAGCCGTAGGTTGCGAGTTCGAGGGCCCGATCCCCTTCGCCTTCGCTGGGGATCAGGTCGTCGACGGACAGCTCGCCCTTGTACATGAGCAGGCGCCGGTGGTACGAGAAGTTCTCGACCAGGTCCATCTCCGTGCCCACCATCTCGAGGAGGCGGGCGGCGTGGTCGTCGTGCCCGAGGCGGCGCAGGGTGAGGTACATCCAATCGAGGGTTGCGACGCGCATGTCGTCGTTCCCGGCGGCCGCGAGGCATCGCTCGTACGCGTACAGGGCGCCGTTGAAGTCGGCCGTCAGGTAGCGGGCGAGGCCGAGGTGGTACCAGACGTTGGTGTGGAGCGTGCTGGTGGGGATGCCGGCGGCGTTCGGCGCGCCGTCCTGTTCGACCTCGTCGGGGATGTCGGCGATGAGGGCTGCGGCTTGCTCGAGGTCCTTGATCGCGCGGTCATACTCGCGGAGCGTGATCCAGCGGTGCCCTCGGTGGCGGTACGGGCGCGGGTTGTCGGGCTCGAGCTCGATCGCGCGCGTGAAGACATCCACGGCTTCGCGGTAGCGCCAGAGGTAGCCCAGGCGGCGTCCGACCCAGATCGTCGCCTCGACGTCGTCAGGGTCAGTGGCGAGCACGGCGCGAGCGTCGTCCAGATCCGCCTGGAGTTCCGCCTCACGCTCCGGCGGGAACTCACGCTGGACCAGGGGTGTGCCGTCGAGGCTGGTGGCCTCGATCGAGCGTGACGCGCAAGCGGGTGCAAGCAGGGTCACGAGGGCGAGGACGATCAGGACGGGCAGGTCGGTGCGCATGGATCCCATGGTCGCAGAACGTGGCCGAGGGTGCTGGTTGGCCGGTCGCGCCCAAAAACGACAACGGGCCCGGCGGTATGCCGAGCCCGTTGGGGTTGGTCTGTTTCCCCGGGGGGAGAAGTGGGCGATACAGGGCTCGAACCTGTGACCTCATGCGTGTCATGCATGCGCGCTAGCCAACTGCGCCAATCGCCCGAAATGAACCCCGACGGGCGGGCCCGTCGGGGAGACAGAGTATATCGGCCAGCGGGCCCAAGGCCAGCAGGCGGGAGGCTCCGATCGACCCCTACGGACGATGGTCCAGGGGGGCAAACCGGGGGGGGCGGGGGGTCAGGTGTCGAGGATCACGATCTCGACGCGCCGGCTTTCCTTCTTGCTGCCCTTGGGCTTGTCGGCACCGAAGCCGGCGAAGTAGATGCGGCCCTTGGGGACGCCGCGCGAGATGAGGTAGGACTCGACGGCCATGGCCCGCTCGCCGCTGAGGCGCTCGTTGGTCTTCCAGCTCGACTTCTTGATCGGGTCGGTATCGGTGTAGCCCTCGACGCGGACGGTCTTGCCGGCGTACCGGGAGACCACGACCTCCGCGACGCGATCGAGCGTGCGCTTGGCCTCGTTGCGGAGGGTGACGGAGCCGGAGTCGAAGAGCACGTCACCGGCGACGGTCACGACCAGGTCGGACCCACGCATCGACGTCGTTGCGCCGGGGATGCTCGGGGTCGCGGAGGCGGTGGTGGTCGGGCGTGCGGCGAGTTGCGCACGGAGGCGTTCGGCCTCGGCGCGTTCGCGCGCGCCGGCCGCCTCGGCCGTGGTGCGTCCCTTCTCTGCGGAGGTCAGCGCGGTTTCGAGTTGGCGGACCTCGCCGCGGAGTTCGGTGTTCTCCCGAAGCAGGAGTGCGTTCTCCTCCTCCAGGTTCGAGTTGCAGCCAATGAGCGTCGCCCCGGCGGCAAGCAGCGGGAGAGCCGTACGCACAAACCTGATCTGGGAACGTTGCATCTGCGAGACCTCCGTGCTCTCGCGGCGGTGGCGTTCGGCCACGCCGGCAGTGTCGAATGTCCGTCTCCACGGACGTGCGCACACGCTACAACGTGCGCGCCAAAACGGCAACTTGATCGCCTGGATAAAGGGCGGTTTCCACCCCCCACAACCGACCTGCGACCCCCGCGTGCGCGTGGCTACGGGAGGTCGATCGGGGGCATGTCGGGCGGGATCTTGAACAGGACCGTGAGCCCGGTCTCGATCAGGGGCTTGGCGAGGACCACGAGGAGGGTCGCGGCGGCCAGGTAGGGGCCATAGGGGATCGCCCGGTCGGTCGACCCGGAGGCGATCCGCGAGACGATCAGCCAGTACATGCCGACGAACGCGGCCAGGAAGAACGCGAGGGTCGCGTCGATCCAGCCCAGGCAGGCCCCGACGCCGGCCATGAGGTGGACATCGCCCATACCCATCGCCTCTTTGCCGAAGGCGAGGGAGCCGAAGATCCGGATCGCCCAGACGACCGCTCCGCCGACGAGGTAGCCGAGGAGGACGCCTGCGAGGACGTCGACCCACAAGGGGAGCGCGGCGGGGTCGTCCCCAGCCATCGTGCGCGCAAGCCACGCCCCGGCAAGGGCAAACAGTGCGGGCGGCGCCAGGAATGCGAGCTCGCGGATCATCTCGCGCCGCGCGTGGGGGTACTGGATCCAGGCGTCGGTTGGTGTCGTGTCGGCTTGGGGCTCGCCCTTTCCGGGCTGCTGGTTGGATTGCCCGGACTCGGCGATCGCGGGCTGCTCGGC
Source organism: Phycisphaerales bacterium (assembly GCA_028285065.1). Taxonomy (GTDB): domain Bacteria; phylum Planctomycetota; class Phycisphaerae; order Phycisphaerales; family UBA1924; genus JANQQG01. The sequence continues at coordinate 4,824 of JANQQG010000181.1, forward strand.
AGGCCGCTCGGGTTCGCCCCTCGCAGGATGCTTGATGGCCCGCGCCACGATCGCTCCCGCGAACGGGGCGAGCAGCAGGCCTGCGGCGGCGGGGGCCCATGCGGGGTCGATCAGGCCGAACTGACCAAGGAACACGCCGATGGCGAGCGTCGCCAGCCCGGCCAAGAAGATCAGCAGGCCGCGCCGGTTGACCCGTCTGGCCAGTTCGACGGGGGTCGGCGTTGGCTTCTCGTCTGCATCACCCTCCTGCCGGGCCTCGGGGTAGTTCTCCTTCTCCCAGGCGTCGTAGTCCTCGCCGAACGAGCGGGTGATCACGCCGAGGCGGAGGAGCAGGAGCGAGAGCACGATTCCGACGATCGCTCCGATCGATGCGCCGGCCCATCCCCAGTCGCCGGGCGTGGGGATTGCCCAAACGTACCCGTCGGCGGTGTGCGGACCGAGCCCGTGTCGCTTGGAGAAGAAGTCGAACCAAGCGGCGTGGCCGGTGTGGAGGACGAGGCCGACGACGCTGGCGACCCAGGGGAGGATGATGGGGATCGTGAAGGTGCGGAGATCGACGAGCGTCATCGCGACCAACGACGCCACGAGCGTGAGGATGACGAGGAAGATCGGCCAGGTCTCACGCGGCCACTGGTGCCAGCGGTCGAGGCCCGCCCACTCGGGGCGCATCGCGCCGAAGTCGAGCCCGAGCCACACGGCGTTGGGATCGATCGCGTACCAGAGCACGAAGAAGAGCACGAACAGCCCGCCCACGATCGCCTCGACGATCGGGTACTCCGGCGAGATCGGCGCCTTGCAGAAACGGCATCGTCCGCGGAGCATCAGCCAACCGAAGACCGGGATGTTCTCGCGCCACGTCAGCTTGGTGGAGCAGAACGGGCAGCGCGATGACGGCGTGATCACGCCGAGGCCGCGCGGGAGGCGGTAGACAAGGACGTTGATCAACGAGCCGACGCAGGAGCCGTATGCGAAGGCGAAGATGATCCAGGTGATCTTCAGGAGCAGGGGGTAGAGCTCGTGCTTTGGCATCAGTCGGCGCGTCCCGGAGCGTCATCGCCCGCGTCGCGTTCGAGCGCCTCGCTGAGCTCTTCGACGCGCTGCTCGGCGCTCTGGAGCATCGAGCGGCATCGCTTGATCAACTCGCTCCCGCGCTCATACGCCTCGATCGACTGCTCGAGCCCGATCTCCCCGCTCTCGATCCGATCGATGATCGACTCGACCTCGGCCAGCGCCTGCTCATAGGTGAGCGCCTTGGCGTCCTTGGGCTTCTTGGAGGGCGGCGGCGGAGGGGGTGTCGGCGGCACGGCGGCAGGTTACTCCGGGTCCTTGAACAGGTCCATTTGCGGGGGATCGGGGTCTGGCGGCCTGGGAGGCCGCTTGGCCTTGACCGCCTTGATCGGTCGTTGCGGGGGTGCGTCGTCAACCGTTGACCGGATCGTCCCGTCGGAAAGACGCGTGACGAGCCTGTCGCCGCCGGCGACCGAGGTGGCCGACTTGATCACGCGACCCGACGGATCGGTCGTGACGGAGTACCCGCGGGCGAGGACGGCGGCTGGGCCGACCAGCGACAGCGCGTGGGCAAGGTGGTCGAGGCGCTCGGTCCGGACACGCGCGACGGAGGCGGACGCCTGGCCAAGACGGGTTGCGGCACGCTCGATCGGTGTGCGGTCCAGGCGGTGGTGCATGGCTCGCGTCAGCGCGTGCGATGCCTCGCGCAAACGGGCACGGCGCTCGGCGAAGACGGCATCCGGTCGGAAGGTCTCCAGTCGGTTGGCGAGGACCTCCACGCGGCGCGCCCGCGAGGCGATGGCCGTGCGGCCCTCGCGCACGATCGCGCGTTGGAGGTGGG
>JANQQG010000213.1 GCA_028285065.1 Phycisphaerales bacterium
AAGCACAAAGCACACCCCGCGAGACACCCCCATGCCCTCCATGACGATCCGCTCGCTCGCCGCACTCGCGACGCTCGCCCTGACCGGCGCGGGCGTCGCCCAAACCGACCGGCCCCTCGAGCTCGAGATCGACGCCACCGACCTCCCCAGGCGCCTGCTCGAAGCCGACCTGGTCATCCCAGTCGCCAACGACATCGCCAAGAGCGGCGGAGACCTCGTCCTCTGGTACCCCAAGTGGGTCCCCGGCTCACACGCGCCAGGCGGGCCCATCCAGAACGTCGGCGGCATGGTCATCACCGACCCCGACTCGCGCGAGATCCCATGGACGCGCACCCCCGGCGAGCCCCACCGCATCACTGCCCACGTCCCCACGGGCGTCGACGAGATCACCATCCGCCTCCGCTACATCACCAACCAGTCCAGCTCCAACTCCCACGGCCTCGACAGCTTCGGCAGCGAACTGCTCGGCATCATCAGCCCCAACACCGTGCTGATGTACCCCGACGGCGCACAGGCGCCCGACACGATGATCGAGGTCACGCTCAGCCTCCCCGACGAGTGGCGGGCCGCGTGCGCACTCCCGATCAACAACCAAGACGGCTCGGAGTACACCTACGACGCCGTCAGCCTCGAGACCCTCGTCGACTCACCAATCATGGTCGGCCAATACGCGCAGACCTACGACCTGCACGAGTCCGACGCCAAGGACAGCGATGGGCGCACCGTCCAGATCCCGCCCCACGTCATGTCCGTCTTCAGCGAGGCCGAGTCCGTCATCAAGATCGACGAGACCGTCCTCGCCAACTACCGCGCGATGGTCACCGAGGCCATGCTCATGTTCGGCTCCGCCCCCTTCGACCACTTCGACGTCCTCGTCGCGACCACCAACGCCCTCGATCGCAACGGCCTCGAGCACCTCCGCTCCACGCTCAACGTCATCCCCCAAGACCGCTACCAGTCGCCCAAGAACCTCAAGGGATGGGACCGAATGCTCATCCCTCACGAGTACGTCCACGCCTGGTGCGGCAAGTACCGACGCCCGGCCGGCATGGCCACGCCCGACTTCCACACGCCCAAGGACACCGAACTCCTGTGGGTCTACGAAGGACTCACCCAGTACCTCGGCAACGTCCTCGAAGCACGCTCGGGCATGATGGACGTCGATGAGTTCCGCTGGATGATGCTCAACCGCCTCCGCTCGACGCGCTACCAGCAGGGCCGCCACTGGCGCCCGCTCGCCGACACCGCCATCGCAAGCCACACCCTCCGCGCCGGGAGCCCGAGCTGGGGCCACCTCCGGCGCAGCCAGGACTACTACTACGAGGGCGCGCTCATCTGGATGGAGGCCGACGCCATCATCCGCAACGAGACCGACGGCGAGAAGACGCTCGACGACTTCAGCCGCGTCTTCTTCGCACACAACGCCGGCGATCCGATCCCCAGCCCATACACGCGCGACGATGTCGTCCGCATGCTCAATGACACCCTCCCCTACGACTGGGACGAGTTCTTCGCCAAGCGCATCGAGCGCCCCCTCGACCGCCCCGTCCTCGCCGCCGCCAGCGAGATCGGCTACTCGATCCGCTACGTCAGCGACCCGCCCGAAGGACCCGGCAACGCGAGGATCGGACGCCTCGACGCCCGCGACTCGCTCGGCATCTCGCTCAGCGACTCCGGCGTCGTCCGCACCGTCCTGCTCGACTCGCCCGCCGACGACGCGCAGATCGGTCCCGGCATGAAGCTCGTCGGCATCAACGGCTACGTCTGGAGCGCCGCACGCTTCGCAGACGCCCTCGA
>JANQQG010000125.1 GCA_028285065.1 Phycisphaerales bacterium
AGCGTGTGCCCGCTCTGCCGGTCGCGTCTCACGACGCTTGGCGCCGGCACGCAGCGGGCACACGCTCGGGATCGTCTGCTGGCTCAGGCAGTGGTGGCAGCGCAGGTAGTGGGGGATCGAACCTGATGAAGGTGGGCGGTGCACGACCATCGCGACGTCGCACTCCGTGCAGCGGTGCACGTACTCGCAGCGTGAGCATGAGACGCACGATGCGAACCCGCGACGGTTGAGCAGCAGGATCGCCTGGCGCCCGGCGCGAAGCGTCTCGCCGAGCGCCCCAACGAGTTCCGGCGACAGCAGCCCGAACCCGCCGCTCTTTGCTCGCGGGACCCGGGCAAGGTCGACGATCTGCACGCGCGGCATCGCGGCGCCCGTCGCCCGTCGCGGGAGGGTGTGCAACTGCGACTTGCCGCTCCGCGCATTCGCGAACGACTCCATCGACGGGGTCGCCGAGCCGAGCACGACCGGGCAGCCCTCGAGCTGCGCGCGCTTGATAGCGACGTCCCGCCCGTGGTAACGCGGCTGCGTGTCCTGCTTGTACCCCGCGTCGTCGTGCTCCTCGTCCACGATCACCAGGCCCAGGTCGTGCATCGGTGCGAAGACCGCCGAGCGTGCGCCCAGGATCACCCTGATCTTGCCCTCGCCCGCCAGTCGCCACGTCCGGTGGCGGGCCGACGCCGAGAGGCCGGAGTGCAAGACGCCCACCGGCGTGCGGGCACCCAGGCGTTTGATGAACCGCTCCGCGATCTGCGGCGTCAGCGCGATCTCCGGCACGAGCACCAGGGCGCTCTGCCCGCGATCCAGTGCGAGGTCGATCAAGCGCAGGTAGACCTCGGTCTTGCCCGAGCCTGTGACGCCGTGGAGCAGGTGCGTCTGATAACCCGCGCTTGTCGCGTCGATCGCCTCGACCGCCCGCTGCTGCTCGGGGAGCAACACCGGCGGGGCCCCCCCGTCCGGTGTCAAGGACATCGGGAGTTCGAGTTCTGATCGGGTTCGCACGTCGTCCCGCTCGCTGGCGGTGAGCAGGCCCAGGCGCTCGAGTCGGTTGATGGCGGCCAGGGAGCTCAGTTCCAGCCGGTCCGCGAGATCGCGGGGCGTGGTCGGAAAGGCCTCGTCGGGCAGCGCCCGGATCGCCTCCCACGCCGACTTGGTTTTCGGTGGAAGTTTGGACTCTTCCTCCGGCTCCGGCTCCCGAGCCAGCAGCTTGACTTGGCGGAGGCCGACCCCCTTGCGGACGCCCACGGGGAGCATCGTGCTGGTCGTGATCCCGAGCGGGCAGATGTAGTACGACGAGATCCACCGGGCCAGGTCAAGGAGCGGGCCCGGGAGGGTCACGCCGAGGCGGTCCGCGACGCGCTTGGCCTTGGCCGGGTCGAAGCCGTCCAGCAGCTCCGGCCCGCCCACCTCGATGACCAGCCCGCGCACGGCCTTGTCACCCCGCCCGAGCGGGACGCTGACCAGCTCGCCGGGCGTCAACTCGTGCTCGGAGGCATACGTCAGCCCGTCGGCGTCGATTGCGCGCTCAACCGCCACACGCGCGTAGCAGACCGGCTCCGGCAGCGGCACATCCGGTTCGAAGAGCGACGGGTTGGTCGGGGGCGGCGCGGGCATCGGCTCCCGGGTGGGGTGGGGCGGTCCGGGTACGAACCAGCCTAGTTTCCCCGCTGCTCCCCGGCGTAAACTCCCCGCGATGACGACGACGAACACCGGTCAGGACCGACCCGGACGCTTGGCTCTCGAAGACGGGACCGTTGTCGAGGGCGTCGCGTTCGGCGCCGTCGGACGAGGGATCACCCAGACCGCCGAGGTCGTCTTTTCGACCGGGCTGACCGGGTATCAAGAGTCGCTCTCCGACCCGTCCTTCACCGCCCAGATCCTCGTCTTGACCACCCCGTTGATCGGCAACACGGGCGTGAACGCGGTGGACCTCGAGTGTCCCGGCGTGGCCGTCTCCGGCCTGGTCGTTCGTGAACTCGCCCGGAGCTACTCCAACGCCAGGGCGACGGGCGATCTGTCCGCCTGGCTGGCGGAGCACGGGGTGCTTGGGCTGACCGGCGTGGATACCCGAGCTCTGACCCGCCGGATCCGCGTGACCGGGGCGATGCGAGGGGTGATCTCTGACGACCCGCGACTGAGCGACGCCGAGCTGGTCGAGGCCGCCCGCCAGGCCGAGAGCATGGCCGGGGCGAACCTTGTTCCCGAGGTCGGGTGCACCGCTCCGATCGCGTGGGAGGAGTCGCTCGGCTCGTGGGGCGAGGGTTCGGAGGACGCCTCGGGACGTCTGGTCCTGGCGATGGACTGCGGGGCGAAGCGGAACATCCTGCGGAATCTGGTGACGCGAGGGTGCCGGGTCGAGGTGGTGCCGCACGGCACACCCGCTTCGGAGATCCTCGCCCGGATCGAGTCGGGTGAGGCGTCGGGCCTGTTCGTCTCCAACGGCCCCGGCGATCCCGCGGCCGTGGATGACACGATCGCGACGCTCCGCGAGGTGCTGACGCAGGACAGGGTGCGGGTCCCGATGCTGGGGATTTGCCTCGGTTTTCAGATGATGGGTCTGGCGATCGGTGGAGAGACCTTCAAGCTCAAGTTCGGGCACCGGGGCGTGAACCAGCCGGTTCTGAACCTGCTCACGGGGCGGGTCGAGATCACGAGCCAGAACCACGGGTTCGCGGTGGAGCCCAAGTCGGTGGAAGCCGTCGGGGCTCGCCGGACGCATGTGAACCTCAACGACGGGACGCTCGCGGGGTTCTGCCTGGTGTCGCGTCCCGTGATCGGGGTGCAGCACCATCCGGAGGCATCGCCGGGCCCGCATGATGCCGGGTACGTGTTTGATGCCTTTGTGCGGATGATGGCCGATCAAGAGGATGCCGAGCGTGCCCTGATGCACGCCCACGGCGCGCCGGCGGGGGCCTCTTAGGCGTGCAACGCCCCCTTGGCGGGGCGGTAGGTGCGGGGTGACGGGGCGAATCAACCCAGAAATGTCCGCTCCGAGGGGCAATGGGGTGGCATCGGTCGGGTTTGGCCACTCGAAGGCGAGTTGGCGCCGAACGTACGGCCTCACCTCATCGCACTGACTGAGAATGGTGGAACGACACATGATCGCGAACAAGACCAAGCGGGCCGGGATGATCCTCGGCGTTGCGCTCAGCATCGGCATCACCGGGGCCACCCAGGCGCAGCAGTTCAGAGGCGGCGGCGGGCCCGGCGGCGGGTTCGACCGTTTCGGCCAGCCGGGCGTGACCGAAGTCCAGTTCGAGCGGTTCGGTGAGCTGCTCGCGCTCGACGAGGTGCAGATGGCGGCCGCCGAGGCCCTCTTCGAGGGGTACCAGGCGGAGGCCCAGGCCGCGAGCGACGAGATGCGTGCGATGTTCGAGGACGCGCGCGAGCGGATGCGTGAGACGCGGGATCCGTCGGTCTTCCAGGATGTGATGCGCGAGGCCCGCGAGTCGCGCACCCGCGTCGAGGAGGCCTTCCTGGCTGACCTCAAGTCGCTGCTCAGCGAGGAGCAGGCGGCCAACTGGGATCGCGTCGAGCAGACCCGTCGTCGCGAGTCGACGATGCGTCGCGGGCTGCTCTCGGGCGAGAGCGCCGACGTGGTCCGGATCGTCTCGGCGATGGAGCTCGACGAGTCCACCATGACCGAGGTCGATGCCGTGCTCGTTCGCTACGAGGCGGACCTGGACCGGACACTGATCGAGCGGAACAAGGTCTACGACGAGGCCCAGGAGGTCATGCGCGAGGCGTTCCGCTCCGGTGACATGGACGCGGCCGAGGAGATCTTCGACAAGGGACGCACCGCGAGCACCCGCGTACGCGACGTCAACCGTCGCTACGCCCGCCAGATCCAGGCGATGCTCGGCGCCGAGGACGCGTCCGCGTTCGAGGTCGCGTTCCGGGAGGCGAGCTTCCCCCGTATCTACGGCAACTCGTTCGGCAGGCGCGTCATGGACGCCGTGGAGTCCATCGAGTCGCTTGATGACACGCAGCGTTCGTCGATCGACGCGATCCGCCAGTCCTACGAGCGAGATGTCAAGGGCATCAACCAGGACCTCGAGACCGCGATCGAGCGCGAGGAGGCCGAGGCAGGCCCCGAGTCGTTCTTCCGGCGCGGGCGCGGTGGCCCGAGCGAGACCCGCGATCTGTACGAGCGTCGTCGCGAGATCGAGACCGCCATGGTCGAGAAGATCCGTGACGTGCTGACCGAGGAGCAGGCCGAAGCGCTGCCCGAGCAGCGCGGCAACCGCGGGACGCGCGGCGGTCGCGGTGGCGGCGATGCCGGCGATCGCTCCGGTCGCGGCGGTGGGCAGGGCGATCGGCCCCAGCGTGGGGGCGGTGGCCAGCGTGGCGGTGGCGACGGAGGCGGCCGCACGCAAAGTTGATCTGATCTTCCGACGGGATGACCCCGCCCGCGCGTCAACGCGGGCGGGGGTTTTCCCAAGGAGTGCGCATGAGACGAGTCACAACATCGCTGTTCGGTCTGCTTTCCTGCGTCGGAATCGGCGCCGCCCCCCAAGCCGCGCTGGCGCAGGGCGTCACTGTTGAGTACAGCGTCAGCACCGACGGGAGCAGCTATCAGCCCGGCTTCGACGTCGAGACCGACATGCTCGGCGCGGTCGAGGAGCAGAGCCTCATCTCGGCCAAGCGGGTCAAGGAGTTCATCCGCCTGCTCGACCTCGACAAGGCGCAGGTCGAGGCCGTCTGGGACCTGCACGAGGGCTATGCCGCGGAGCTGCGCCGAGCCGGCGATGAGCTCCGTGAGGCGATGAAGGCCTTCGACCCGACCGACGTGGACGTCGAGTTCGACGGCGAGGACGGGGCCACGACCGCTATCGCCATCGGCGGGATGGATGACTCGATGAAGGCGTTCGCCGCCTACGGCGAGACCGCCCGCGAGATGCAGGAGGAGTTCCTCGAGAACATCCGCATGCTCCTGACCGAGGATCAGGCCGGCAACTGGGTCCGCGTCGAGCGTGCCCAGCGGCGCGGTCAGATGCTCCAGCTCGGCGTGCTGGTCAGCGGCGGCTCGGTCGATCTCGTCCGCATCATCGACGAGATGGAGCTCGGCGAGAGCGCCGAGGCGCTCGTCATGCCCATCGTCCTCCGCTACGAGACCGACCTCGATCGCATCCTCGAGCCGATGGAGCGCAAGTCCAAGGAGATGGAAGAGAAGATGACCGAGTCCATCGAGGACCCGGAGGCCGGTGGCATGTTCGGCATGGACATGGACCTCATGAAAGAGGGCATGCGCATGGCGATCGACCTGGCCGACGGCGTCAAGTCCACCAACGAGCGCTACGCACGCCTGATCGAGTCCACCCTCCCCGAGGCCGATCGCGGCGCCTTCAGCGACGAGGTCAAGCGCAAGAGCTTCCCCGCGATCTACAAGAAGACCCACGCGATGCGCACGCTCAGCGCGGCAGAAGGGCTGGACGACCTGGATACTTCGCAGCGCGATCAGCTCAAGGCGATCGGCGACAGCTTCGAGCGGGAGCGTCGCGCGTCAAACAACGCGTGGGCCCGCGCCGTCGCCGCCGACGAGGCGGACCCGGAGGGCGGCTCCATGCTTGCGGTCCTCCGGCGCGTCGCCGAGGCCGAGGACGAGATGGGCTTCATGGCGTTCATGGGGATGCGTGAGTCCGACAATGTCTCCGCTGCCCGTGAAGCTCGGAAGGAGCTGGACGAGCGCACGGTTGCGCGGATCCACGCGGTCCTCCAAGAGGCGCAGCTCGAGCGCCTGCCGGCGGCGCCCCAGGGTGATGAGTTCGGCAACCCGATGCAGGACATGATGATGATCGGGGGCTAGCGCCCCTTGGGGGGGAGGGGGATGGGCTCGGGGTCGTGGGGGCGACAAACGGGTGTGTGAGTGAGCGTGACTCCGGTGGGAAACGTGAATCCAGACGAGCCGGTGGTCGTTGGCGCGGGGCTGAACGGCTCCGGCAACGGGTCATCCGGTGAGCTCGTCTCCAAACTCGACGTCGAGGCCGCGGCACTGGTCGGCGCCGACGGGGCCGTGCGTCTGCGCGCTGTCCCGCTTGGATTCGAAGTCGGTGATGACGGCAAACGCACGCGCTTGATCGCGGCGATGGTCGACCCCAGCGACCTCGAGGCCGCCGATGAACTCGCGGTGCTCTGCGGCCTCCCCGTTGTGCGCCGCCCGGTGAGCGCTCAGGAGTTCGAGGCGCTGGTGCGCAAGGCGTTCGGCGCGACGGCCGCCCAGATGGCGGCTCGCCTCGCGGGCGAGAGCGAGCAGACCGAGGATGAACTGCTCGCGAACCTCCAGGCGGTCGAGGCAGACGACGTCCAGCGGATGGCGGAGCAGCCGACGCTGATCAACCTCGTGAACCTGATCATCCTCGAGGCGATCCGGGCGCGGGCGAGCGATATCCACATCGAGCCCTTCGAACGGCGCCTGACGGTCAAGTACCGCGTGGACGGCGTGCTCCGCGAGCAGACCTCGCCCCCCAAGCACCTGCAGGCCGCGATCACCAGCCGTGTCAAGATCATGGCGGGCATGAACATCGCGGAGCGGTACGTCCCGCAGGACGGGCACATCACGCTCCGGTTCGAGGGTCGCAAGGTCGACATCCGTGTCTCGACCGTACCCACGATCTACGGCGAGTCGGTCGTGATGCGAATCCTCGACAAAGACTCGATCTCGCTCGACCTCGAAACCCTCGGGATGCGCGAGCGCGATATCCAGACCATGGACCGGCTCGTCGGGCTGCCGCACGGGATGGTCCTCGTCACCGGTCCGACGGGGAGCGGCAAGACGACGACGCTCTACGCCGCACTGATGAAGCTCTACGACCCCTCACGCAAGATCATCACGATCGAGGATCCGGTCGAGTACGAGCTTGGCGGTGTGAACCAGATCCCGGTCAACCCGGCGCGCGGGCTGACGTTCGCCAGCGGGCTGCGCTCGATCCTGCGTCAGGACCCGGATGTGATCATGGTCGGCGAGGTGCGTGACGGCGAGACCGCCGACATCAGCGTGCGCGCCGCGCTGACGGGTCACCTGATCTTCTCGACTCTGCACACGAACGATGCCGTCAGCGCCATCGGGCGTCTGCTGGACATGGACGTCGAGCCGTTCCTTGTCGCGAGCGTGCTCGAGGGGATCCTGGCGCAGCGGCTCGGTCGCCGGATCTGCGCGTCGTGCGCCGAGCGTGCGCCGCTGGACGAGGCCGTCCAGCACCGCCTCCGCGCCGACGAGCTTGCGATGTTCGACGCCGGCGGGAGCTGGCGCGGACGCGGGTGCGACGAGTGCGAGGGGAGCGGCTTCCGCGGACGCATCGGCTACTACGAGCTGCTGGACCTCACGCCGGCGATGCGTGCGGCCATCACGAGCGGACGCACCGGAGCGCACGAGCTGCTCGCTACGGCCAAGAGCGACCACGTGACGATGCGCACCGACGGGCTGGTCAAGGCCAGCGACGGGCTGACCACCGTCGAGGAGGTCCTGCGCGCGACGCAGGACGCCGAAGAACCCGAGGCGCCGGCACCGTGAGCGCAATGACCACCTTCCGCTACCAGGCCGGCGGCGCGGGGGGCGCGGGCGCCGGTGAGGTCGAGGCGCCCGATCGCGCCACGGCCCTCCGTCTGCTGCGCGAGCGGGGCGTGATCCCGGTCAGCCTCGAAGAGTCGGTCAGCGCAGCCGAGGACAAGGACGAATCAGAACAGAGCGGCGCCGACCGCGCGCCGCTCGTCCGCCAGGGTGCGGGCACCGCGCGGACCGGGCGGGCCATGTCCCGCGCGGACTTCGCGTCGTTCATCCAGGAGCTGGCCACCGCGATCCAAGCCGGTCTCCCGCTCGTTACGGCGCTCAAGACGGTGGGGCGGGGCAAGCGCAACAAGGCCGCGCCGATGGTCGGGCACCTCGTCTCCGAGGTCGAGCACGGTCGGTCGCTGGCTGATGCTGCCGCGAGTTGGGGCAAGCCGTTCGATCAGATGACCGTCAACCTCGTGCGCGCCGGCGAATCGTCCGGGCGCTTGGGTCAGGTGATGACGCAGGCCTCGGTGCTGCTTGAGCGCGAGGTCAAGGTCAAGCGCCAGGTGCTCTCGGCGACGCTGTACCCGATGATCCTGCTCGTCCTGGTCACCATCGCGGTGATCGTCGTCGTGACGGTGATCGTCCCGCAGGTCCTGGCGCCGCTGGAGGGCCAGATGAGCTTCGCGGACCTCCCGCTCCCGACGCGGATCGTGCAGGGTTTGGCCGAGGGTGTGCGGACGTACTGGTGGGCGATCCTCGGTGGCCTGGCGGCGTTGGTGCTGCTCGGGTCGAACCTGCTCCGCGCACCGGACGTGCGCCTGGTTGTTGACACGGTGCTGCTGCGCACGCCGATCCTCGGGCGGTTGCTGCGAGACGTGGCCGTGGCGAGGTTTGCGCGGACGATGGGGACGCTGATCGAGGCGGGTCTTCCGGCGCTGACGGCGCTGAAGATCACGAAGTCGACGCTCGGGAACATGCGCCTCGAGGCGGTCGTCGACGACGTCTGCGAGCAGGTCTCCGGCGGCAAGACGATCGCGGACCCGATGGAGGCGAGCGAGCAGTTCCCCGAACTGCTCGTGCAGATCATCTCCGTCGGTGAACGGAGCGGGAAGCTCGGCGAGATGCTCGGTCAGGCGGCCGACGTGTTCGAGGGCCGGACCGAGCAGAGCATCAAGGTCTTCACCACGGCACTGCCCCCGCTGCTGACGGTCGTGTTGGCGGTGGTGGTTGGGTTTGTGATCATGGCGGTGATTCTGCCGCTGCTCGAGATGCAGGAGTTCATCGGATGAACGCGACGACGAACGTGGCGCGCCCGCGGCGCCGGGGGACGTGGAACAGGCGGGGGTTCACGCTGGCGGAGGCGATCGTCGTGATCGTGATCCTCGGCGTGCTCGCGACGCTGATCGTCCCGCGCGTGCTCCAGCGCGTGGGTCAGAGCAAGCAGGGCGTGGCCAAGAGCAACGCCAGCACGCTCTTCAACCGCGTCAAGGAGTTCTCGCTGGACTGCGGGTACCTGCCCGACGGGCCGGGCCTGGACTTCCTTTGGGAGCGTCCCAGCGAGGCGGACGCGAGCGCATGGCAGGGCCCGTACCTCGACAAGCGTGACCAGCTGATGGACCCGTGGAAGCGGCCGTACATCCTGAGGATCCCGCCGCTCGAGGCCGCGGACTTCGAGATCGTCAGCTACGGCGCGGATGGCCAGCCAGGGGGCGAGGGCGAGGACGAGGACATCGTCGCGCCGTGAGCCAGCGCTCTCGATCCAACACCGGAAGCGCGCATCGGCGCGCCTTCACGCTCGTCGAACTCGTCAGCGTGGTGGTGATCGTCGGCGTGGCCGCGGGGTTGATCGTCCCGCGCCTGACCGGAACCGGCGCGCGCCAGGAGCGCTACGAGGCGGAGCAGGTCGCCAGCATCATGACGTCGTTCGCGCGCCGCGAGACGATCGCGGCCGAGGCGATCGGCCTCGAGTTCACCGACGAGGGTGATCGCTCGGTCCTTCGCGTCATGCTGCTCGACGCCGATGAGGATGGGCGCTCGTACTGGCGCGCCGACGAACTGATCGGCGAGGCGGTGCTGACGCGCCTGCGCGTCGTCAACGCGGTGGCGGAGGGCGTCGTCCTCGCGCCGGATCGCTGGCGGATCGAGGGCGGCGGGGTGCTCGGACGTCCCGGTATCGCCCTCGAGCTCACCCGGCGCGACGTCGAGGAGACCGGAGACACGTGGAGCGTCGTGATGGAGGCGTCGGGCTCCGGCGTCACGCTCGTGCGCAACGCGTTGCCGGGGTCGCTCAATGACGAGCGGGTCGTCGATCTCGACATGCTCGGGCTCGGGGAGGCCGAGTGGTGAGCCGGCGCGCGTTCAGCCTCGTCGAGGTCCTCGCGGCCAGCGTCCTGCTGGGTGCGGCGCTCGCTTCGATCCTCGGGATCGCGTCGAGCGGCGCTTCGGCGCAGGGGCGCGGGGAGCGCCTCGCGACCGCCGCCGCGCTTGCAGACGAGCAGCTCGAACTCGTGCTCGCGCTCGGTGTCGAGGGGTTCCGCAGCGAGTTCCCCATGGAGGGGTCGTGCGATCCGCCCTTCGACCGGTACCTGTACGAGATCGACGTTGGCTCGGCGAGCGGCTCGGATGCCGTGCCAGTGAGTGTGACGATCACGTGGATGGACGGGTCTCGCACGCGCTCGCTTACTGTCGACACGCTCATCGCGCCCTACCTCGGCGAGGAACCCGACCCGGAACGCCGTCCAGAGACGCCCATCATCAGGGACTTTGGGTTTTGAACACGCGAGGTCCGACAGTCCGCGCCTTCACCCTCGCCGAGGTGCTCTCGGCCATGGTGCTGATCGGCCTGATTGTCGGGGCCGCGTCGGCGGGGCTGTCGCAGCTCGCACGCGCACGGACCGCGAGCGAGGGTCGCGCCCAAGCGATGGAGCGCGCGCATACCGCAGCCGAGTTGATCGCACGCGACATCGCGCAGTCCGTCCGCGACTCCGACCTGCTGTACGCACGCGTGTACATCGAGCCCGGCGGGGACGCCGACGACGCACGCGATGAACTGCTGGTCCACTCGCGGACGCTCCGCCCGGCGCGCCCCTGGGCCGGCGCGCCCGAGGGCAGCGAGAAGGAGATCCAGTACCGCGTGCGCCCCGACGCGTTCGGGCTCGAGCAGGCGAGCAGCGCCGGCGAGACCCTCTGGCGACGCGCCGACCCCGTCCCCGACGACGAGCCGCTTGGCGGCGGCGTCGCTTCGGCAATGGTCGATGGCGTCCTGTCGATCAACCTCGAGGCGTTCGACGGCGGCGTGTGGATGGACCTCTGGGACTCGGACTACGACGGGTACCCCTACGCAGTACGCGTGACCATCACAGCCACCGATGACACGGGGACCTACCGCGCGACCTCGCGTCGTGTCGCGGCCCTCGACCGCGTCCCGGTCCCGCCGACGACCGAGGACGTCGTTGGGGGGGGTGGACGATGAGGGGCACACGCTGCTCAGTTCGGCGCGGGGCCGCACTCGTCATCGTGGCGTTGGTTGTTGCGACGGCTTCGGTGATTGTGCTCAGCGTGCAGGCGTCCTCGAAGCGTTCGTCTTTCATGGGTCGCGGGGCGGGGTCGCGAGTCCGAGCGAAGGGGGCCGCGGGTGCG
>JANQQG010000023.1 GCA_028285065.1 Phycisphaerales bacterium
CCAATGGCCCAGCACACCCGGACCCGCCCGATCACGTGGGCCCGAGCAGCCATCGCGGGCACGACCGCGCTCACCCTGACCGCCTGTGCCGCGACCGACGCGCTCCAGGACCCGCCACTCGACGGCGTCGTCATCGACGGCGCCTTCGACGACTGGCCCCAGCAGACCGGCATGCTCGCCGACGACGACTGGCTCTACATCCGTATGCGCACAGACGGCAACGTCACCCTCCAGGCGGGTGATGCCACCCACTCGCTCATGCTCGACGCCGACGCAAACGCCGACACCGGCATGACATGGCGCTCCGGGCAGACCGGACTCGGAGCAGACATCGAGATCCAGTTCTCTCCCGTCGACCTCCGCCCGGGCCGGGGCCCGCGCGGCGGCGTCTCCGTCTTCGTCCACAACTCCGATGGTTCGCGCGAACGTGTCGGACACGCCGATGTCGGCCTCATGTTCGCGCCGACCTACGCCAGCGACCGCTTCGAGATGCGCCTCTCGCGCCACGCCATCGAGGCCCTCGGATTCCGCGCGAGCGAGGGCGCACGCGTCACCGCTGGCGTGCGTGTGCTCGATCCTGCCGGTGCCGTCATCGGCTCCAGCCCACCCAGCAGCGCCGAGGCGCCCTCCATCAGCGACGCACGCCCGCGCGCCGACGTCGCCGTCCCGACCGCGAGCGACGACGAGATCCGCGTGATGAGCCTCAACGTGCTCTTCACCGAGCCCCTTGACACGCCCGAGCCCTTCGCTCGCATGGTCACCGCGATGGGCCCGGACATCCTCCTCCTCCAGGAGTGGGAGAAGACTGGCGCAGAGGGCATCACCTCCTGGCTCAACGAGAACGTGCCGGTCCAAGGCCCGAGCGGCTGGAACGTCATGACGTCCGACGGCTGGGGCGTCGCGGTCGCTTCACCCCACCCCATCACCCGGCTGGGGCCCAAGCGTCTGCCCCGCCCCACCGGAGCCGCCGGTGACGACCGCGAGGGCGACAGGATGGTCCGCTTCGCCGGGGCCGTCGTGCAGACGCCCCTCGGCCCCGTCGCCGCGAGCTCCATCCACCTCAAATGCTGCGGCGGCGCCCGCTCCCCCGAAGACGCTACCCGCCTCCTCGAGGCACGCGCGATCAACGAGGCGCTCACCGACGTCTTCCTCGACCCCGACGCCCCCGCCATCCGGGTCGTCGGCGGCGACTTCAACCTCGTCGGCACCCGCCCGCCCCTCGACATCCTCCGCGCCGACCTCGACGTCGATCGCTCCGACCTCGTCCCCGTCGACACGCGCGTCCTCGGCGACAACGCCTCCTACACCTGGTGGGACGCCGAGAGCAGCTACACCCCCGGACGCCTCGACTGGCTCGTCGTCTCCGACGCCTCCGCCGAGATTGTCCGCGGCTTCGCGCTCGACACCGAACGCCTCACGCCCGAGCGATGCCGCCAGGCCGGCCTGGAGCCCGCCGACAGCCGCGCAACGGACCACATGGTGCTCATCGTCGACCTCCGCCCGCTCCCCCTCGAGCCCTGACTGAGCGGCCCGTCGACCTCCCCTCGCCCAAAACGCAACACGCCCCGAGCCACGCTCGGGGCGATGCGGAAGTGGGCGCGGAAGGATTCGAACCTTCGAAGGCGTACGCCAGCAGATTTACAGTCTGCCCCCTTTGGCCACTTGGGTACACGCCCGATTTCGCGGTCCGCTCAGAGCCTCATTTCGCCCTGCTCGAACAGCATCGACTGTACGGGCGTCGGCCCCATGAGTCCACCGCCCCCGGAGGGGGCGGCGGGTGCCCCGACGGGCTCAGGCTGCCTCGGCGAAGTCGCACGACAGCGAGCGGGTCCCGCTCGCGGCCATGAACAACTGCCGCTTCGTCTCCGGCGAGACGTCGCGGAACTCCACGCCGATCTCCACCGCACGGTGCACCTTGCGGATCCAGACGATCGTTCCCGCCACCACGATCGGCTCCCCGCACCCGGTGATGGTCAGCAGGTGCGTCGACCCGGCCGTGAACTCGTGGGCGTTCGGACGAGCCCGCATCCGCATCCCGGTCGCGGACATGTCCAGGATCGTCCCCTGACCAACCGCGAGGTCATCGCACTGGATGCGTCCAGCGCTGCGGCGGTTCTCCAGGTTCTCCGGGGCGTCAGCGGCTTTGTCTTCCTTGCTCATGCCCGCCAGATCGGTCAGTCGGGCCCCCCGGTTGACCCGCACCTCCGCGCTCAGCCCACCCCATTCGGATCTGAGCAGGCCCGCCGGTTATCGGGTCCCGCCCCCCACCGCCGGATCCTCGGAAGAGCGGATCAAGCGCCCGACCGCCCGAGCCGCGATCAGCCCGGGGCCAGTCCCCTCGCCCACCTCCATCACGCCCGCCCCACCAGGAGCCTCGAACCGCCCCCGAGCTACCTCGTACACCCGCCACCCCGCATCGGACACGTTCCCCGGCTCCGTCGGACGACGTCCGAGCCGATCCCGAACCGTCGCCTCGCTCGCGGTCGTGTGAAGAACAAGGCATGGTGCGCCCAGATCCCGTGCCATGGCGATCGCCGCATCACGCCTTCCGCGACTCGGGAACGTCGCGTCGAGGACAACCGAGCGCCCGCTCTCGATCTCGGCCCGGCCCCGCTCGAGCATGGCCGCGTAGGTGCGATCGGTCACGCCCGGGTCGTACGCGCCCTCATTGAGCGCATCATCAAACCGCCGCGGCGCATCCGGACACGCCACCTCGCGCCGGAGCACATCGGAGCGCAGCATCCGAGCCCGCAGCGCCGTCGCGACCGCGCGACCTGCGAACGACTTCCCCGTCCCAGGCAACCCGCACGTGATCACCACGCAGGGCGGGAGAGCCCACCCGGCGCCAAGGGCCGCGTAGGCGTGCGCCTCATCGAGATCCGAGTTGCGCGGAGCACCGTCGCCTGACCGAGCCAACGCGACCTTGGCCCGCACGCAGGCGTAATGCGCCCGATACAACGGCGCAAGTGCCCGTACACCGCCATCCGCCGTGCGCGTCGCGTACCGGCCCGTCACCTCGTCCGCCAACTCCGGATGGCCACGCGCATCAAGATCCATCGCCAAGAACGCGATCTCCGCGGCAACGTCCAGACACCGGAACGCCTCCGCGAACTCGATGCAGTCGTAGACCACGAGCCCGGAGTCCGCGAAGCAGATGTTGCCCGCATGCAGGTCCCCGTGCCCCTCCCGGATGCGCCCCTTGCTCGGGCGCACCGCGATCAGCGCAGCGTGCCGCTCGAGGTACCCATCCGTGAACGTGCGCACGCGCGACGCCAGGCTCACAACCTCCGGCGCACGCCCGCTCGCCGCGTGCGTCAGCTCGTCGAGGTTCTCCATGACCCGCGCCAGCACCCCGTCGGGCTCGCCATACCGCGCGACGTCAGAGTCCGAACGAGCACCGTCGTGGAAGTCTGCGATCAGATCGACCAACGCCCCGAGATCCGGAGTCTCATCCCGAGCCAGCATCGCATCGAGCATGCGCGGGGCGGGCAGACGGACCATCTCGACCACCCAGTCGATCGCCCGCCCTTGCTCCGCTGCATCACCGAGGCGAACCGCGCCCTCATCGATCACCACGGGACGCACGCCGAGGTAGACGCTCGGAGCGAGACGCCGATTCAGCCGCACCTCGTCCTCGCACGCTCGCCGCCGCTTCTCGAGCGTCGAGAAGTCGAGAAACCCAAGATCAGCGGGCTTCTTCAGCTTGAAGACACGCTCCCCCGCCAGGAAGAGCACCGACGCGTGCGTCTGGATCACATCGACGCGATCACACGCGCACCCAGGGGGGGGCAGGGCGCGGGGGCGGGACAGCCCATCGATCAGGTCCGCGAGCTCCACACCGACAGGCTAGCAGCCCTCGCCCGGCGTGAAGAAGGCGTTGACGAAGTCGAAGAAATCCTGGTCGTTCTGGCTCAGGTCGTCGTTGAAGTCCCCCATGCCGCGCGGCCCAGCCCCGGAGAAGTAGTCGTTGACAAAGTCGAACCAGTCCTGGTCGTTGAGCGACCCGTCCTGATTCCAGTCTGCCGGGCACGTGGGCGGACAAGGCGGCACCGAGATGTCGCACAGGCGCACCGCAACGAACTCCGTCGCATCCAGGTTCCCGTTCGAGTCGACCGACGCCGGCGTCTGCGAAGACGCGATCAGCGCTCCGCCGTCAGCCGTCGCGTACTCGACGCTCGCGAGGTGGACGAACTCCGGGAGCGGATCGAGCGTGCCGATCCCGAGCAGCGCCCTCAAGTTCAGCGTGCCCTCGACGATGCCACCCTGCGTGACCTGCGCGTTGGCGCCGTCGGCATCGAACCACCCGATGAACCCGCCGTCGCCCTCGTCACCGATGAACGCGTCGTGCGCGGCGACCGAGCCGGCCTTCGCCCAGATCGCCGGCCCGAGCGAGCCGGGCGCACCGGCGACGAAGACGAACATGTCGCGCCCGGGCGAAGTCGGTGTGGCGCCAACGTACAGCGTGTCACCGATCAGCCCCGCGTGCAGCGAGCGAGGTCCATTCGACGCCACCTGTGTCGCGTCCGCATCGAGCGAGCCGTCGAGGCTCCACGCCGGGCCAGGCTCGCCGCCGTCGACCGGCAAGTGCCAGTCCTGCCCGTTGTTGTTGTCCCACACGCCGCCGCAGTTGTTGAAGACGATGTCGATCACCTCGGCATCCGATGGCACCGTCAGCTCCAGCGTGAACGTCCCGTCCGGCTGAGCCACCATGCTCGGGTCCGGGTTGAGCACACCAGTCCAGCCGTTGAAACCAACATGCGCGCAGATGCTGCCCGACCCGGCCAGCACACGCCCCGCCGGCTCGTATGTGATCGTCACAAGCTGCCCGGCAACCGGCGGCTCCGGATCCGTCGTGACCACGTCCCCGCCACCCACCGTCGAGCCCTGGCCGTCACCGATCCAGACGTGGTGGATCGGCGAGCTCTTGGTGTTGCCCTGCGTGTCGGTGGCGACGACGTAGTAGTCCACCAGCGCCTCGCGCACGCCGACGATGTCCGCGTAGTACTGGGTCGCGATGTCGGTGGGCATCTCGAAGAAGTTGATGTTGGGATCGTTGTGGAAGTTCCCCGCCGGGAAGGCGCGGGAGATCATCGGGATGTCGATCCATGCGCCGACCTCACCTGGCGTCTGCGCGTAGAGCTCGTTGGCGTGCGACGCGAGCGGGTTGACGCCGTCGGCGTCGATCCGGTAGCGGAGCGTGACGGACGCGAGGCCGGAGACGTCGTGGATGAAGGTCCAGATGGTGAAGTCGCCGTCGTCGATGTACTGCTGGTAGCCGTAGTGCGGACCGAAGTTCAGCGAGCCGGGGTTCCACGTGGAACGTTGCAGCGTCCACACGGTCGGGGGGGTGTCGTCGCCCGCGTTTCCGGCGACGGCGCCGACGAGCGGAGCCGCGCGGCTGATCGCTTCGTTGCACGCGACTGCCGGCTTGACCTCCATGTCGATCGCGGAGCCGTAGTACATGTAGCCGGAGTTGAGTGAGCCGAGGAAGAAGTGCCACGCGCGTTCGGCGGGGCGCGTGTCGAACCTCGGGTAAAGGACATGATTCGTGCGCACAGGCTGACCGAGGTCGGTCGCGCGCTGCTCGGCGGTGAGCACGTGGTTCTGCGCGGCCGTGATGACTGCCCAGTTGCGGATGTCCTCCGCCCAACCGCCCTTGACGTCGATCTGTCCGGAGGCGTCGACGGGCGGCCAGTTCCAGTTGAGGAACTGGGGTGCGCCGAAGTCGCCGTCGGCGTTGACCCACGCGCCATCTTCGACGTGCACGTACGCGTTCGCGGGGACCGGGTGATCGGCGAGGTACTTCTCGACGACCGTCGGCACGTGACCCGCGGCGTTGGCGGCGCTGGCCGTGTTCGGCACGGCCTCGCGGTAGTACGAGAACCCGCCGCCCCATGCGTTGTCGCCGTCGTGCGCGAGCGTGACGAGCATTGGCCTGCCTGCGGAGTGCTGGTCGAGCACATCGAACTCGCCGACCGGGAGCGGCGCGTAGCCGTCCATCCAGCCGAGCGACTGTGAGCACGGGATGAGGATGACCTCGGAGACCTCGCCGGTCACCGGGTCGACGTCCTTGGCGCGGTGCGGGGTCAGGCTGAACGGGGCCGCCTCGGCCGGGCTGCACCCGCGATCGATGGTGCGACGGTGGTAGTAGCCCTGTGGCGGGTTGATCTGATCGGCCCTGTTGGGCGGGTCGCAGTTGATGCCGCCGGAGCCGAGGACGACGGGGAAGTTCTCGCACGCGCGGCTGATCTTCTCGGCGCTGACGAAGACCCAGTCGATTCCCTCGTCCTCGAGCGCGCCGATCAGGCGCGTCGAGAAGGCCATCTCCGGCGGGAACATGCCGCGCGAGATGCCTGAACCCCAGGTGTCCTGGTAGATCTCCTTGTACAGGCGCAGCTCCATCCGCACGGCCGCGTCATCGATCAGCGGAAGCAGCGGATGATGGAACGGGAACACGACGACGTCTGCGCGCGGCTTGTTGTTCGCGCCGGTGTTCGTGTACCAGTTGCGAGCGGTCTGGAGGTGGCTGTTCCAGTTGCCGGCGTAGCCGAGTTGGCCGCCGGCCTCTGCGAGTGACGCGATGTTCTCGATCAGCCCGCCGGAGAAGGAGATCTGCGCGCCGCCCTCGGGGGTCCATGAGATGTCGCTGATGGCGTCCTTGGTTCGGTACTGGTAGGCCGCCTTGCGATCGTCGATGCCGAAGATCTCCCGGAGGTTGTTCTCGGGGTTGGTTGCGCCGGCGTCCTTTCGGACGATGGACTGCCAGGCCCGTTCGTAGCGGTCGTCGCCTCCGACCTGGCGATCGGGCCAGTAGATCGGCTGCTCCATGTGCCAGAGGTAGGTGTAGTGCAGCTGCGCGTCGGCGTGCTGAGCGGTTGCGAGCAGCGCGCCGGAAGCGAGGAGGACGGCCTTGTGCATGCTTGCTCCTTGTCCTTGCGGGACTGTTCACACAGTAGCACAGGCGTCGCACTCGCCCCAGCGGGAAGCGGCCGCCATCACGGCGCGCAATAGCGGAGCGCGGTATCGTCAACACGGTTCGCTAGGCTCGATTCCCGAGGTGCAGGTGGGGAAGCACACCCCGGGAGCGGGAGGGGGCGGCGAGGCGCGCTCCGGAGGACTCATGCCGCGACTGACCCTGCTGACGATCACCTGCGTCTGTGCGTCGCACGCGTGCGCACCGGCCTCTGCGGCCGACCCGGAGACCGATCCCGGTCTGACGTTGCGCGTGTGGCGGCTGGTGGAGTCGCCGACGCACTTGCCGCGGATCATCAAGGGGCAGACGCCGAATGCGGACAGGCTGATACCTCGTCCCGACGTGACGAATGCGGATTTCGAGGGAATCGAGGCGCCGCTCTTCAGTTCACTCGCCGGCGAGCTGCTCATCGAGCAGGCGGGCTCGTACCGCTTTCGCCTGACGAGCGACGACGGGTCACGCCTGACGCTGGGCGGGCTGCTCTTGATCGACAACGACGGGCGTCACGGGATGACGCCGGCGGAGAGTGCGCCCGTAGCGCTCGAGGCGATCGCCCACGACTTGCTGATCGAGCACTTCGACTCTGGTGGGGCGCGCGGTGTGCGGCTCGAGTGGATGACGCCCGGGAGTGAGCGGTTCGTCGTCGTCCCGACCGACGCGCTCCGCACGTCGCGCGATCTGACGCGCGTGACCTCGCCGGGTCTGAAGCGCACCGAGGACGGGCGGCGCGCGGGCGACGGACGCCCACTCGATGGTGTCCATCCGGGCTGGCGCGTCACCACGATCCGGCCAGACGGGTTCGAGCCGATGGTGGGCGCGATGTGCTTCGATGCCCAGGGACGCCTGATCGTCGGGACCTTCGATCCGCTGCAGCGCGATGACCGATCGCTGCCGGACATCGACTCGAAGCCGCCGGATGCGCTGTACGCGCTCGAGGGAATCGGGCGCGATGACCCGGGTCCCCTGAGCGTGCGCCCGGTTGCGACCGACCTCTACGAGCCGACCGGGTTGTGCCTCGTCGATGGGACGCTGTACGTCGCCAACCGCAAGGACGTGCGACGCCTTACCGACACCGATGGCGACGGGTACTTCGAGACGCACACAGTCGTCGGGAGCGGGTGGGAGGGGTGGAACTACCACCAGTTCGCGTTCCAGCTCGTCCACAGGGACGGACACCTCTACACCGCCCTCTCGACGGCGATGGCGCCGCCCGACTGGGACGGCATGGACACGAACGCGGGTCCGAACGGGCCGATGCGCGGCGGGATCGTCGAGATCGACCTGAGCGCACAGCCAGAGGACGCGCGCGTCATCGCTGCGGGCACGCGCACGCCAAATGGGCTCGGACTGCTTCCGACAGGCGAGCTGATCTACCTCGACAACCAGGGCACGTGGATGCCGACGAGCCAGCTGGCGGAGGTCATCCCGGGTCGGTTCTACGGGCACTACAACTGGACGACGCACGTTCCGAAGCTCGGCGAGCGCTTTCCTCACGGCGGGCACCCGAGTGCGCTCAGCGATCGACCACGCGCGCAGCCGGTGTTGTGGATGCCGCAGAATGAGGCGAGCAACTCGCCGACGCAGCCGCAGCCGATCACGGCGGGGCCGTTCGCGGGTCAGGTGCTCGTCGGCGAGTTGACCGGCGGCGGGATCCGGCGCGTCTTCCTCGAGCGCGTCGACGGCGTGCTGCAGGGGTGCATCTTCCGGTTCACGCAGGGGCTTGAGTGCGGTGTCAACCGGATGGTCTTCGGACCCGACGGCTCGCTCTACGCCGGGGGCATCGGCGCGGGGGGCAACTGGAACTGGCGGGAGACACAGTTCGGCCTGCAGCGGCTCGACCCGACCGGCGAGCTTGCGTTCGAGATGAAGAGCGTCAGCGCGACGGCGCGCGGGCTGCGGATCGAGCTGACCAAGCCGGCCGATCCGGCGGAGCTCGCGCGCCCTGAGGCGTATCTCATCCGATCGTGGAACTACACCCCCACCGACCAGTACGGCGGGCCCAAGGTCGACCAGCGAGCGCATGCGGTGACACGTGCGACGGCCGATCCGGATGGGCTCGGTGTTGAACTCGAGATCGACGGACTGCGCGAGGGCACATGTGTCCATGTGCGGACCGATCCGGTCTCGATGAGCGGCGAGCAGATCTGGTCGACCGAGGCGTGGTACACGCTGCTGCGGATCCCGCGGGAGTCTGCCCCGGCTGCATCCACGATCGGCGGCACGCCCGTCATGCCAGATGGTGTGGGCGTGGGGCTGCTGCCGCCGGCGAACGGCGCGACGTTGATCGGCGGGGGTTCGCACGCACCGATGTCGTTTCGCGATGGGCGCTTCCCTGGGGCCGCTCGGACGCAAGATGAGCTGATCGGTTCCGAGTCCGTGGGCGTCGGCGGGGGAACCGGGGACCTGATCTCACGCACGAACTTCCGTGATGCGCGCATCCATGTGGAGTGGTTCAGCCCGCCTGGCGGCGCGGGGCAGCTCGCCGGCAACAGCGGCGTCTACCTCCAGGACCGATACGAGATCCAGGTGCTCGGGACGCACGCGGGCGACGAACCGCCGGCCGCGAACGAGGCGGGAGCGATCTACGCGATCAAGGCGGCGGATGTGAACGCCTCGACCGGTGCGGGTACGTGGCAGGCGTACGACATCTGGTTCCGCGCGCCGCGCTTCGATGAGCGTGGGCGCAAGACGGCCGATGCGCGCCTGACGTTGTACTGGAATGGCGTGCTCGTCCATGATGACGTCGCCATCCCAAGACCGACCGGCTCCCGGTCGCGGACGCCCGAGAGCGATGCGCCCGGGGCGCTGCTGTTGCAGGACCACGCGTCGGCGGCCGAGGGTCCGGTTCGGTATCGCAACGTCTGGATCGCACCGCTCGAGGGTGAGTCGCCGAGTGAGCGTGGCCCGTGGATCGACCTGCTCTCGATGGACGCCGACGCGTGGACTGCCGAGGGCGGGGCGGCGACGTTCCGGATCGATGAGGAGGGGGGCCGAACGCTGATTGGGACGACCGCGCCGGACACGCCGAACACGTTCTACACGAGCCCGCGCGACTTCGGGGACTTCGAGTTGTTCTATGAGGCGAAGGTTGATCCACGCCTCAACAGCGGCGTGCAGATCCGCAGCGAGGTTCTTCCCGACGGCGCACTCCGCGGGTATCAGGTCGAGCTCGACCCGAGCGAGCGGGCCTTCAGCGCGGGGATCTACGACGAGCGGGGACGCGGCTGGCTGCATCCGCTCAGCGACGCGCCGTCCGCACGGCGTGCATTCCGGCCTGATGACTGGAACCGCTTCCGCGTCGTTGCGCGTGGGCCGCTGATCGAGACGTGGGTCAACGGTGTGCCAGTCGTGCGGGTCTTCGACGACCAGCGGCGTACGGGGCGCATCGGGTTCCAGGTGCACGGCGTCGGCGGGCTCACCGACCCGCTCGAGGTTCGGTTCCGCAACATCCGGCTGCGCGAACTCAGGTAGCGGCGTCGCGCGCGTTGCGCGCAGCGATCATGATCCCCAGTGCGACAGTCGTGGCGCCGACGGCGTTCGAGACCATGTCCCAGGCGGTGTTCATGTACCCCCCCACTCCCGTCTCGGGGAGGCTGAGGACGGCGATGAACTCGACGATCTCGTTGACGGTGCCGAGGCCCATGGCGCAGAGGGCGGAGGCTGCACAGACGCCGACGGTGGCGTGCGCGCGTCGCTCGTCCCACGTGCGTGCGTCGAATCCGCTGCTGATCGCTTCGAAGGAGACGAGCGCGGCGACGCCGAAGCCGAAGGCGTGGACGACCTGGTCGTACTTTGGCAGCCATTCGATGGGGCGCCAGGCGTAGAGAACGAACGTGGCGCCGTCCGCGTCGGTCCCGGCCGGGACGGTCCCTCCTGCCATGTGCATCAGTCCCCAGAGCGCCAGGCCCCAGAGCGCGACACCGGAGAGGGTGACGCGTCGGTGGACGAGGAGGATGACGCCGATGAAGACGACCATCGCGCCCGAGTACATGATGAACTCGGCGTTGCCGCGCGTGACGGCCATGGCCGAGAAGACGACCATGTAGAGTGCGACGAGCCCGGTGAGGGCGGGGCGTTCCCGGAACATTGGTTGTTCATCGGGCGGTCGGGGCCGGTGGGTAGAAAACCCCTCTGCGGCACCCGGACCGGTGACCAGCGTCGATCACCCCCGCCCTAGGAGCACGAGTGCAATGATGGCGCGGGCGGTCCATGCGAGCGTGCGGAGCCAGTTGGTCCGTACGAGCAAGCTGACAGTTCGTGCATCGAAGGCGGCGTCCAGGCGTCGATGCAGCGGGACCTGGACCAGAGCCGTGGAAGCCCAGAGGAACACGACGAGCGCTGCGCCGATCCACTCCAGTGCGCCCGCTTCGGGTTGCGCCACGAGCACTGCGGCCGCGATCGCTTCGGCGAGCATGAGCGGGGCGACGACGACGGTGGTTCGGTGTTGGTGTTCGCGCTCGTACGCCGCGAACGCGTCCGGGCCGACGCGTGCGAAGAGCGGGTAGTGGACGACCTGGACGAACCAGATCAGGCCCGTCATGGACAGCGTGGCGAACGCGTGGATGGCGAGCAGGGCGCTCACGACGTCGGGGCCGAGCAGGCGAGAGCGGCGTAGTCGGGTCGCTCGGCGGCGTCACGATGGCGGTGGGCGCGGAGGATCTCACCCCGGTGGATCAGGAACGCGCCGGGCATCTGGAAGCCGTCGCCATCGAGGCGACCCGGGAGGCGTCCGCGGAGTGTGTTGACGAAGCCGCGCCACATGACGCGAGGGCCGAAGAGCTGGGCGAATCGGCCGTGCGTGAGTTCGAGTGCGCCGTAGAGGCGGCGCTCGGGATCACTCACGCATCGGACGCCTTCCAGGCCGACGTCCTTGGCGAGCGTGAGGCCGTCTCCGGGGGTGGACATGTGCACGAGGACGATTCGGGTGCCATCGTGCTCGATCTCATCGCGGCGGTCGCGGAGCTCGGCGAGTGTCTCCTTGCAGAACGTGCACCCGGAGTGGCGCAGGAGGACGAGGAGCAGGGGTGAGTCTTGCGAGAGTTCGAACACGCTGTCCGCGTCCTGGTCGGTTGCGCGTTTGAGTTCGGTGCGGAGATCGGCGAGGTCGTTCGCGTGCGGCCTCGTCGCGAACGCACGGAAGGCCTGCCAGAGGATCATGGAGAAGGGGATCCACCAGATGAGGTCGTTGGTGAGGATGGTCCAGGCGAACTCGGGGGGGAAGACGCCGCGGGCGAGCGCGATGGCGAAGCCGATGGGTCCGAAGATCTTGCCGAGGAGTCCGACGAGGACGATGGGCCAGTGGCGGATGGGGTCGGTGGCGGCGATGAGGTACCCGATGCCGTAGACCCCGACGATCATGCCGACGCACTGCCAGATCTCCGGGTAGCGCGGCTGCTCCATGCCGGCGAGGCTGAAGAAGAGGCCTGGGAAGAGGATGACGATGGCGCCCCAGACGAGGTTGTAGATGCCGGCGAGTTGGAGGACACGGGCGAGGAACGTGGGGCGCGCGGCCCGGTCGGTGCCCGTGCGCTCGGGGGCGGCGGGGTCGTCGCTGGCTCGTTGGACGTTCACGGCGAGTGGCATGCCTGCGGATTCGCGGCGCGGGCGGCGCGCGATTCGGGCTGCCAAAGCCACCTGCCGGACTCGAACCGGCGACCTGCGGTTTACAAAACCGCTGCTCTACCAACTGAGCTAAGGTGGCGAACGGGGTGAGTCTATTCCGGCTGTGGGGTGTCTGACGGGGCCGGGGCGTTGGGCGGATCCGATCGGCTGGTCCACTCCCGGAGGAGCGCGAGGGCCTGTGGGTTCGGGTCCGTCTTGGTGACCCACAGCTGCTCCCGGAAGTCCACGTCGCCCAGCGTGTACGAGGCGGCGGTGTTCCCGTCGGCGTCGACGATCGTGGGGTCGGCGCACGCCTCGAGCAGCATCCGGACTTGGTCGAGCGACCCGCTGTGGACCGCGTGCATCAGGGGCGTCTTTCCGCTGCCTGACTTGCGGTCGACGTCGAGGCCGAGGTCGATGAGCCGCTGGTAGAACTCGGGTTCGTCGTCGAGGAATGAGGTCAGGTGGAGGAGACCCTCGCCATGGTCGTCCACGATGCGCGGATCGGCACCGGCTTCGATGAGGGCCTCGAAGCACTCGCGCGAGGCATTGACGACGGAGCGGCGCAGGGGCGTCCACCCGGGCATGCGTTCGTGGTCGATGTCCGCGCCGAGTTCGATCAAACGGCGGAGCATGGGGAGATCGGCGTTGTCCGCGGCCTGCCAGAGGAGGGCCGTGTCGGAGTCGGAGACCGTGGCGCCGCGACGGATCAGCATGTTCAGGGCGTCGAGCGAACCGCCTTGGACGCAGGAGACGATCGCGCCAGCGTCGAGCTTGGCGCCGCGGTCGATCAGCATTTCGGCGCAGCGCAGTTTGCCGGCGTAGCACGCGCCACCGAGCGTCTCGTCGAGCGCGTCCTGCTCCCACTCGAACCGATCGATGACCGTGGTGAGTTGGTCCGGGCCCGCATGCATGGCCTTCCAGAGCACGCCTGGGTCCCCGAGCGCACCCGGAGGCGCGTGGCTCTGCAGGAGAGCGACCACCTCGTCGTGCCCGTACTCGAGCGCGACTTCGAGCGGTGACGGTGCGTACCGATCGCTTGCGCCCATCGAATCGGCTCCGGCCTCGATCAGGACGAGGCACGCCTCGGCTTGGCCCCGGGCCGCCGCCCACGCCATGGGCGACCAGTCCGACCCACTGAACGTGCGCAGCGGGACCTCGTAGGGCATGGGCAGGTCCGGATCGACCCCGCGAGCGAGTTCGCGCATGAGCAGATCGATGTCTCCGGTCGCGGCCGCCCGGTGGATCGTGGGCGCGTCGGTGACGGCGCGTGCCCGATGGACGCCGAAACCGACGACGAGCCCGGTCACGAGTACCAAGAGGGCGGCCGCTCCGATGAGCGGGAATCGGCCGATGCACGGCGCCCGCCGAGTCCTGAGCCACCCGCACTCGGAACAGTTGTCGGCGTCCGAGCCCGCGAGGTCGTACGCGCAGCGGATGCATCGCCCACGCCTGCGCCGACGCCAGCGGAGGATGAGGCCCGGCACGAAGAGCGGGGCGAGGAGGAGGGCCCATGCGCCCGCGTACAGCGCGGTGTTGCCCGCAAGACCGCGCCACATCGGACGGACCGGGAATGCACGCAGATCCTCGGCCATGACGTACTCGAAGTTGGGCTGACCGATGATGGCCGATGGGAGCACGCCCCAGTTGACCCCCTCGATCAGGAAACCGCCGGAGAGCGCCTCGCCCGGGAGCGCGGGCCCGGGCTTCGTCGTCGGCTCCCAGGTCACGCGCGCACATCGCAGGGGCCACCCTGACTCCTTCTCGCACGCGACGACTGGGCTGAGGGAGTCCTCGGGTTTGCAACCCGGTGGGAGCGGCGTGGCGGCGATGCTGAAGGCCGGCGGGGTGTACGTCTCGGGCTCGCGCCAGTAACTGCTGCCCTCGGGGCTGAGGCTGCGCATCGTGATGAAGCGTCCGCGCCGCTCGGTCACGCTCCACCCGTTGCAGACGCCATACTCGTAGCTGATCCACTTGGTGAGGCGGTTGTCTGCCATGGCCGGGCGGGAAAGAGCCGCCCCAAACCAGGCCACGCCGTACGAGGTGGCGACGCCGAGTCCGGTCAGGATCGCAAGGAGCAGGAGCATCCGTCGCATGACTGGCCCTCCGGGCGGGTTCGCTCATTGGAGCGTGCGCTCACTCGTGTTGAACAGTTCCGTGGAAGGAGCGTTCAGTTGGTACCCACAGCATCCGTGGGCTCGGGGGCCTCGCTCCATTGGTGGATGAGTTCTGCCGCCTCCTCGTTCCCCCGGCAGGGGCGGATCACGACTCCATCGTCGTAGTCGAGCCCTCCGCAGGCGTAGTCGCCCGCGGTGTACCCATCGTCGTCGGTGATGGTCGGGTCGGCGCCGGCCTCGAGGAGCATCTGGACCTGGTCGGCGGTTCCGAACTGGACGGCGTGCATGAGGGGCGTCTTGCCGTTGTTCGATTGGAGATCGACGTTGAGTCCGAGGTCAATGAGGTGCTGGAAGAGGCCGGGGTTGGAGTCGAGATCGCGGGCGCCGTGGAGGAGCCCCTCGCCGATGGGGTCAACAGCGTACAACTCAAGCCCTGCATGCAGGAGCAGGTTGAACTCCTCGGGATCCGCGTCAACCAGCCGCTCGCGCAGCACGACGGAGGCCCAGGGTTGTGTGCTGATCGGCTCGATGCGGGCTCCGAGTTCCATGAGTCGCTCTAGCATGACCTTGTTGTGGTTGTAGCACGCGGCCCAGATCGCATCGATCCCGATCTCGCCCTCCGCCCGGATGCCGCGTCTGTCGAGCAGATCGAGCACATCCATGGCGTGGCGCTCTGCCCATGTGCGCATGAGGAGCGAATCGATCTGGAGCCCGTGGTCGAGCATGAACTCGACGCAGCCCGGGTCCTTCAGCCAGGACGGATAGCGATCCGACTCGACTGACTCGCGGGCCTTGTACGCGATTACCCCTTCGGGCCACTCGAAGGCGCTCAGGATGAGGAGGCAGGTCGCCGGCTCCGAGTCGAGCGCGACGTCGGCGAATGCCCAATCTCCCAGCGCGCCTTGCGGGAC
This sequence comes from Phycisphaerales bacterium, assembly GCA_028285065.1. GTDB lineage: Bacteria > Planctomycetota > Phycisphaerae > Phycisphaerales > UBA1924 > JANQQG01. The sequence continues at coordinate 15,603 of JANQQG010000023.1, forward strand.
GCCCTCGATCAGCACCTCGATGACTTCCGCGTCCCGGTTACGCATCGCGGCCCACAGGGGGAAACCCGTCCCGGCGACCCCACCCGACATCGGATCGGCGCCCGCGCGCACCAGGACGGCGCAGGCGTCTTCCTCGCTCCCTGCGACCGCGAAGCTGAGCGGCGTCGCAGTGCTCGACCCTCGGTCCCATCCGGTCACGCCCGCGGGCATCGGCGAGTCGGGCGGGACGCCGAGCGTCAGCTGGGCCTTGAGCCCTTCGAGATCACCCGTGGCGGCTGCCCGGTGGATCGCCGGGACCGGCACGACCGCCCGGACCCGATGGAGACCGAATCCCGCGACGCTCGCGGCGCTGACCAGGAGAACGAAGAGCGTGAACACAACCGGGAACCACCCGACACGGCGGGGGCGTTGGTCGCGCTCGAGCCCGCACTCGGTGCAGCGCGCGCTGTCGCTTCCCTGGGTGTCGTAGCCGCAGCGCTGGCAGCGTCCGCGCCGGGCGCGTCGCCATCGGCGTAGGGCGCCGAGGAGGATCGCGCCACCGGGGAGGACGCCCCAGAGTGCCGCGAAGAAGAGTGCGTTCAAGGCCAGCCCGCGCCAGATCGGCTGGAGCGGGAGCACGGACTCGCGTCCGGCGACGAGACGGGCGGTCGGCGCCCAGAAGCTCTTGCTTGGGGTGTTGGACGCCCCGATCTCGACCGGGACGATGAGTGCGCCGCCCGACACACCCTCGGCGGGCAGGGCTCCGGTGCGCCAGTGCTGCCAGCAGCGAGCGCAGCGCACGGGCCACCCTGCTTCGCGCTCGACAATGGCCTCTTCGTGATCCACCTCGGGGTTGGAATGAAGCACGCTGTGAGCGGGCGGCGACAACGTCCATGAGTCGTCGTAGAACGCCCCCCAGTCGAACGCGACACGGACGGTCACCAACCTGGAGCGTGCCTCTTGGAGCCTCCACGTCTCATGTGTTCCCTCCTCGGTTTCGACCAGGGGATCGACTGTGTTCGAACCGCCCAGCGGGCGTGGGAGCGACGCGCCGAACCAGGCCACGGCGTAGGACGTGACGACGCCCAACGCGAGCAGGAGCAGCACGAGCAGCAAGACCCGGCGCATGGCCCGAGTCTAACGGTCGGTCTGATGCAGTGTTGCTTGAGTTCGGGTTCGAACGGACGCGCGAAGGAAGCGGCGCCGGGGCGGCGGCGACCCGAACGGGTGTCAGGAGCAGGCGGGGGCGAAGTAGCTGTTGACGAAGTCGAAGAAGTCCTGATCGTTCTCGTTCGAGTCTTCGTTGAAGTCGCCGGTGCCGCGCGGGCCGGCGGCGCTGAAGTAGTCGTTGACGAAGTCGAAGAAGTCCTGGTCGTTCCTGCTCCCGTCCTGGTTCCAGTCGGAGGGGCAGGTTGGAGACGGGGGTGGGGCGAAGCCCGACGGGTTGAGGCGCGTGACGAAGAGGCCTCGTTCGAAGTCGGAGACGATGACGGTGCCGGAGGGGTAGTAGGGGTAGACGCTCCAGGCGCCGTTGAAGGTGGTGGCATCGGTCTCGGGGAAGGTGTCGAGGAAGGCGATCACGTGGTCCGTGCCGTCGGGGTTGGCGCGGAAGACGCGCAGGCCCGTGGCGTAGTTGGCTTCGTAGACGAGGTCGTCCTTGGTGTAGAGGTTGTGGTC
>JANQQG010000036.1 GCA_028285065.1 Phycisphaerales bacterium
TGCTCACCACGCCCACGGAGTAGCCCGATGGCCCTGATCTCTTCAGCTCGTCTGACGCCCGCCGCCCTCCTCGCGGCTCTTGCGCTCGCAACCCCCGCACTCGCCCAGGGCGGCGCCCCGACAAGCCCGCCCGACCCCGACGGCGATGGCGTTACATCCATCGCCGAGTTCAAGGCCTACGTCGCTCAGCGAGCCGCGGGCATCCCGCAGGACATGGTCGATCAGATCGCCGAGCGCGTGGACAAGGACGGTGACGGCGAGATCAGCCGAGCCGAGTTCGCCGATCGCATGACAGCCTTCAGAGAGGTAACCAGCGGCCAGCGACGCCCGGGCGCCGCCCCACCCCCACCACCTCCTCCTCCCCCGCCGCCCGCGCCTCCCGCCGCCGACATGCCGGACGCCCCCGCCGACTACCTCGACGGCGCGCCCGCACGCGTCGACGCGCTCACCGCCTCGGACAACGCGACGCTCCTCCTCATCACGGGTGACGAACTCGCCGAGGCGTGGGTCCCGTACGCGTCGTGGAAGACACGTCAGGGCAAGGCCACGAAGCTCATCACCGTCCGCCAGATCGCGCGCAGCTACGAGGCCGACTCCATCCAGGAGAAGATCCGCCTCTGCGTGCGCGACCACATCGACAACCACGCCACCAAGTGGGTCGTCCTCGGCGGCGATTGCCTGCCCAACGGCGGGCTCGTCCCCGGCGGGCACCGCACCGTCCACGCACAAGAACGCGCCGGCATCCCCACCGACATCGTCTACCTCAGCGACACCAACTGGGACGCCGATGGAGATGGCATCTACGGCGAGTTCGACGACGACCGCGACGCCATCACCTACCCCGACGGGAGCGTCGGACTCGGACGCATCCCCGTCCGCACCGCAGCCGACGTCGCGGCCTTCACCGAGAAAGTCATCGCCTACGAGTCCGCCTACCCCACCGACGAGTTCGCCTCGCAGATGGTCTACACCTGCACCGACTCGCCCGCGTACCCGAAGGTCCGCGCAAGCTGGGACCGCTACCTCTCCAAGAACTGGGACGGATCCGTCCAGCGGTTCTTCAGTCAGGAAACCCCCTGGGACGACGAGGGCAAGCCCGGCAGCTACGACCTCACCGACAGCAACCTCGTCTCCCTGATCAACCAGCGCACCACCGGAAAACTGCACATCCACGGGCACGGCCTGCTCAGACTCTGGGTCCTCGAGGACTCCACCTTCGACGCCAAGGACGTCGGCAAGCTGGACAACAACGGTGCGTACCCGCTGATCACCACCGTGTCCTGCTTCACCGGCCAGTACGACGCCCCGCAGGACCCCTCCATCGTTGAGTCGATGCTCCGCGAGCCCGAGGCCGGCTCCGTCGCCATCGTCGCGCCCGTGCGCACGGGCAAGCCACACTTCCACAGCCGCAGCGACTTCGCGCTGATGGTCAGCGAGGGCAAGCTCGACGGCACCACCATGACCATGACCAAGTACTGGTCCAACGGCCTCGGCGACGGGCTCACCACCGGCGAGTCGCTCATGAAGACCAAGGACGACCTCGCCGAGGACGCCCGGAAGAGCGCCGCCTTCCACCTCTGCCTCTGCGAACTCAACCTCCTCGGCGACCCAACGCTCGACATGCGGGCCGCCACCCCGCGCACGCCCACCCTCGACGTACCCAAGTCGATCAACAGGGGCCACGACCACCTCATCATCGACACCGACGCCCCCGGCGCGACCCTCTGCGTCTGGAAGGGCCACGAGGTCTACGAGGTCGTCACCGCCGACGATCGAGGCCACGCCAGCATCGGCGTCGATGCCGACACACGCGGCGAGCTCTTCGTCACCGTCAGCGGCCCGAACCTGAACACCGTCACCACGAGCGTCCAGGTCCGCTGATCACGGAAGAACAACTCATGCACCCCAACGGGGTCCGCGTTCCGCGCGGGCCCCGTTCTCGTTCGTGATCCGTCGAATGGGACATGTGCGCACGTCAGCGGCGGACGAGCCACCGGACGCCGCGCACGATCAGCTCGACCGGGAGCATCAGGATCCCGGCGATCCAGCATGAGGGGCAGAACGAACGCAGCATGTCAACGGAGCAGAGCCCGCTGCGGCAAGTACGTCCGGCCCGAGAGGACACGTCCCGATCGACCGCGGTCGGTGTGGTGCTCATGGCCGCAAGAACCTCTCCCGTCTGCCGCATATTCCGCGCCTCGCGGGGCGTGCGCGGGTCCGCGAATGCTCTCACGAATGCGTGCGTCGGATCTGGCCCATCATTATGATGGGCCCATGTCGCCGGACACCGAGAGCACGTCCGTTCCCCTGGATCTATACTACCGCGAGGGAAACAAGGCGCTGCGAGACACTGCGCGACTCAGACACCGCACGCGTTCCCTCGCGATCATCACCACCGGCGTGACGCTGGTCGTCGTCGCGGCGCCCTACGTCATCCACCAGGATGGACCCGAAGTCGGGGCGCTCCTCCGACCCGGCGCCGTCGTACTCGCGGTCATCGCGTTTGCATTCGGCTTCATCGATTGGCATCACCGGTTGGCATCCGAACCCATCAGCGACCGACTCGCGCAGATCGAAGCGGGCTGGGGTGAGCGCGGCCCGTGGTTCGATCAAGTGCGGGCTCGCAGCACTGGGTGGGCCGTCGCAGCCTCTCAGGCCCCGTTCGCACTGATCCTCGGGCTCGCGGCCCTGCTCGCCGGCGCCGACGTGGGCTGGTCGTCTGGCGAACTCCGGGTCGAGCTCTCCTGGTGGGTCTTGTTCATCCTCCCGGCTGGGGCCATCGGCATCGTCCGGCTCGGACGACGGGAAGCCGACGCACGCGCGGCCCGTGCAAACAAGATCGAACAAGAACTCGCAGCAGCGCAAGCGAGCCACTGAGCCCGGCGCCAAGCGACGGACCCGATCGGTTCTCCGAGTCGAACAAGGCAGTCAGCCGAACAAGCCGGCACTCAGGGCCGCCCGACCACTACCATGTCGAGCCGCACCGTGCGCTGTTGCCGCGCCCCATCATCTCTCGGAACGGACCATCATGCATCGATACGCCGCCGCCATGGTCGTCGCTTGCCTGTCGATGATCGCACCTGCCCTCGCCCAGGATGCGCCAACCCAGATCGCCGGCCCCCAGGCCACCGAGGCCGCGACCCGGGTCGAGGGGCCGCACGTGCTGCTGCAGGATGAGGCGGTGACCGTCTTGTGGGCGAGCGGCCAAGAGCGTCGCGAAGTCACGCTGGACCGGTCCGAGACGATCGACGTGCCCGCGTGGCGAGGCGCGCCGGAGATCAAGGCCCTGCCGCTCGCACCGCCCGCCGTCGGACCATCAGGGTTCGAAGCCCCCGAACGGATCTTCGTCCTCGGCGACATCCACGGCCGGTTCGAGCCATTCGTCCAGGTGCTTCGTCACGCCGGCGTCATCGACAACGAAGACCGCTGGACATTCGGCGCAAGCCACCTCGTCTGCTGCGGCGACCTCATGGACCGCGGCGCCGGCGTCGACGACGCCCTCTGGCTGCTGCACCGACTGGAACGGGAGGCCGAGAGGGCCGGCGGCAAGGTGCATGTCCTCTTGGGAAACCACGAGCACATGGTCATCCAGAACGACCTGCGATACCTCCACCCCGATCTCGTCGACGCGAGCAAGGTCATCGGTGTGGCGTACCCGGACCTCTACGGGCACGACACAGTCCTCGGCCGCTGGCTGCGCACGCGCCACTCGATCATCAAGATCGGCGACCTCGCCTTCGTGCACGGCGGCGTCGGCCCGACGCTCTTACGCCATGCCGAACAGCGCGATCTCAACTACGACGACATCAACCGCCTCGTCCGCGAACACTTCGACGACGACAAGCAACGAACCAAGGCCGATCCGCTCCTCTCGGACCTCTTCGGCTCGGCAGGCCCGCTCTGGCACCGCGGCTACTTCCGCGCCGGCCAGAAGTACGACCCCGCCTCCGACGCCGACATCGACCGCGCACTGCACTGGCTCGGCGCGAAGGCGATCGTCGTCGGGCACTCGCAGTTCGATCGCGTCGGCACCCACCACGACAGGAAGATCATCGCTACGGACGTCAACCTCGAGCGGACCCCCGAGGGAGTGCTCATCGAGGGGGACCGCTGGTTCCGCCTGACCACGAGCGGGCAACCGACGCCGCTTGCGCCGCTCGGCATTGA
>JANQQG010000132.1 GCA_028285065.1 Phycisphaerales bacterium
CGCGGCGAGTCGCTCGTCGGCGAGCATCTCGCGGAAGGAGACGGTGTTGCCGATGTTGCCGAGCGAGAGCCCGCACACGAGCCGATGCGCCGTTTGGTCGATCGGATCAACCGCGGTGAGATCCACACCGTCGTCACGCTCGGCGCCAACCCCGTCTACAACGCCCCGGCCGGCATGGGCTTCGCCGATGCGTTCGCCAAGGTCGACACGCGGATCACGCTCAGCGTTGACCCCAACGAGACCGTCGCGGCATCGAACTGGCGCCTCAACGGGACCCACTTCCTCGAGGCGTGGGGCGACGTCGAGGCCGTCGACGGGACGCGATCCGTCGTCCAGCCGATGATCGCACCGCTCTACGCAGGGCACAGCGACCTCGAGGTCCTCGCGGTCCTGATTGGTGACGAGATCGACGGCGAGACCGCAGACGGGTACGCGATCGTCCGTCGCGCCTGGACGGCGGCCCTCGGCTCGAGTGGCTTCGAGAAGACGTGGCGGCGCATGCTCCACGACGGCGTCGCCGTTGGCCTGACCTCGACTCGGGCGCTCGTGCCGACGATCGATCCGTCGCGCGTCGGGACGACCCTGAGCGGCATGACGCAGGGGGCCGCGCCGAGCGAGCAGTCGCTCGAGCTGGTCTTCCTCCACGACGTGATGGGCGACGGACGCAACGCGAACAACCCATGGCTGCAGGAACTGCCCGAGCCGCTGACCCACATCGTCTGGGACAACGTCGCGATGATGAGCCCCGGCACGGCCGAGGCGCTCGGAATCATGCAGGGCGCCGAGACCGCCGAGGTTCAGAAGGCCAAGGTCGTCCGTCTGAGCGTTTCGGGACAGGACCTGGACATCGCGGCGTGGGCCGTGCCGGGCCTGCCGGACAACACGGTGCTGGTCCCGGCGGGGTACGGTCGTGAGGTCGTCGGTCGCGTCGGCGAGGGCGTCGGTTTCAACACGTTCAAGCTGCGGACGAGCGGCGCGACGCTGAGCGCCGTCGGCGTCAAGGCGAACAAGACCTCGACGCGGTACCCGATCAGCGGGACCAGCCAGCACGGCGCCCTCGAGGGGCGTGCGCTGTACCGCGAGGTCGACCTGCCCGCGTGGAACAAGTACGGGGAGGACCCGTTCAAGGGCAAGAGCGACGACGAGAAGAAGCACTACCTCAAGGACCACTACGGGCGCGAGCGCGACCTGAACTTCGCGGAGATGCTCCCGGGCGTGCCGCTGAGCCACACGCCTGCGAACGTCAACGCCTACGACAACCCGCAGCGCGGGACGAAAGCGCCCCCGCCGGCCACGGGCGAGGTCAACGAGCTGGGCGAGCGTCCGGACTTCGCGGACCCGAAGAACCCGCAGTGGGGGATGACGATCGACCTCTCGACGTGCACGGGCTGCAACGCCTGCACGATCGCGTGCCAGTCGGAGAACAACATCCCCGTCGTCGGCAAGGTCGAGGTCAACAAGGGACGCGTGATGCACTGGATCCGCGTCGACCGCTACTTCGTCTCGACCGCTTCGCACCATGCGAAGAACCCCGGTCGCGACCACCCGCGCGACCCGGAGATGTCCATCGCGTTCCAGCCGGCCGCGTGCGTGCACTGCGAGAACGCACCGTGCGAGACGGTCTGCCCGGTCAACGCGACGGTGCACGGGCCCGGTGGGACCAACGACATGGTCTACAACCGGTGCATCGGCACGAGGTACTGCGCCAACAACTGCCCGTACCGCGTCCGGCGCTTCAACTGGTTCGACTACGGCGTCGCCAAGTTCAAGGGCGATTTCTACGGGTCCGAGACCATCGGCGGCGCGCCTAACGGCAACGTCAACCTCGTCCCGCCTCGCCTCCGCGAGAAGCTCGACGAGATCTCCAAGATGCAGATGAACCCGGACGTGACCGTCCGGTCGCGCGGCGTCATGGAGAAGTGCACGTACTGCATCCAGCGCGTCAACGAGGCCCGGTTCAACGCGAAGGTCCAGAACCTGAACGCCATCCCGGACGGGTTCTTCCAGACCGCCTGCCAGCAGTCGTGCCCGGCCGAGTCGATCGTCTTCGGCGACATCAACGACCCGGAGTCGCGCGTCAGCAAGAGCCGCGCCTCGGGCCGGTCCTACCTGATGCTCGGTTACCTCAACACACGTCCGCGGACGAGCTACCTCGTCTCGCTCCGCAACCCCAACCCGGCAATCCGCGAGCCCGAGGTCGACCCGTTCAAGGGGCACGGGCACGGCGGGGGCCACGACGACCACGATCACGACCAGGGCGACGGTGAGGGGCACGCCCTCGGCGCACCGGGTCGTTTCTTCGACAAGGCCAAGGCCTTCGCTGACGACGGGTACCGCGTCAGCTTGACCGTCCTCGGAGGCTCGGCATGAGCACGATCCACCCCGACGAATACGGAGCGAGGCGGGCGGCCGGCCTCGAGGGCGCGCCCATCGAGCCGGTCAACGACCCGGAGACGCTCGACGGGACCATCATCGACGACCCGTCGACGCGCCCGCCGCTCGTCCTCAACGACCGCTCCTTCCACGACATCACCAACATCGTCTGCGGGTACGCCGAGAACAAGCCCGGAAGATGGTGGATGCCGGTCTTCGGGCTGGTCGCGACCATCGCCTCCATCGGCGGGCTGTTCATCCTCTACCTGCTGATCACCGGCGTCGGCACGTGGGGCCTGAACAACCAGGTCGACTGGGCCTGGGACATCACCAACTTCGTCTTCTGGATCGGTATCGGCCACGCCGGAACGCTCATCAGCGCCATCCTCTGCCTGCTCAAGCAGAAGTGGCGCACGAGCATCAACCGTGCGGCCGAGGCGATGACGATCTTCGCCGTCATCTGCGCCGGCACGTTCCCGGCCATCCACGTCGGGCGCATCTGGTTCATCTGGATGGTGTTCCCGATCCCGAACTCGAACGCGATCTGGCCGAACTTCCGCTCCCCGCTGCTGTGGGACGTGTTCGCGGTCTCGACGTACGCGACGGTCTCGCTGCTGTTCTGGTACATGGGGATGATCCCGGACCTGGCGACGCTGCGTGACCGGGCGCACCTCGAGCACATGAAGAACCCCAACGGGCGTCGACTGCTCCCGTTCCTGCCGGTGACGGTCAGCCGCTTCCGCGCCTCGGCGTACGGGCTGTTCGCCGTCGGCTGGCGGTTCTCGAGCCGCCACTGGATGACGTACGAGCGTGCGTACCTAATCCTGGCGGGCATCTCGACCCCGCTCGTGTTGTCGGTGCACTCGATCGTTTCGTTCGACTTCGCGACGAGTGTGCTCCCCGGTTGGCACACGACGATCTTCCCGCCGTACTTCGTCGCAGGCGCCATCTTCGGCGGGTTCGCGATGGTGCTGGCGCTGATGATCCCGGCGCGTGAGCTCTACCCGAACATGAAGGACCTGATCACGGTCCGCCACCTCGAGAACATGGCCAAGATCATCCTGGTCACGGGCTCGATGGTCGGGTTCGCGTACTCGATGGAGTTCTTCATCGCCTGGTACGGCGGCAACCAGAACGAGTTGTTCGCGTTCATCAACCGTGCGACGGGGCCGTACGCCTGGGCGTACTGGACGATGATCTCGTGCAACGTGATCTCGCCGCAGTTGTTCTGGATCAAGCGATGCCGCACCAGCCCGGTGTGGATCATGATCGTCGCGCTCGCGGTGACGGTGGGGATGTGGTTCGAGCGGTTCGTGATCATCGTCACGAGCCTGCACCGGACGTTCATCCCGGGCCAGTGGGGGATGTTCTACCCGACGATCGTCGACATCATGATCTTCGTCGGGACGATCGGGATCTTCCTGACGCTGTTCATGCTGTTCCTGCGCTTCCTTCCGGTCTTCGCGATGAGCGAGATCAAGAACGTGACGCCGCAGGCCGACCCGCACGCCGGTCACGACGACCACGCGCACGACGACGACGGACACGATTCGACGCACGCCCAGACGGAGCCCGCATGATGGGACTTCTGACCCGAAGCGCACCGCGGACGGTGTACAAGACCGAGGCCGGCGAGGTCGTCTACGGGATGATGGCGGAGTTCGCCACGCCCGCCGAGATCTCGCACGCCGCCGAGAAGGTCCGCGACGCGGGCCACTCAAGGTGGGACGTCTACGCCCCGTTCCCGATCCACGGGATCGACGAGGCGATGGGCTTCAAGCACACGCCGATCGCGCTCGCCTGCGCACTGATCGGGCTCACCGGCGCAGGGCTCGGCTTCCTGCTGCAGTGGTGGGTTACCGGGCAGGCATACCCGATGGTCGTGCAGGGCAAGCCCTTCACGGCCTGGGAGTCGTTCATCCCGATCACGTTCGAGCTGGGCATCCTCTTCACGGCGTTCACGGCGCTCGGCGGGATGCTCGCGTTCAACAAGCTGCCGATGTTCTACCACCCGCTCTTCAAGAAGGAGCGGTTCCTCCGCGTGTCGGACGACCGGATGATCATCTGCATCGAGGCCGCCGACCCGAAGTTCGACCCGACCAAGACGCGCGAGCTGCTCGAGAGCGCCGGCGCGACCAGCATCGAGCTGGTGGAGGAGTGAGCACGATGGCAATGGCCAGCACAAGCAGGTTCGTCGCCGGGCTGGGCGTCGTCGCGCTGTGCGTGGGCGTCGCGCTCCCGCTGGCGGGCTGCCGCGGCGAGCGCTCCGACAAGCCCCCGCGTCAGTTCCTCCCGGACATGGACGACTCGCCCAAGTGGAAGGCGCAATCGGAGTCCGAGTTCTTCGAGGACGGGCGCACGCAGCGCGTCCCCGTTGAGGGCGTCGTGCCCTTCGGGTACGAGCCCGTCGCCGGCGGCGAGAGCCGCGCGGAGATGCTCAAGTACGACGATGCGTTCTACCGCGGGCTCGAGGGCGACTCGTTCCTCGACACGATCCCCGCGTCCGTCCCGGTCGATGAGACAATGCTCCGAGTCGGCCAGGAGGTGTACAACATCAACTGCGCCGTCTGCCACGGCTTCGGCGGCGATGGCGACGGGTCGGTCGGCGAGCGCTGGCGCACCGTCCTGCCGAGCTTCCACGATTTCAAGTACAAGGACCCCGCCCAGCGCACCGGCAAGGACGGGTACCTGTTCAACGTTGCACGCTACGGCGTCTGGGACACAGTCACGATCGCCGACGGTGTCGTGTCGCACAGCGGCAACCAGCGCATGCCCGGCTACGCCGAGAACGTCAGCGAAGCCGAGGCGTGGGCGGTCGTCGCTTGGATCCGCGTGATGCAGAACTCACGGACGTACGACGTGGCCGAGGCGCCCGCCGAGTCGCGCGAGCGTCTCGAGCGTGACCGGCCCGAGCCGACGCCGCTCCCGAGCGTGCCCGGCATGCCCGGCGACGGCCCCGAGTCCGAGCAGGCAATGAACGAGGAGGGCGCCCAGTGAGCCAGGCCGCCACGCAACCGATGCCAGCCGGCGACGACGCCAACGCCCCGCACGTGCGGGCCCGCGCCAAGCTCAACGAAGATCAGATGCGCTTTGCGCCGGGCACCGGCTCGAAGTTGTACGTGCCGCTCGGCGTTCTCGGTGTGATCTTGATCGCCGCGACGCTGCTCGTCGGCATGATGGGTGGCAGCGCCAAGCAGGCGATGGGCGCGTACCACGTCGGCGTCATGCTCACGCTGTACCTCTCCATCGGCGGGCTCGCGCTGGTGATGATCCTCCAGCAGTTCAACGCCGGCTGGGCGGTGACGGTCCGGCGTCCGCTCGAAGCGCTCGGCTCGATCATCCCACTCTGCTTCATCCTCTTCATCCCGATCCTGCTCATCGAGATCTTCTCGGGCGGGCTCATCTTCAAGTGGATGGATCCGGCGCTCACAGACCCCAAGAGCTCGTCCTACGACGTGCTCGCGGCCCACAAGAAGCCGTTCCTCAACACCACATTCTTCGCTGTCCGTGTGTTCTTCTACTTCGGCCTGTGGTCGTACTTCGGGTGGCGTCTGTGGGGGCTGTCGCGCCGCCAGGACGAGACCGGCGACAAGTGGCTCACCGCCCGCGCACGCTACCTCAGTTCGTTCGGCATCCCGCTGGTGGCGCTGACGGCCGCCTTCGCGTCCTTCGACTGGATGATGTCGCTCGACTTCCACTGGTACAGCACGATGTTCGGCGTCTACTTCTTCGCCGGCGCGCTGATGAGCACCGTCGCGGTGCTCGCCCTGGTCCTGAGCGTCCTCAAGCAGAAGGGCAAGCTCGGGGACGCTGTCAACGCCGAGCACCTGCACGACGTCGGCAAGCTCCTGCTCTCGTTCACCGTCTTCTGGGGCTACATCGCCTTCGGTCAGTACTTCCTGATCTGGTACTCCAACATCCCCGAAGAGTCCGCCTGGTTCTGGCTGCGCCAGCAGGAGGCGACCGGATGGAAGAGCGTCTTCATCCTCCTCTGCTTCGGGCACTTCCTGATCCCCTTCCTCTACCTGCTCTTCCGGCGCGTCAAGCGCACCGCGATCCTGCTGTCGATCGCGGCGGTCTGGCTGCTCATCATGCACGTCGTCGACGTGCTCTTCATCATCAAGCCGGCGCTCGGCAAGCCCGGCGCTCCGATGCCCGCGATGGAGAGCGTCTGGCTCGATGTGCTCGGCCTGGCCGGACCCGTCTGCCTCTTCACGGCCGCCCTCATCTGGCGGATCACGTCCAGCCCGCTGATCCCGATCAAGGACCCGCGCCTGCACGAGTCGCTGGCGCACAAGAACGTCGTCTAACCGAGCCTCTGATCCTCTTTGGGGCCCTCAAGACCCGCCGGCATCCGCCGACCCCCGCCCCGCGAAGTGCATAGTGTTTTCAGGAAAGATTGAAAGCCAATGAGCGACCACCACGGCACCGAGCACGCGCACCACGTCCAGTACGACGTGGAGGGAGACGACCCGTTCTTCGCGCACGACTCCGAGGAGATGAAGGCGCTTGACTCGGCCCACACGGAGGTCGCCAACGCCAAGCTCATCACCGGTGTCGGCGTCTTCGGCTTCCTGCTCGTCGTCGTGACGTGCGTGATCGTCTACGGCTACTTCCGTTGGTACACCGTCCGCGTCGCCGACCGCAACGTCAGCCAGGAGGGCGGCTCGCACGTCGAGCGCGACTTCTGGCTCGCCGGTGGGCTCCGCGACCTCCAGACCCGTTGGTACTCCATGACGGAGCCCGACTGGATCGAGCCCGATCCGAACATCCCCGGCGATGAGCCGGTCCTGCAGTTGCCGATGGATGCCGCCAAGGCCGCCACGATCGCGCAGTACGAGAACCGCTAGAGGCCCGTGACTTCGAGACCATGATCCGCAACGCCGCCAGCCTGATCGCACCGTTCCTCGCGTCGCTCGCGATGGGTGTCGGTGCGCACGCGCAGGACTTCGGCAAGCCGTCGCCCTTCCTCCAAGAGACGCCGAAGGAGATCGACGGTCTGACGATCGAGGACCGCCTCGGCGAGCCGGTCCCGATGGATCTCGAGTTCACCGACTCGACGGGGCGCACGGTGACGCTCGGTGACTGTGCGCTCGACGGGCGTCCGATGCTGCTGCAGATGGTCTACCTGCGATGCCCGCTGCTCTGCCCGCGTTCAACCGAGGAGCTGATCGACTCGCTGAACGAGATCAGCCTCGACATGGGCGAGGACTACTCGCTCGTGCTCGTCACGTTCGACCCGCGCGATTCGACGGACGATGTCCGGTTCTACCGCGATGTCACGTTCGCGCAGTACGCCAAGTCCAGCTCCGACAGCGCCAAGCAGGGCCTGCGGGTCCTGACCGCGACGCCCGACAACGCGCAGACCCTCGCCGACTCGATCGGCTTCCAGTACCGATACCTGCCCAAGAGCGGCGAGTACTCGCACGGGACCGCCGTCTTCGTCGTCACGCCGGACGCCAATCTGTCCAGGACCATCACGGGCCTGAGCTACCCATCCAGGGACCTCAAGATCGCTCTGCTCGAAGCGGGCGATGGCAAGATCGGGACGACCTTCGACCTGATCTGGATGTCCTGCTTCCAACTCGATCCGGATACCGGCACCTACGTCCTGGCCGCCTACCGCTTCATGCAGTTCAGCGGCGTGTTGTGCGCCGTTGTGCTGGGCTCGTTCATCTCGTTCCTGGTTGTGCGGGACCGTCAGCGTCGGGCGCGAGCCCTGTCGCAGTCGCCCGCGCCCGCAACCGTCGCACTCACGGGGACCGCCCGATGACCTCACCCGTACTCGCCCAGCAGTGGCTGCAGGATCAGTTGCTGACCGAGCCCGGCTCGACCGGTGCCGCCACGACGGATGGGCTGTTCATGTTCATCACGTGGATCTCGATCGTGTCCTTCGTGCTGCTGATGGGCGCGATGACGTGGTTCGTGATCCGCTACCGGCGCGCCGGCGGCAGAGCGCCGATCCGCTCGGCGTCGCACAACACACCGCTCGAGCTGACCTGGTCGATCGGTCCGCTGCTCATCCTCGTCGTTGTCTTCTTCTGGGGCTTCCACGGCTACGTCGAGAAGATGTCCGCCCCCGCCGGCAGCGAAGAGATCGTCATCCGCGGGTTCAAGTGGGGATGGGACGTCACCTACGACTCGGGCAAGCAGCCGAGCGAGCTCGCCTACCCCGGCGTCGGCGCCCCGGATCAGAACATGGTCCCGGTCATCAAGGTGCCGGCCGGACGCCCGGTGCGTCTGCGTCTGTACTCCTCGGACGTCATCCACTCGTTCTTCATCCCGGACTTCCGCGTCAAGCGCGACGTGATGCCCAACCGGTACACGAGCTTCTGGTTCGAAACGCTCGAGGACAACCCGGAGCCCGAGGTTATCCCCATCCTCGACGAGACCGGCGCCCCCGTCATCGATCCGGACACGCAGCAGCCGATGACCAAGCTGCAGTACCCGCGCCACGTCGTGTACTGCGCCGAGTACTGCGGCGACAGCCACTCCCAGATGATGGCCTTCATCGAGCCCGTACCCGAAGAGGTCTTCCAGGAAGAGAAGTACATGGTCACGGTCTTCCCGACCAAGTGGGAGTTCGGCGAGTACATCTGGCAACGCCAGTGCTCGACTTGCCACTCCGTCGATGGCTCGGGCGGCACCGGACCGACCTGGAAGGACATCTGGGGCAAGACCCACAAGTTCTCGAACGCCCCCGACACCGTCGTGGACGAGAACTACATCCGCGAGTCGATCATCTACCCGCAGGTCAAGCTCCGCGAGGGCTACGGGAGCGACATGAACTCGTTCGTCCTGACCGAGGAGGAGTTCGAGGGCATCATCGCGTACATCAAGTACCTCAGCGGCGAGGAGCCCGAGTAATCACCGCCGGCGCGACGCCGGAGAGAAGACCATGAGCACGATCGAATCACTCCCAACCGGTCACGCCCACGACCACCACGACGCGTCCTACCTCACCCCCAAGGGCGGGTTCTGGACCACGATCATCGATTGGGCCACCACGGTGGACCACAAGAAGATCGGCGTGATGTACCTCGTGGCCATCCTCGTCATGTTCTTCCTCGGGGGCGTTGCCGCCCTCGCGGTCCGCATGGAGCTGTTCGCGCCAACCGCGTTCGAAGCGGGTGGCGTGATCAAGAACCAGGTCCTGACCGGTGACGGTCTGGCCGGCGGGTACCAGAACTACAACCGCGTGATGACCCTGCACGGGCTGATCATGGTCTTCCTGGTCATCGTCCCGTCGGTCCCCGCGAGCCTCGGCAACTTCCTGCTCCCCCTGATGATCGGGGCGAAGGACGTCGCCTTCCCGCGCCTGAACCTTGCCTCCTGGTACATCTACCTCTTCGGCTCGATGTTCGCGATCCTCGCCGTCCTCCTCGGCGGCGTCGACACCGGCTGGACCTTCTACACCCCGTACTCCACCACGACCGACGCCGAGTATTGGCGCGTCGTCTGGATGGTCCTCGGCGCCTTCATCCTCGGCTTCAGCTCGATCTTCACCGGCCTGAACTTCGTCGTCACGGTGCACAAGCTCCGCGCGCCGGGCATGGGCTGGTTCGACATGCCCCTGTTCGTCTGGGGTATCTATGGGGCCGCGGTGATCCAGGTGCTGGCAACGCCGGTGGTCGGGATCACGCTGCTCCTGATGATCTTCGAGCGGTTGTTCCGAGTGGGCGTGTTCGACCCGGCGCTCGGCGGCGACCCGGTGCTGTTCCAACACTTCTTCTGGTTCTACTCGCACCCGGTCGTCTACGTGATGATCCTGCCGGGCATGGCGATCATGAGCGAACTGATCGCGGTCTTCAGCCGCAAGAAGATCTTCGGCTACCGAGCCGTGGCGTTCAGTTCGCTGGCCATCGCGGGCATCTCGTTCATCGTGTGGGGCCACCACCTGTTCACCAGCCAGGGCCCCGTCGGCGCGGCCGTGTTCAGCGCCCTGACGTTCCTTGTGGCGATCCCATCAGCGGTGAAGGTCTTCAACTGGATCGCGACCCTGTACAAGGGCTCGATCGATCTGAAGACGCCGATGCTCTACGCGTTGTCGTTCCTGTTCCTGTTCTCGATCGGCGGGCTGACGGGGATCTACCTCGGCGCGTTGTCGGTCGACCTGCAGCTGCACGACACGTACTTCATCGTCGCGCACTTCCACTACGTGATGATGGGCGGGACGATCATCGCCTTCGTCGGCGGGATCCACATGTGGTGGCCCAAGATGTTCGGGCGGATGTACAACGAGTTCTGGGCCCGCATCGGGTGGGCGTTCGTGTTCGTCGGCTTCAACGTCACGTTCTTCCCGCAGTTCATCATGGGCTCGCAGGGAATGCCGCGCCGCTACGCGGACTACGTCGACGAGTTCACGATCTACCACGTGATCTCGACGGTCGGTTCGTGGCTGCTGCTCGTCGGCTTCCTGATCCACCTGTTCGTGTTCCTGCACTCGCTGGTCGCGGGCAAGAAGGCCCCGCCCAACCCGTGGGGCGCACTGACCCTCGAGTGGACCCACACCGGGCCCACCCCCATCGAGCACAACTTCCACCACGAGCCTGTCGTGACACACGGCCCGTACGACTACGACGACGTCCCGCCCCCGCAGACCCGCCCGGGTGAGTTCCCAATGCCGGATCCGCTCCCCGAGGGCGCCGAGCGCCACTGACCCGACCGTCCCTTTCGCCCTCCACTCGGCGAGAACGAGAAACAGATGTCCACGATCAGCACAGACTCAGGACATGGCGGGCCGGCTCAGGACGAGCGCCCGTACCACGAGCAGTACCACGCCGCCCACCATTTCCGAAACCGCGACCACGAGTTCGACGCGGTCAAGATGGGCGTGTGGCTCTTCCTCGCGACGGAGATCCTGCTCTTCAGCGGGATGTTCTGCGCCTACGCCGTCTTCCGCATGCTCCACCCCGAGGCGTTCATCAACGGCTCGCACTACCTCGACGTCGAGTACGGCTTGATCAACACGCTCGTCCTCCTCCTCAGCTCATACACCGTCGCCGCCGGCGTGCGCTGCGCTCAGGTCGGCGACCTCCGCGGGCTGAAGCGCAACATCCTCATCACGCTGGTCTGTGGCGTCGCCTTCTTGGCCATCAAGGGCATCTTCGAATACGGGCCCAAGGCCATGCAGGGCAAGCTGCCCGGCGTCTTCTTCAGCTACCCCAACGCCCACGACCCCAACGAGCCGCTGTGGTGGGGCGTGTACTGGGTCGCGACCGGCATCCACGCCAGCCACGTGATCGTCGGCATCGGTCTGTTCATCTGGCTCTACCTGCGGGCCAACAAGAAGCACTTCGGCCCGCGTCACTACACGGCCGTCGAGGGCGTCGGCCTCTACTGGCACATCGTCGACATCGTCTGGATCTTCCTGTTCCCGATGCTCTACCTGATCCACTGACCCCCCTCTCCTCCCTCCCCTTCCTCTTCCGTTCCCTCCCTGCCTCGCCATTTCCCCCGTCAAGCGAGACGAGCATGTCCGAGCAAGCCGCAACTTCGCACGCCGAGCCGCACCTCGAGGATCACGCCGAGCATCACGAGCACGTCATCGTCCCGAAGATGACGCTGCAGCTGACGCTCGCCGTGCTGGTCTTCTTCACCGTGCTGACGGTGCTGCTGTCGATGGGCGAGGCGTGGATCGCAAACGAGTTCGACATCGTGATCCCACAGCTCGTCAACGTCGCGATCGCACTCTCGATCGCGTCGATCAAGACGACGGTGGTCGTGATGTTCTTCATGCAGCTCAAGTACGACAACCCCCTCAACACGATGGTCTTCATCTTCACCGTGCTGACGGTGCTCTTCTTCCTGGGCTTCACCATGCTCGACCTCGGCTTCCGTGGGTCGATCAACCGGTTCGAGACGGACTACATCAAGAACGGGGGCAGCGGGCACCAGCTCTCGATGCCGTACGTCGAGGACGTGATGGAGCGGACGGGCATCCAGATCCCGGCTGACGCCCCGACCGCGATGGCGCGGGCGGCCCGCATCGCCGACCCCGACAACGTCAAGGGCAAGCCCGGCTACGTCAAGGTCAAGGACCTGCACCACGACGACCACGACCACGGGCACGGTCACGAGCACTCCGACGCAGGGAAGTCCCGCCCGGGGCACGGGATCACCATCACGGCCCTCAAGCCCGAAGGCGACCATGACGGGTCGCGCGATGGTGACGGGCACGACGACGACGGCGAACACTGAGCCCGCGCGTCATCTGACGCGGCGCGCTCCGCGAAGGCACGACCATGGAACGCGCGCGCAAGCTTGGCATCATCGTCGCACTCGTCAGCGGGGTTGTCTTCGCGTTCAGCCTCGTCTCGCTGATGCGCGCGATCGAGGCGCACAACGAGCGAGCAGACTTCCCGTTCTACAGCTTCGAGGTCCTCGACGGACGCGAGCTGACCTGGTCGGGTCGTGACATCACGCTTACCGACTTCACCGACGACGAAGGGCGCGCGTTCATCAAGCTCGAGTACGGGGACCTGGTCATCGACATCCCCGTCCGCGAGCCCACCGCCAAGAACCTGCCGACCCTCGGGCTCTACAACGAGTGGGCGAAGGTCCTGGCCATGGCCGAGGTCGAGCGCAACGACGAGGGTGAACTCGACGCCATCGAGGGCACCGGGCGCATGCTCATCGTCACTCGGCGCACCCCGGAGGGGTACGACTCCGAGACCTGGGGGCGTGTGAGGCGCAAGGACTGGACCTTCGACTACTACACGCTCGAAACGGACGGGACCGTCACAACCGAGACCTGGCGATGGCCGCCGTCACGACACGAGAGCGACGAGCAGCGTGCGTCCAACCCGATCCCGCCGCTCGGTGAGCGCACCTGGCAGTACCAGGCCGCGATGCACGTGATCCCCGCGCTGAGCGTGCCGAAGCAGAAGTTCAAGAACACGGCCCTGTGGTACGAGAACGTCGGCCCGGTGCTCCCGATCGCGGGGATCAGCGCACTGGCCTTCCTGTTCGGTCTCGGCTTCGCGTTCAGCCCACGCAAGGCGACCAGCGCGACGTACGAGGAGCCGGAGCAGCAGGCCCCGACTCGCTAGGCCAATCCGCGATGTGAAGGCACGGAAGGATGCACGCGCACGTCTGTGGTCATCGGCGCGCGCAGTGGCACTTGGGTGGTGGGGTGGTGGTGGGGGGGGAGGCGGAAACGACAACGCCCCCGCCGTGGGCGGGGGCGTGTCGGTTCCTTCAAGGTCTCACGCTCTCCTCCATCCTCCGAGTCGCGCCTCGCGCAGCACGATGTGCTGTTGATCGGCGGACACGGAAGAGGTCTGAAGCGCGTGCGTTGTTCTTGGCTGAACTTGTCTGAGTCGCGCGCTTACTTCACGACCTCGACCGGTTCGGGAGTCGCGGGCGTGGCGCCGGCGGGCTCGGTCGGGTCGTTGTTCGTACGCGTGGTCGGGGTCATGTTGGGGTCACCCGCGTCGATGCGCTTGGTGACGTAGATCTCCACACGCCGGTTCCGAGGGGTGCCGCCGTCGGCCGAGTTCGGGACGAGCGGGCGCATCGGGCCCCAGCCGGCGATCTCGACGCGGGTCGGATCGACGCCGAAGCCGACGAGCTCGTTGCGGACCGAGATCGCTCGGTAGGCCGAGAGGTGCATGTTGGTCGGGAAGCGGTCGCGGGACTTGCCGATCTTCTGCGAGTCGGTGTGACCGACCACGCGGATGTCGTACTGCTGACCCGCTGCCGAGGCGAGGACCTTGGCGACCTCCTGGAGGCTGCCCTTGGCGCTCTCCTTGACGACGTCGGAGCCCGAGCCGAAGGTCAGGTCGCTGGTGAAGCGGAGCATCCCACGATCCGGGTCGTAGATGACCAGGCCGGGGTTGGCCTCGGCCAGGGCCCGCAGGGCCATGTCGGTCTGGGGGTCGAGCTGTCCGAAGCCGACGTTGCGCAGGGCCTCGTCGAGCTCACGGATCCGCCGGTCGTACTCGGCGATCAGCGAGTCCTTGTCCCCGCGCACGTCCACCAGCGCGTCGCGCTCGGCAACCATGCGCTGGTAGTCGGACTGCAGGCGTTCGAACTCGGCTCTCAAGCCGGCGTTCTCGCGGGTGAGTCTGGTGTTTGCGTCGGTCAGTGCGCGGTTCGACTCGGCGAGGCCGGCGTTGTCGCCAGCGCACCCCCCGAATCCAAGGGTCGCAACCCCCATGACCACGACACCGACCCGTCCGACCATCCGTCCATATCCGGTTTTCATCGCACACTCCGTTGCTTAGCAGGCACGCCGACGCGTTCTCGCCCGCGTCGCACGCTGAGGATACCGTGCCGCGTCAGATGCGTCCTGCCGCTGTGGCTCATCCGTGCCAGATCTCTTGAGTTTTTCTGTGGGTATTGAATCACGCATCCTCGTGCGCGCCGCCGGCGCGGCCTGCCCCTCCGGGCGCGCCGTCGCACCCGCGCACGCGCTCATCGAACTCGAAGGCAACGATCGCGCACGACCCGAGCGCGCGACGCTCCTCGCCATCGGCTCGCCCGATGAGGTCTGTGCCCACGCGGGTGTTTCCGGTGCCGACGTGATCGATCGTCCGGGCGGGGTCTTGATCCCGGGAATCGTCAACGCCCACGCGCACTTGGACTTAACGCACATCGGGCCGCGACCGCACGACGCCGACGACGGCTTCGTCGCGTGGGTCGACGCCATCCGCGAGCGCCGCGCACGCACGGATGCGGACATCGCGGCATCGGTCCGGCGCGGGATCGAACTCTCCCGGGCCGCCGGCGTGGTCGCGGTCGGGGACATCGCGGGTGCTCCCGACGGGACGCCTTCGCTGGTTCCGTGGCAAGTCCAGTCTGAGCAAGGGCTTGGGGGTGTGTCGTTCGTCGAGTTCTTCGCGATGGGGCTCCGAGAGGCAGCGGCACTCGAGCGGCTCGAAAGCGTCCTCGCTCGTGGCGCGGCGCTGCGCTCACCGGGTGGCTCCCCTAGGCTCGGCTTGCAGCCGCACGCTCCAAACACAGTCTCACCAAACGCTTACCGGAGCGCGGTCGATCTGGCGGGTCGTTTCGGGCTGCCTCTCTGCACGCACCTGGCCGAGACCCCCGAAGAGCGTGAGTTCATCAGTGCCGCCAGCGGCCCGCAGCGGGGCCTGCTCGAGGGCGTCGGCGCCTGGACCGACCAGTTGCTCGAGGTCTTCGGCAAGGGCCGCCACCCGGTCGAGCACCTGTCACAGGTCCTTGGGCTCGCCTCCTTCTTGTGCGTCCATCTGAACGACGCACCGGACGAGGCGATCGAGATTCTCGCCCGGACCGGTGCCGCGGTGGTCTACTGCCCACGCGCTTCGGCCTACTTCGAGGCCGAACGTCATTTCGGACCTCATCGGTACCGGGACCTGCTGGCCGCCGGTGTCCCGGTCTGCCTGGGGACGGACTCGCTCGTCTGCCTGCCCAGCGAGGCCGCACGGACGCCAGGGGAGCCGGGAGAGGGCGTCGGTACAGGGATGGGCACGCTTGAGGAAGCCAGGTTCCTGGCGGCCAGGGACGCCCTGGATCCCGTCGTGGCTCTGGAACTGTGCACGCGAGCCGGCGCGAGGGCGCTCGGGCTCGATCCGATGGCCTTCACACTCCTGGCCGAGCGCCGGGGCTCGCATGACCTGGCGGGGCTGAACTGTGTCACAGGTGCGGCAAGCAGGGCGGCAGGCGGGTCGTTGCACGAAACGGTGATCCGTTCGGCGGCGTCGTGCGAACTCCTGTTTGCCGCGACACGGTCCGATCAGACGGGAAATTGACCCTGTCCGACCGATGAACCCGTCTACGATTTGTCCGCTCCGATCGCCGGCTTCTGACGCAGTGCAGCCGTCCGTCTCCTCGCCCCGTTCCGACGCAACTCCATGAGCGCCAAGTGGATCCAAGCCAAGCGCTGGGATGACCAGCACCTGCCCCGCTTCGGGTGGCCGTTGCGTTCGATGGCGTCGTCGCTGGGTGCCCGGACGACGGCGATCGCGGTGACGCTGCTCGTCGCGATGTATGGGGTTGGCGCGGGGCTGCTGGTCTCAGCCGGCGAACTCGGGACGGGTGGCGTTCTCTTCGGTGCCGGCGTGCTCGCCTTCCTGGTGCTCCTCCCGATCAAGGCGCTGCTGCGCGCGTTCAGTTCGATTGCGCTCGCGGTCGTGCTGCTCTCGTTCGTCGCGCTTTACGGCACCCTCGCGTCGGTGCCGATCGGGATGCTCGCCAAGGTCCCCGGCCTTGCGCTCTACGGACTCGCGGGTGTCGTCTGCGTCGGAGGCGGGACGTTCCTCCTGACCTTCATCCTCCACAAGGCGCTCCGCGCGATCGGCGCATCCTCGGCGCTGCGCTTCTCGGGCGTGCTGCTCGGCGGGATCGTGATCGGCGTCGGCGCCGTGTGGCTGTGGGCGCAGTTCGCGTGGCCCGCGCCCGAGTGGGCGACGGGCATGTTCGGCGACTTCGCCAAGAAGTACGAAGCGACGACGATCCGGCGTCTTCCGATCCTGGAGATGTCGGAACTCGAGTTCTATGCGTGGTGGCCGCTCCGTGTCGTGCTGCTCGCGTTCGTTGCGAACATGGTGGTCGCGACGTTCCGCCGGATCGAGTTCAGCTTCCCGAACCTCGGCGTGCTGACGGTGCACACGGGGATCGTCGTGATCGCGCTCGGCTCCGTGTACTACGGCGCGTCGAAGCGCGAGGGGGACATGCTGCTCCAGGCGGGTGACCCCTCCCCCGACGGGATGCCGACGATCGGCCCGGCGGATTCCGGCTTTTACGACGACATGACCGCGGCGCTGTGGGTGATCGATTCCGCGCTGCAGATGCGACAGTTCCCGCTCCCGGGGCTGCCGCGTTACAACGACTACAACCTCGGCGCGGTCGGCGGCGTGTACGTCGCGGCCGAGCCCGAGAAGGTGCGTTCGCTGACGGGGCTCTCGATCCCGGTGCAGACGCGGTTTGGCGACGAAGACCACGCGCCGTTCCAGGACGTTTCGATGCGCGTCGTCGGGTTTGCGAACTACGCGGAGCCGGTCGACCAGGGCATCCCGGTCGAGTCGGATGACCCGCGTTGGGCGCTCACCGCGAGCCGTCGCTTCGAGATCCTGGGTGCCTTGCCCGAAACGCGCGAGGAGGATGGCGAGTACCAGTTCCTCGGGCGTTTGGACGTCGATTGGGCGATCCCGGCGGGCCGCGTCGCGACGGGCATCGAGGGCGCGCTCGTGCTCGAGGCGACGCGGGGGATGTCCGAGGAGCGTTGGAACGACCTTGCGACCACGCTCCCGGCGTCAGGTGACGACGCGCTCATCATCGAGGTTCCCGAGGCCGGCTTCCGTGAGGTCATCGTGATCGAGCCGGGCATGCAGATGGACCTCGGGGAGACCGGGTGGTCGATCGGGATCGAGTCGATCCTGGACGAGCCCGACATGCCGCTGATCACCGAGGGGTACCAGGGTGCATCGTCGAGCCTCGTGAAGGTGCGCGTGACGCCGCCCTTGGCTGTCGAGCCCGCATTCACCCGTTGGGTCTACCATCGCTTCCCGGAGATCGGGCAGGACATGCTCGACGCGCAGACGCCCGACGGGCGTCCGATGCGCAAGGACCCCGACGAGCGGATCCGCCTGTCCTACATCGATGCGAGCCGCATCCACGTCTACCTCGATGAACGCGCCGACGATGGTGGGCGACGCGCGATCGTTCGTCTCCCCGGCGCGGCCGACGACAACCGGCGCCCGATCGTGATCGATGAGATCGGCAAGGACGCCGACATCCCCGTGATCGGCGACGTGCTTGTGCTCCGCGAGGAGGCACGCCTGATCCCCGTCGAGGTCCCGCGCGTCGTGCCCGAGCACGAACGCGACCGGGCCCGCGTCGGCAACCGATCGGCCGCGATGATCGCGGTCGAGGTCAAGATCGATGACGACTCACCCTCGCCCGCCGCCGGGTGGCGCGACACGCGTTGGCTCCCGTTCGGTCGGTACGCGCGGCTCGACGCGATGCGTCAGGCAAGGAACATCGTGCTCCCCGACGGGCGGAGCCTGAACCTGCTGTTCGGGCGCCAGCGCCACCGCCTTCCCGGACTGTCGCTGCGTCTCGTCGACTTCGAGATGGACGCGTACGCGCACTCGATGGTCGAGCGCGACTTCATCTCGACGCTCGAGATCACGCGCCGACTGCCCGGCGACGAGGGGGCCGAGGTCTTCCGCGACATCACCAGCATGAACAACCCGCTGTCCGTGCAGTCCAAGCTCCCGCGCCAGCATCGCGGCGGGCCCGTCGGGAGCGCGATCGGTGGCGTCGTGTCGGCCATCGCGCCGGACAGCTACAAGTTCAGCCAGGCGGGGTGGGATAGCCAAACGTGGAACCAGACGAAGGAGGCCGTCGACCGGGGCGAGCTTCCTCGTCCGCTCGCGCGTTTCACGATCCTCGGCGTCGGGAACAACCCAGGCATCCGGGTCATTGCGCTGGGCTCGGTGATGATGTCGATCGGCATCCCGTGGGCGTTCTACATCAAGCCGCTGATCATGCGTCGGCGCAAGAAGAAGATCCAGCAATCCCTGAAGCGCGACGCCATCGAGGCCGGTCGCGCGGGCCAGGAGGGCGTTGAATCATGACCCGTGTGTATCCGGTTTGGGTGCTCCTGATCGCGGGCGTCGTCCTGGCGTTGACGCCGGGCGCGCGCGCACAGCAGCCGGGCCTCGCGGGGAACGAACACCCCGAGGCGGAGCTGGTCAGCCAGACGGAGGCGGCCAACCCGTTCGAGCCCACGCCGGCGCCGCCATCGCGTTCGGTGCAGGACAAGCGCGCGTTGGCGGAGGCGCTCGACCTCGAACCGCTCCGATCCCTCCCGGTCTCGCACGCCGGGCGCGTCAAGCCGCTGGACACGCTGGCGCGCGACACGGTCCGCATGATCACCGCCAGGGGCGTGTACTTCGACCTCGAACGCGTCGAGGGGCGCAAGGCCTCGCGCAAGCTCAGGTACGACCCGCTGTTCACGTTCTTCGACATGATGATCGACCCGGCGTACTACGCCGACAAGCCGCTCATTCACGTCGAGTTCCTCCCCCTGCGCGAAGGATTGCTCGAGCTCGCGTACCCGAGCGACGAGGAGCAGCGCGAGCGGTGGAAGAAGATCGGCCGCCTCCCGCCGACGTTGATCAACGCGCACATGCCCGCCATGTGGGCGGCATACGAGTTCGATGACGCCCATCGACGCGGGCGGAGCAAGGTCAACGTCGGCCTCGGACTGTTTGTCCAGTCGTGGCAGAACCTGTTCCTCGTCGCGCCGGAGTCGACCGACGACGAGTGGCCGCACATCTCCCAGCTGTCCGAGTCGCACCCGGCGCGTGCCGAGCTCGACAACCTCGTCGCCGCATGGCGTGCGGGGGACGCGGAGGCCGCGAACAAGGCCATCGTCGCGATGGCCGATGCGCTCGGTTCGATCAACCCCGAGATGCACCCTGGCTCGCGCGCAGGGGTCGAACTCGCGTACAACCGTTTCCAGCCGTTTGAGTGGGGGTTCTGGGTCTACCTTGTCTCGCTGATCGCGCTTCTGCTCGCGTTCGGAACAGGTCGCGCATGGCTGGGCGCGTTCGGCGTCACCACGCTCTTCGTTGCCGTGCTCTTCCACGGCGCCGGTTTCACGGCACGCTGCATCATCGCCGAACGCTTCGCGATCCAGAACCAGTTCGAGTCCATGATGGGACTGTCGCTCTTCGCAGCGCTCGTCGGCCTCGGCATCATGATCCTGCGCAGGCAACCGCTCTTCGGCGCGGCAGCGGCGGGCGTCGGCTTCATGGTGCTCCTGACCGCTCAGGCCGGCGTGCCCGGGATGACGATCGAGCGCGAGGCCGCGATCCTGAACACCTCATGGCTGCTGAAGTACCACGTGACGACGGTGCTCTCGTCGTACGGGCTGATCGCCCTGGGCATGATGTGCTCGCTGTTCTTCCTGCTCACGCACTACACCGCCAAGCTCCGTCCTTCGGCGACCCAGGCCGATGCGGGCGCCGCTGGTGGGGGAGTGGCGGAGGTCTCGGCGGAGGCCCTGGGTCTTGGCGGCGACGCGCCGCGCGGCCCGCAGCGCGTGCTCAGCGACCTGGACACAGCCCAGATGGTCGTCCTGCAGCTCGCGTTCTGGACGCTGGGCGTCGGCATCTTGCTCGGCGCGTGGTGGGCGGACCACTCCTGGGGACGCTGGTGGGCGTTCGACCCGAAAGAGACGTGGGCGCTGATCACGTGGATCGTCTACCTGATCGTCATCCACCTGCGCTTCAGCATCGCGGGGAAGCGACGCGCGCTCGTGACCGCCTGGCTGAGCATCGTCGGCTTCATCGTGATGATCTTCACGTACTTCGGCGTCAACCTGCTCCTGCCCGGCCTGCACGCCTACGCATAGGCGCAAGCCATGCCGCTCAAGCCGAACCCCGCCCCGCGCGACTTCTACGAGACCGATCCCGTCACGCTTGCCAAGCGCCTGATCGGAGCCCGGCTCGTGCGCACGCTCGAGGACGGAACGTGCCTTGCCGGCACCATCGTCGAGACCGAGGCGTACCTGGGCGTCGAAGACAAGGCGGCACATTCGGTTGGTGGACGTCGCACGGCGCGGACCGAGGCGATGTTCGCCAGGGCGGGAACCAGCTACGTCTTCATGACCTACGGGATGCACCACTGCTTCAACGTGGTTTGCGGCGGCGTGGATGTGCCGGTGGCCGTCCTCGTGCGTGCGCTCGAGCCCGTCGAAGGAGAGGAGGAGATGTTCGTCCGGCGGGGCCCCGCGGCGCGGAAGGCGACAGATCTGTGCTCCGGACCGGCGAAACTGTGTCAGGCCTTGGCCATCGACCGACGGCTCAATGGTGTGGACCTCGTCGGGGATCCGGGCGTCTGCATCGAGTTGGGCGGGCAAGTCGGGGACGGGGTGTTGAGGGGGGTGGGCCGGATTGCTGAATCCGAGCTTGCGAACACACCCCGAATCGGCGTCGATTACGCGCAGGAATGGGCCGCGGCGCCCCTGCGGTGGTTCTTGAGGAAAAGCCAACACGTCTCGGGTTCGCGTGCCGAAGAAACCAGACCACTCCCCGTGGCGAAAGTCATGGATAGCATTGGCAGAGCCGTCGTCTCGGGCGCCGGCGCAATGGGTGAGAGGACCCCGTGAGCGAACACGGCCAGATCAATCTCGACGCCATCCGCCAGCAGGCCGAGCGCTTCAACGACGAGGCGTTCCAGTTCATCCGTGATGGCCTGGCGTACACGCTGAAGATGCAGCAGGCGGAGCACGGCTCCGACGAGCAGCGTCACGTGACCGGCCAGGAACTCTCGATCGGTCTGCGTGACCTGGCCATCAAGCGGTACGGGATGCTGGCCGAGACGGTCCTCAAGCGCTGGGGCATCCTGCGGACGGACGACTTCGGCGTGCTCGTGTACGCCATGATCGACCGCGGCGAGTTCCGCTCCAGTCCCGATGACTCCATCGAGGACTTCCAGGGCGTGTACGACTTCGCCGAGGAGTTCCGCGGCCTCTGGCCCTCCTGCAACTAACCTCTCCCGCCGCCCCCTCACTGAGAACTTGAGAACGGTTGCTTGTCCCATGCGCCCCTCCGAGCGGCTCACGGGCGGTCCTGTGCGTCGTGAGGCCGGATCGGGTAGCTTCATGCGGCCATGGCAAAGCCAGACGAAGCTCCGAAGAAGCCCAAGAGCGACACGAAGCCGGAGCCCCAGGGGGGCGAGAGTGGGGGTGACGCGCTCGACTGGCGTCACGTGCACCTCTGGCAGATCCAGCCGGTGCGCGACGTGCTGGTCGTGCTCGCGATCGTCGGGATCTTCTACCTGGGCTATGTGCTCCGGGTGGTGACGGTCCCGATCCTGCTGGCGTTGATGCTGGCGTACCTGTTCGAGCCGGTGGTGAGCCGGCTGTGCCGCGTCAAGTGGATCTCGCGCCCCGGCGGCGCCTCGATCATCATCGCTGCCGTCGTGCTCGTGGTGCTGATCCCGGTGACGCTCGGCGTCGGCTACGGGGCGGTGCAGGGCGTGGGGGCTGCCAGGAACCTGTCGCGCATCAGCGGGAACATGCTGACCGTCGTCGATCGGATCGACATCGAACCCGTCGTGTTCGACGACGAGGGCGAGTTCACTGGGTTCTCACCGATCCTCGATTCCGACGCTGGCACAGGGACGGCCGCCGAGGACGGTGCGCGTCTCGATGCCGCCCGAGCCAACGAGGCATACGAGGCGCTCCCCGGTCTGCTCAAGCAGGTTGTGCGTTACTACGCGGCCTCCGTCGAGGCGGAGCAGGCGACCGGGGCCGCGATCGATGCGCTGCGGAACGACGATGAGGCCCCGGCGCCGGCTGAGGACGCGCCGGCCGACGAGGAGGTCGCGGGCGCGGGCGTCGACGAGAGTGGTGGGGGTGGGGGGGCGAAGGAGCTCCCGCCTAGCCGTGCGGCTCAGCCTCGGATCATCAGCGTCATCTTCGGGTGGCTTGAGGCCAACGCGAGCGCGATCGCGGGGCGCGCGTTCGGGACGGGCGTCGACGCGGCGACCGCCGTCGTGCGCACGTTCACGTCGATCTTCATGCTCGGCTTCGCGCTCTTCCTGACCGGCTTCTTCTTTTTCTTCTTCTCAAGCGCCTACCCCGGCGTGCTGGAGTTCGGCAAGAAGCTCATCCCGGGAACGAAGAAGGATCGCGCACTCGAGCTCATCACAAAGTTCGACGGCGTGGTTGCCGGCTTCGTGCGCGGACGTCTGACGATCGCCTTCGTGCTCAGCGTGCTCTTCACGGTCGCGTACTGGATCATCGGCGTGCCGGCGCCGCTGGTGCTGGGGCCGATCATCGGGATCCTCAGCGTGGTGCCGTACCTGTCGCTGATCGGAATCCCGCTGACGATCATCGGCCTCGCGCTCGAGCAGCACACCGGCGTGTACGGGCAGTGGTGGTGGATTGTGGGCGCGCCGATCGCGGTGTACATGATCGTCCAGTCACTCGACGACTACGTGCTGACCCCGATGATCCAGGGCAAGACCACGGATATGGACACCCCCTCGATCGTCTTCGCGTCGATCGCGGGCGGCGTGCTGTTCGGGTTCTACGGCGTGTTGATCGCGATCCCCGTGGCTGCCTGCTTGAAGATCGTGATCCGCGAGATCCTGTGGCCGCAGTTCAAGGAGTGGTCGGAGGGCCGGAGCAAGGACTTCTTGCCGCTCGGGCGGGAGTGATCGTCAGCGTGTTCAGCGCTTGCGCTTGCGCTGCTTGACGCCGCGGCGCTTGCCGCTGCTCTTGGTCGAGCCTTTCGTCCGCAGGCCGGGAAGGCCCGCCAGCCCGCCCATCTCGCCCGCCATCCCGCCACCGGATGCCATCTCTTTCGCGGCCTTGACCTTGTCCTTGCCGCTCAAGCCCGCCATGGACTTGGTGAGCTTGGAGATCGCACCGAACTGCTTGACGAGCCCGCCGACCTGCTGCGTGTCGGTTCCGCTCCCCTTTGCGATGCGTCGGCGCCGTGAGTTGGAGATGACGCTGGGCTTGGTGCGCTCCTCGGTCGTCATGGAGCTGACCATCGCCTCGGTCTGATCGAGCTGCTTGTCGTCGATGTTGACGTCCTTGAGCATGCTCCCGACGCCCGGGAGCAAACCCATGACTTGCTTGAGCGGGCCCATGCGGCGCAGCGTGCGCAGCTGCTTGAGGAAGTCGTCCATAGTCAACTCGCCGCGCATCATCTTCTCTTGGATGCGCTCGGCCTCTTCGTCGCTGACCTCGTCGCGCGCCTTCTCGACGAGCGAGACGACGTCGCCCATGCCGAGGATGCGCCCGGCCATGCGCTCGGCGTGGAACTCCTCGAGGGCCGCGATCTTCTCGCCGACACCGATGAACTTGATCGGGGCGCCCGTGACGCGCTTGACGCTGATCGCGGCGCCGCCGCGCGTGTCCGAGTCGAACTTCGTCAGGATCACACCATCGACGTTGAGGCGCTCGTGGAAGGCCTTGGCGCTGTTGACGGCGTCCTGGCCGGTCATCGCATCGACGACCAGGAAGATCTGCTGCGGCGAGAGCGCGTTGTTGACCTTGTGCAGCTCGCCCATCAGCTCGTCGTTGACGTGCAGACGACCGGCCGTGTCCAGGATGACCGTGTCGATGTTCTCCTTCTGGGCGTGCTTGAGGGCGCGCTGGCAGACCTTGACGGCCACGCCGACGGCCTTGCCGTACTCGGCGCACTGATCGGGCTCCCCGTAGAACTCGATCTTCGCCGAGCCCGGTGCTTCGTCGCGGACCTGCGCGGCGAGCGTCTCGAGCTGCTCGACGGCCGCCGGTCGCTGGAGGTCCGCCGCGACGAGCAGGACGGAGCGCCCGCGCTTCTTGAGGTAGGCGGCCAGCTTGCCGCAAGTCGTGGTCTTCCCCGATCCCTGGAGCCCGCACATCATGATGACGGTCGGTCCGGGCGACGCGCGGAGCACGCCGGGCGTCGGCCCACCCTCTTCGGGCCTGCCGCCGAGGAGCTCGACGAGCTTCTCGTTGACGATGCCGATGACTTCCTGCCCCGGCTTGAGGCTCTTGGTGACCTTGCCGCCGATCGCCTGGTCGGAGACTTCTTCAATGAAGTCGTTGACGACGTCATAATGGACGTCGGCCTCCAGAAGCGCATCGCGCACTTCCGTCATCGCGTCTTTGATGTTTGATTCAGAGATCGAGGCCTTGCCGCTGAGCTTGCGGAAGACGTTGCCGAAGCCATCGCTGAGTCGGTCGAACACGGATCGCTCCTGGCCCCATCCCACTGGCGGGGGTGGCGCTGGTCGAGTGTGGTTGGGATCAGGGTTGCCTTGACCGCGGCAGCGGGATGATAGCAACGTGTGAAGAGTGCATCGGGATTCGACACCAGACGGCGCTCGTGGGCGACAAGGTGCGGGATAGTGGGGGTGGGAGGGGGGTGGGGTCTGGTAGATTCGTTGTCACGCACGCAGCGTCGCGTGCCGGCGCATCCCACGCGCGTCGAAGCGCGAAGGTGTTGGGTCGGTGTTCGCCGGGGGTGGACGTAGGGGAGACGGACTCGAACAAACGGAGCCAGTCGCATGACACGAACGACCATGTTCTCGATGGGCGCTCTCCTCGGAGTCACCGGGCTGTGCGCCCCCGCGCTCGGGCAGGGCGAGATTATCCAGCCGGTCTCGGCGAGTACCTCATATGTCGAGCTCTTCTCCGGTTCCGGCGTCGTTGCTGGCAACCTCGTCGATCAATCCGGGCTGTCCGCGCCCTACACGAGCGGCGTGACCGACTTCGACACCTTCGTCGCGGCGGAGGATGGCGCCGGGTCGAGCAACTTCGACCATCTGCTTGCGAACAGCAACGGACAGAACCAGCCGAATGGCGTCGTGGACCCGGGTGGGACCATCACGCTCGACCTCGGCTCGGAGATCGCGATCGACGCGCTCGCGTTCTGGAGCGAGACCGGGAACGAAGCGATCACGGCGTTCAACCTGCACGCCGACGATGACGACGACTTCACGAACGGTGGCACGACGCTGCTCGGGTCGTACAGCCCGGCGGCGACGGTCGATGGCCAGGCTTTCTCCTTCGACGCCGTTTCGACGCGGTACGTCCACATGGAGGTCACCGGTCACGGCGGGGGCAACTGGATCCGAGCAAACGAGATGGCCGTTCGCGCGGCAACCCCCTCGAGCAAGCCGATCCTCCAGCCGACCGACGTCACCAGCTCTTACAACACCGGATTCTCGCCGTTCGGCCTCGGGAACGTGTTCGACCAGTCGGGGCTGAGCTCCCCCTACGTGAGCGGGGTCACAGACTTCAACGCCTACATCGCGAGCGTGATCGGTGGCGGCGGGAACAGCGCGCACGTTCTTGCCAACAGCAACGGTCAGAACCAGCCCAACGGCATCGTCGATCTCGGCGGCACTTTCACCATCGACCTCGGAGCCCCCACACCGATCGACGCGCTTGGATTCTGGAACCGCGAGGGCAACGAGGCGATCTCCGCGTTCTCGCTCTACGCCGATGATGACAACGACTTCACCAACGGAACCACGGCCTCGCTCGGCAGCTACGTCCCGCTCCTGATCCGGGCCGGCCAGACCATGGCGTTCACGCCCACCATTACCCGCTACCTGCACATCGAAGTCACCGGGCACGGCGGCGGGAACTGGATCCGCCTCAACGAGCTCGCGGTTCGCATGGCCGGCGACGAATGCGAGTGTGCCATCCCCGTCGGCAACGAGACCGTCCTCGGCAACCTCAACGACAACTCTGGCTCGACCGGCGACGACAGTTCGTGCGCGTTCAACGACAACATCGATGAGTGGTACTGCTACACGGCGCTCAGCGACGGCACGCTGACCGTCACGACCTGCAACCCGGGCTCCGACATCGACACCGTCCTGAGCGCGTTCGACGCTTGTGGCGGGGTCGAGATCATCTGCAACGACGACACCGTCGGTTCACCGATCGAGTGCGTCCTCGAGGGGCTCAACCGCCTCTCGACGATCTCGTTCGCGGTCGTGGAGAAGACGACCTACTACATCCGCGTGTCCCCGTTCAACGACGACCTGGACTTCACCGGCTCCGGCACAGGCGCGTACGAGATCACGTTCGCCGGCCCGACGGTGTCCACCGGCGACGAGTGCCCCGATGCCGTCGCGATCGGCGAGGAGTGCATCGTCCGCGACCTGAGCCTCAACACCGGCTCGACCGGCGACGACAGCTCGTGCGCGTTCAACGACACCATCGACGAGTGGCTGGTCTACACCGCCTCGGCCGACGGGCGGATCCGCATCACGACGTGCAAGCCCGGCACCGAGTTCGACACGACGCTGAGCGTCTTCGATGACTGCCCCGAGAACTCCGGCGCCGAAATCATCTGCAACGACGACACCGTCGGGGCGCCCGCCGCGTGCGACCTG
The DNA here is from genome assembly GCA_028285065.1 of Phycisphaerales bacterium. Taxonomy (GTDB): domain Bacteria; phylum Planctomycetota; class Phycisphaerae; order Phycisphaerales; family UBA1924; genus JANQQG01. The sequence goes on from JANQQG010000132.1 coordinate 27,220, forward strand.
TCCGGGCTGAACCGCAAGTCCACGGTCGAGATCGACGTGATCAACGGCGACCAGTACTTCATCCGCGTCGGCGTCTTCAACGACGACTTCACCCAGCAGGGCGCGTTCGGTACCAACTACGAGATCGGGATCACGCTGCTCTGCCCGTGCGACTGGAACGGCGACGGCAACCTCAACGACCAGGACTTCTTCGATTGGGCCAACGACTACTTCAGCCAGACCGGCCCGCAGGGCAACTTCGACTTCAACGGCGACGGCAACCAGAACGACCAGGATTGGTTCGACTTCGTCAACTGCTTCTTCAACCCGCCTCCGCAGTGCCTGAACTGAGCCTGCACACAACCTGACCCCTTCACCAGCGGCCCGCGCCACCACGGCGCGGGCCGTGTCTTTTTCCCGGCCCCTTGTTCTGGATATGCAAGTCTGCTTTGGCACGACAACCGGGCGGACTTCTCACGCATTCGGCGATCTCCATGGTGCGGGCGTGCGAAGAGTCCCGCTCTGCGAATCGCAACCTGAAGGAGGTTCTGATGCCCGTCTCGTGCCGTGGCCGTGTTCCGTTGAACCGAGTCGCTGGGGCGCTGTGCGCACTGCTGGTCACGCCAACCGCCCTCGCCGGCCCCGGCGTCGCGACCGGCCCGGGCATCATCTACTCGACGTTCACGCCGGAACAAACCTATGTGAGCGGCGGGGGGACGATCGTCCGCGGGCCCGACGTCATCGCGGCAGCGGCGGTCCGGGTCGCGGTCCCCTTCACGCCCGCGGCAGACGCAGCCCTCAAGAACGTGCAGGTCGGCATGGCCAATGACGGTCAGTCGCCCGTGCACGCGACGGAGCTCGCGATCTTCACGAGCACCGGGAGCGGGCCCGGCGTGCTCATCGAGTCACTGGGCGTCCAGACGAGCTTCCAGGAACTCCCGGCGGGCGCCAGCCCGACCACCTACTCGTCGACGCTCCAGCCCACGCTGCTCGCGGGCACCGAGTACTTCGTCGTGGCGCGATGGGCTGCGAACGACTCGTCGGCTGTCTGGGCCCCGACCCTCACCGGCGTCACCGGGCGGTGGATTCAGTTCGATGACGACCCGTGGTCGTTCAGTCCGTTCCCCACTCCCTCCGTCCAGGTCAACGCGGTGTATGACGGCGACGAGTGCGCCGTGGCCGGACGCCTCCAGAAGGGTGAGAACCCCGGCTCCCTCGTTGACAACACCGGGAGCACCGGCGACGACTCGTCCTGCGCCTTCAACGACACGATCGACGCGTGGCATCGCTACACGGCGCCGGACGACGGCACGCTCACGCTGACGACGTGCCACCCGGGCACCGAGTTCGACACGGTCCTCAGCGTCTTCGACGCGTGCGCGGGCACCCAGCTCGCGTGCAACGATGACACGAGCCCGATCGTGCCCGCGTGCGAGCTCGGCGGCCTGCACCGCAAGTCGACGGTCGAGCTCGACCTTGCCTCCGGGCAGAGCGTCTTCGTCCGCGTCTCGGTCTTCAACGATGACTTCTCGGGGAGCTTCGGGACGGGAGAGGGCTACGTCGTCGTGCTCGATTTCGTGCCCGAGCCGCCCTGCCCCTGCGATTGGAACGGCGATGGCGCGCTCAACGACCAGGACTTCTTTGACTGGGTCAACGATTTCTTCGATCCCGACCCCGGCAAGGGCGGCGGACCCGACTTCAACGGCGATGGGTCCGTCAACGACCAGGATTGGTTCGACTTCGTCAACTGCTTCTTCGGCAACGTCTTCGGCTGTTGATGTTCCGGGCGTCGATCGCCGGCATCGCTTGGCTGATGTCCCGCATTGAGGTCTTCGCAGCGGCCCGCGCATCTCGGAGCGCGGTCCCCTTTTTCGCGCGGACCCACCGGTTTGGTGGTCGGGATCCGACCCGAGATCGGTGTTGACCGGTTCCTTCCGGACCTGGTGATCGGCAAACTGGGCGTGCGGCGTCGGCCGTGGGGGAGGGGGAGGGGGTGCCGGCACCGCAGGAGCCCAAGCAATGCGCGAATCACCCGTCCGCATCTGTGCGATGTGCATGCTCGTCGGTGTGTTCCTCGGCGCCGGCCCGGCCGGCGCGCAGGTCGGGAACGAATGCCCGGACGCCGCACCAATCGGCCTCGGTGCCACACTCGGCGCCCTGACCAACAACACCGGCTCGACGGGCGTCGATGACGACTGCAGCCTCGGCAACACCATCGACGAGTGGTACGTCTTCACGGCGCCGATCGATGGCTGGCTGCGCATCGATACGTGCGACGCCGCGACCGACTTCGACACGGTCCTCTCCGTTTTCGTGGCGTGCCCGGAGGTCGGTGGTGTGGCGATTGAGTGCAACGACGACTCGAGCTCGCCAGGTTGCGGCCTCGGCGCCCAGGGGCTGCTCAAGTCGAGGCTTGCCTTCGCGGCTGAGGCAGGAACGTCCTACCTCATCCGTGTCTCGGCGTGGGCCAACGACCTCGACGGGAGCGGGGACGGGACCGGCTCGTTCCTGCTGAGCCTCTCGCTGACGCCGTGGGACGGGGACTCGTGCCAGTTCGGCGCCATCCCGGTCGAGAACGGGACCTACAGCGGGAGCCTCGCCAACAACTTTGGCCTCGGGGGCGACACGGACTCCTGCGGGTCCGTGAACACGATCGATGAGTGGTACGTCTACCAGGCCCTCGCAGATGCGACGCTCACCGTGACCACCTGCAACGCGGGCACGGACTTCGACACCGTTCTCTCGGCGTTCGAAGCCTGCCCGCTGGACGGGGGTGTGCAACTCGTGTGCAACGACGACACGCCGCCCCCGGCGCCGTCGGACTGCAACATCGTTTTCATGGGGAATGTCTTCACGCGCCGATCGACCATCTCGTTCCCCGTCGAGGAGAAGGCGCGCTACTTCATCAGGGTCTCGGCGTTCAACGACAACCTGACGGGGCTGGGCGGTCAGGGCAACTTCGTGATCAGCTTCAGTGCGCCGACGATCTCGCTGGGTGACCAGTGCCCGGGCGCACTGCCGGTCGGGGACGGTTCGTCCGTGGGATCGCTGATCGGCAACTCGGGCGCATCGGGCGACGACAGCTCCTGCGGGGCCGGGGACACCATCGACGAGTGGCTCGCCTACACGCCATCCGCGTCCGGGCGGGCCGCCATCACAACGTGCATGCCCGGCACGAACTTCGACACGACGTTGGCGGTGTTCGACGCATGTCCCGTGGGCGGGGGCGTCGAGCTCGCCTGCAACGACGATCGCGTCGGCCCGGACCCCGCGTGCGATCTCAGCGGGTTTAACAACAAGTCCTACGTCGAACTCGACGTGGTCGCTGGCGTCGAGGTCTTTGTACGCGTCTCGGTCGTCGGTGACACGTTCATTGAGAACGGGAGCTTCGGGCACAACTACGAGATCGCGATCGAGCTCGTCTGCCCCTGTGACTGGAACGACGATGGGAGTCTGAATGACCAGGACTTCTTCGACTGGGTGAACGACTACTTCACACAGACCGGGCCGCAGGGGCAGTTCGACTTCAACGAGGACGGCTTCTCGAACGACCAGGACTGGTTCGACTTCACGAACTGCTACTTCAGCCCGCTCCCGCCCTGCGCGGGCCTGCCCTGACCGCTTGAGCCGGACCGGACCGTCAGTTCGGTGGTCGGCATCCGACCCGAGACTGGCCCCGGCGAGTTTCATCCGGACCCGCCGGTCGCCAAACTGGGCGGATGGCGCCGGCCTCGTGGGGCGGCCTCGCCTCAGGAGACCAAGTCATGCGCGAAGCATCCACCCGCATCAGCGCGCTGTGCGCGTTCGTGGCCGTGTCGTTCGTTGTTGCACCTGCCGTCGCGCAGGACGGCGACGAGTGCACCGACCCGATCCCCGTCGGTGATTCGTTGTTCGTCACCGACATCTCGGCCAACACCGGCGCAACCGGGAACGACTCGACCGCCTGCGGCGGGTTCGACTCGATCGACCAGTGGTTCAGGTATGCAGCGCCGGCGGACGGGGTGCTCAACATCAACACCTGCAACCCCGGCTCTGAGTTCGACACGGTGCTGAGTCTCTACAACGCCTGCGGGGATCCCGATTTCGCGTGCAACGACGACTCGGTTGGCGCGTTCCCGTCCTGCGAGCTTGGTGGGTTGAACCGGCTGTCGAGCCTGACCATTCCGGTCTCCGATGGCCAGGTGCTTCTCGTCCGCCTGAGCGCGTTCCAGGATCAGATCGGCACGGGCCTCGCCGAGATCTCCTTCTCGGGGCCCGATGACCCGGCCGGCGAGGACTGCGAGGATGCGATCGAGGTCGAGGAGGGCACGTTCACCGGCAACCTCGCAGACAACACCACGATTCCCCCCGTCGTCGGCCCCGACTACAGCAGCTGCGGCGGCATCATCGGCGTCGCCGACACGTACGACGAATGGTGGGCCTACACCACACGCGCCCGCGGAACCCATTCCGTCAGCACCTGCATGCCAGGCACGCTGTTTGACACCGTGCTGAGCGTCTGGGACGGCTGCCCCGACGAGGGCGGCGTCGAGATCGCATGCAACGACGATGCGAGCGGTCCCGGTGACTGCTCACTCGGTGGCCTCAACCGCAAGTCCTACCTGACGTTCTTCGGCGAGGAGAAGCACACGTACTACATCCGCGTCTCGGTCTACAACGACGACTTCAACTGTTCCGTCTGCACAGGGACGGAGTACGAGATCCGGATCGCCGGCCCGAGCGCCTCGAGCGCCGACGAATGCCCGATCGGGACAAACGTCGCCGAGGGGACCTACCTGCGCAGCCTCGACCTGAACACCGGGTCGACCGGCGACGACAGCACCTGTGCCTTCAACGACACCATCGACGAGTGGTTCGACTACACGGCCACGTACGACGGGACCGCGCGCATCACCACCTGCAACCCGGCGACGGAGTTCGATACGGTCCTGAGTGTGTTCGCCTCGTGCGGCGGCGCTCAGATCGCCTGCAACGACGACACGCCGGGCGCGCTACCAGCGTGCAGCCTGGGCCCACTCAACCGCAAGTCGACCCTCGAGATCCCGGTCGTGGCCGGCACGTCGTACCAGGTGCGCGTGAGCGTCTTCAACGACGACTTCTTCGGAACCGGCGGGTCCGGCCACAACTACGAGCTGACCATCCGCCTGCTCTGTCCGTGCGACTGGAACGACGATGGGAACCTCAACGACCAGGACTTCTTCGATTGGGCCAACGACTACTTCACGCAGACCGGCCCGCAGGGCGGCTTCGACTTCAATGGCGACGGCAACGAGAACGACCAGGACTGGTTCGACTTCATCAACTGCTACTTCACGCCGCCTCCTGTGTGCGGAGGTGGCCAGTAGCGGAGGCTCGGCCTCGAGAGTCTCGGCGTGACCCGCGGCCGCGCCCGAACGCTGTTTGCGCCAGGGCGGGTTTCTTGCGTTCGGCCTTCCATGCGGGGCGTCCGGGTGTCATGATTGGCTGTGGCGCCTGTGTTTGCTTGTACGCATCGATGGAGGCCTGCCGTGATGGTCCCTTGTTCTCGAGTTCGCACGTCCCTCGTCGCCCTCGCGTTCGCCCTGAGCGCGCTCCCGGCTCTCTCGCAGACGGGGGATGAGTGCTCCAGCCCGATCGTGGTCGGCACGGGCACCTTCGTGGCTGACCTCTCGCTCAACACAGGTTCGACCGGCGATGACTCGAGCATGTGTGCTTCCGACGACACGATCGACCGGTGGTACCTGTACATCGCGCCCAGCGCCGGCACGCTGACCGTGAGCACCTGCAACCCGGGGACTGAGTTCGACACGGTGCTCAGCGCCTATTCGACCTGCGGCGGCCCGGACATCGCGTGCAACGACGACTCGGCCGTCGTGCTCCAGGCCTGCTCGCTCAACGGGCTCAACCGCAAGTCGATCATGACGGTCCCGGTCAGTGCGGGCCAGAGTGTCCTCGTGCGACTGAGTGCGTTCCGAGACCTCATCGGCAGCGGGCAAGCGCAGATCACCTTCGCGGGTCCGCCGGAGCCGCCCGGCTACGACTGCCAGGGGCCGATCGAGGTCGGCGACGGGACGTTCATCGGCGACCTGGGCGACAACGTCGGGATCGGGCCGGATGACAGCTCGTGCGGTGGCATCGTGGGCGTCGCGGACACATACGACGAGTGGTACGCCTACACGGCGCGCGCCGACGGGACAGCTTCGGTCAGCACGTGCATGCCCGGCACGCAGTTCGATACCGTCATCAGCGTCTGGGACGCATGCCCGCTCGCCGGTGGCGTCGAGCTCGCCTGCAACGATGACGCCTCGGGGCCCGGCAACTGCGACCTCGGGGGGCTCAATCGGAAGTCGTACGTGACCTTCCCGATCCGTGAGAAGCGCACCTATTACGTCCGCGTCTCGGTCTATGACGATGATTTCAGCTGCCCCGTCTGCACGGGAACACAGTACGAGATCCGCTTCGCCGGCCCCTCGGTCTCCAGCGCCGACGAGTGCAACATCGGACTGAACGTCGGCGAGGGCACGTACCTCCGTAGCCTCGATCTCAACACCGGCGCGACCGGCGACGACAGCTCGTGCGCCACGAACGACACCATCGACGAGTGGTTCGACTACACGGCCACCGCCGACGGGCTCGCGCGCATCACTACATGCAACCCCGGGACAGAGTTCGATACCGTCCTCTCCATCTTCGATGGCTGCGCGGGGGCGGAGATCGCCTGCAACGACGACACACCCGGTGCGCCGGCCGAGTGCAGCCTCAGCGGGCTGAACCGCAAGTCCACGATCGAGCTCTCCGTCACCGACGGCACCAGCTACCAGATCCGCGTCAGCGTCTTCGGCGACAACTTCACCACGGCACTCGGTATGAACTACGAGCTGTCTATCACGCTGCTGTGCCCGTGCGATTGGAGCGACGACGGGAGCCTGAATGATCAGGACTTCTTCGACTGGGTGAACGACTACTTCACGCAGACGGGGCCGCAGGGCCAGTTCGACTACAACCAGGACGGGAACGAGAACGACCAGGACTGGTTCGATTTCGTCAACTGCTACTTCACGCCGCCGGCAGGGTGCCTGCCCTGATCGACGCGCACGGGGTCGGTGCTGGCGCGGTCGGTACACTCGGGTCCTCGCAAGGAGGACCCGCATGCCCACCCGTGTCATCATCCCCGTGCTCTGGCTCGCCTGGCTCGGTGCCGCCGCCCCTGCAGCTGGTCAGCCGACTGAGCTGCACTGGCGTTTCGACGAGAGCGCGTTCGACGCGGGTGTGTTCCGTCCGGTCACGGGCGACATGGAAGCACGCCTCAACGCCTCGTCGGCGCGGTTCGCGCCCGATGAGGCCGGCGCCGGGCTGACCCGCGACGGCAGCCGCACCGCCATGATCGTGCGCTCCGACATCGGGGGCGACGTCGACCTCCTGCCCGAAGACGCCATGACCGTCTCGGCCTGGGTCTCCCTCAGTTCGACGACGCGGTGGGGGGGAGTCGTCGGCGTGATCGAAGACAACGGTGGCGCCGAGAAGGGCTGGATCCTCGGCTACAACGACTCCGTCTTCACGTTTGGGCTCGCTTCGACCGGCGCTGACGATGGCGACGGCGTCATGACATACCTCGAGGGCGATGCGCCGATCGTCCCCGGGCGCTGGCACCACGTCGTCGGCGTGTTCGACGGGCGCGAGATGCGCCTGTACGTCGATGGGAAGCTCGACGCCGGGACCGAGGCGCAGACCGGCGCGATCCTCTATGACCGAGGGGCACCGCTCGCGATCGGCGGGTACCTCGACTCCAACGAGGACCATCCGCTGCACGGGCGCATCCGCGAAGTACGGATCGAGCCGCGCGCCCTCACGACGACCGAGATCACGCGCCGCTTCCGCGCGGACCAGGCGCTGACGCGCCTCGAGCCCTGGTTCGACACGTCGCTCAACTGGGTCGTCGAGCCCTACCTCTGCCACCCACGCCTCGATGGCATGGCAGTGCTCTTCGAGACCTCGGCACCCGGTACGGCACGCGTCGAGTACCGCTCGGAGGATGGGCGTCACGCCGGCGAGGACGAGGGGCTTGTGCCGGGCACCATGCACGAGGTCATCCTCGACGGGCTCAATCCCAACACCAAGTACTTCTACCGCGCGATCGTCACGAACACGGACGGGTCGGAGCTCGCAAGCGCACTGCTGACCTTCCGCACCGCCTCGACGCCAGACATGCCGTACACGTTCGTGGCGATCGGCGACACGCAGTCGCAGCCGCAGGTCGTCAAGCGTGTCTCGGACCTCGCCTACGAGCACCGCCCGAACTTCATGGTGCACGCAGGCGACCTGGTCTCGACCGGCTCGAATAAGCGCCACTGGACGGGCCACTTCTTCCCGAACATGCAGCCGCTGATCGGGCGCGTCCCGATCATGCCCGTGCTCGGCAACCACGAGCAGGACGCGCCCAACTACTACAACTACTTCGCTCTGCCTGGGCCGGAGTACTACTACTCGTTTGCCTACGGCAACGCCGAGTTCTTCATGATCGATGCCAACAAGGACCTCCGCCCCGGTACAGAGCAGCACGAGTGGCTCGACAAGGCGCTCGGCGAGTGCGAAGCGACCTGGAAGTTCGTCGTCCACCACCAGCCCGCCTACACGTCTGACTCCAACGACTACGGGGACACGTACAAGGGCCCGTCAACGCGTGGCGACGCACGGGCGCGACAGCTCATCCCCCTCTACGACAAGCACGGCGTCGACATCGTCTTCTGTGGGCACGTCCACGACTACGAGCGCACCTTCCCCATCAAGCACGAACGTCCGGCCACGCACGCCGATGGCGGTGTGATCTACGTGACAACAGCAGGTGGCGGCGGGCATCTCGAGGACTTTGACCCCGCCAACACGTGGTTCGGGCACAAGAAGGCCCGGCGTCACCACTTCTGCTACGTCGCCGTCAACGGACCGGAACTCGAGTTCCAGGCGATCGACGAGGAGGGGCGCCTGTTCGATGTCATGACGCTGAAGAAGGACGTGCGCCGCTGAGGCGCCCCGAGTGGCCGTTGTCACGGGTTCTCGACGGCCCGAGCCGCACCGAGACCGGCCCGTCGGCTCTCCTCCGAACCCCGCTCGGTTTGCGTGCTCCGATGCCCCCCGGTCGGGTGATTCCGTCATTCTGGGCCGAGCAGCCAGCGCACTGTGGTAGCGTGGTATCCGTCATTCCATCTCTCGAGGGATCCAGATGCCCCGACTCCGCCTGCTGTCGTGCGCCGCCTACGCGCTTGGTTTGCTCGCCCTGACGAGCGCAGGCGACGGGCTCTGTGTCCACGCGGGCGCGCAGGTCTTCCCCACCCTCGCGGCCGCGCAGGTCACGGTCAGTGCACCCCTGCCCGGGCCCAACGACGAGTGCTCGGGCGCAACGCTGGTCGGCGACGGAACTGTCTTCGGCAGCCTCGCAGACAACACCGGCTCGAACGGCGATGAGACCACCTGCGCGAACGACGACAACGACACCATCGACGAGTGGTACTGCTACACCGCCGTCGGCGACGGAACGCTGACCGTCACCACCTGCAACCCCGGCTCGGACTACGACACCGTCCTGAGCGCCTTCGACGGCTGTCCGGAGAACGGGGGCGTGGAGATCGCCTGCAACGACGACACGGGCGGTGCGCCCGCTGAGTGCGGACTGCCGCGCCCTGGCGGGGGCACCATCATCCGCCTCTCGACGATCTCCTTCCAGGTCGCGGAGAATCAGACTTATTACATCCGCGTCTCGGCATTCGACGACGATCTCACGGAGTTCGGCGGCACGGGCAACTTCGAGATGACCCTCACGGGACCGACAACAACCGGCGGCGACGAGTGCGCCGATGCGGTCACGATCCGCGAGGAGTGCCTCACCCGCGACCTGGGCGACAATACCGGCTCGAACGGCGATGAGACCTCCTGCGCGAACGATGACACCATCGACGAGTGGCTGGTCTACACCGCGTCGGCCGACGGCCGGATCCGGATCACGACATGCAAGCCCGGCACCGAGTTCGACACGACCATGAATGTCTGGGACGACTGCCCCGAGAACGCCGGTTCCGAGATCGTGTGCAACGACGACACTCGGCCGGGCGGGCTGCCCGAATGCGACCTGTCCGGGCTGAACCGCAAGTCCACTGTTGAAGTCGACGTCACCGCGGGGGCGAGCTACTTCATCCGCATCGGTGTCTTCGCCGATGACTTCACGATGCAGGGCGGCTTCGGGACCAACTACGAGATCGGGGTTGAGTTCCTCTGTCCGTGCGACTGGAACGGTGACGGGAACCTGAACGACCAGGACTTCTTCGATTGGGCCAACGACTACTTCAGCCAGACCGGCCCGCAGGGCGGCTTCGACTTCAACGGCGACGGCAACGAGAACGACCAGGACTGGTTCGACTTCACCAACTGCTACTTCGCCAACCCGGGGCTGCCCGGCTGCGTCGACGAGCGGTAGAACCCCGCTCGCATCGGGACCCTGCGATCAGATCCGCGGCTCGCGCATTCGATGGCGCGGGCCGCTTTTTGATCGGAGAGGCTCGGTCGCAACCGGGCGGGCTGACGTCGGTTCGAGACGGGTGCGGACCCGTGTCTGGGCCGCCTGAGCGTTGATCCGACGCACATCGGGGTGGGCCGGATGACAGGTCTGGGTATCCTGCCCGGACCCCAAAGGAGATCCCACCATGATCCGCACGATGCTCTCTGCCGCGCTGTTGACCGGTCTGGTCGCCAGCGCCGCGCCGTGTTCGGCCCAGGAGGCCGCCAACAACGACTTCCCGGCCGCCTGGCACTTCTACGGGAACAACCCGGACCGCTGGGCCCAGATCGAGCCCAAGCTCAAGGCGCTCGTCGGCAAGGACGCGCCAGCACTCGAGATCGGTGACTGGCACGGAGACGGCGGCAAGTCCATCGAGGACATGAAGGGTGACATCATCCTCATCGACTTCTGGGCCACGTGGTGCGGCCCGTGCAAGGCCGCCGTCCCCGCCATCAACGAGATCAAGGACCACTACGCCGGCTCCGGCGTGAAGGTCATTGGTGTCTGCGGCACGCGCGGCGCCGAGACCATGACCAAGGTCGCCGACGACCACCACATGGCGTACCCCACCGCCGCCGACCAGGAGGGCAAGACCGCCAAGGCCTACGGCGTGCAGTGGTGGCCCTACTTCATGCTCGTCGACACCAAGGGCAAGGTCCGTGCCGCGGGTATCTCCACCGGCCACCTCGAGGACGCCGTCCGCAAGATGCTCGAACTCGAAGGCAAGACCCTCCCGCCGAAGATCGGCGACACCGGGGGCGACGTGACCGCGATCGTCCCGGCCGATTGGCTCGAGGGCAAGGGTGAGCTGCGCGAGACGCTGACCGCGATGCACGGCAAGGCCGCGCCCAAGCTCGAAGTCAGCGAGTGGATCAACGCCGACGCCATGGCACTCGCTGACCTCGAGGGCAAGATCGTCGTCCTCGACTTCTGGGCCACTTGGTGCGGCCCGTGCATCGCCTCGATCCCCAAGAACAACAAGAAGTACGACGAGTACAAGGACCGCGGCGTGGTCTTCATCGGTGTCTGCCACCCGCGCGGCGTCGAGAAGATGCCCGCCATGGTTGACGACAAGGGCATCCGCTACCCCGTCTGCGCCGACCCGGAGGGCAAGACCATCAAGACCTACAACATCAAGAGCTTCCCGGACTACACCGTGATCGGGCGTGACGGCAAGGTCGTGGCCGCCGACGTCCGCAACGACAAGGTCTGGGAACTCGTCGAGCGCCTGCTCGACCAGGACAGCCAGGGCTAGAGCGGCTCCAACCCGACTCCGTCCCCCCCGTTTGGCCCCCAAGGCATCGCTTCGCTCAGGACCCCGGCGCTCGCCGCCGGGGTCCTGTTTGCTTTCCGGACCGTCGGCAACCCGCCCGAGATCGCGGGATCCCTTGGATCACGACGCCCCAGCCGCCATACTGGTCATGCGGGGTCGCGCGGTGCGTTGCCGAGCGCGCCTGCGCCGAAGGGAGCTGCCTCACATGCGTCCGATCTGGTGGCAGCTTCTGGCCAAGCGACTCGGGGCGTGGGCTGTCGTGGGAGCGGTGGGGGGCGCATGCGCACCCGCCCTCGGCGGGGACGTCTGCTCGACGGCCACACCCGTTGGCGTTGGCACGCTCACCGCAGTTCTCTCGGACAACTTCGCCTCCGGCGTGGTCGACTCCTGCGGCTTCGGCAACACCGTCGACGAGTGGTACACCTTCATCCCCGTGACCGACGGGGAACTCCGCGTAAGCACCTGTCACCCGGGCACCCAGTTCGACACGGTCCTCTCAGTCTTTGACGCCTGCCCCGCCGATGGCGGCGTGGAGATCGCGTGCAACGACGATGCGCTCACCGCGCCGCTGTCATGCGAGCTCGGCGGGCTCAACCGGTTCTCGAGCGTCGGCGTCGGCGTCTCCGCAGGCGTTCCGTACTTCATCCGGGTCTCGGTCTACGCCGACAACTTCGGCTGCGATGTGTGCACTGGGACCTCCTATGAGATCTCGTTCGATCTGATCATCGGGCCCGGCAACGACGAGTGCGCCGGCGCCCAGGGTGTGGCGACGGGGGCCACCCCCGGCAGCCTGCTCGACAACACGGGCCTGACCGACGACGATGACTCCTGCGCCATCAACAACTCCATCGACGAGTGGTTCTCCTACACCCCTGGATCGAACGGTCCGGCCATGGTGACGACTTGTTCCCCCGGCACGACGTTCGACACCGTGCTGAGCGTCTTCGACGGATGCTCGGGGGCCGAGATCGGCTGCAACGACGATGCGACGGGCATCGTCCCGCCCGAGTGCGCGCTTCCAAGCGGGGCCGTGCGCAAGTCCGTTGTCGAGTTCATGGCCCAGCGCAACGCGACGTACTACATCCGTGTCTCGGCGTTCAACAACGCGGTGGGCGGGGGCGAGTTCGAGTTGATCGTCGACGGTCCGGAGGTGTTCTGCGACTGCGATTGGAACTTCGACGGGTTCCTCAACAACACCGACTTCTTCGACTTCGTCAACGACTACTTCGATGGCGCCGGTCCGATGGGGCAGGCGGACTACAACGCGGACGGGTTCCAGAACGCCCAGGACTTCTTCGACTACATCAACTGTTTCTTCAACCCGCCGGCAGGCTGCTGACCCATCCATCCCCCAGTCCAGTTGGTCTCCGTCCCCAGCACACGCTGGGGATGCTTGGCATACTGATGCCGGCAGCCGGAGGGACGGTGGGGTGGGGGGTAGGGGGGTGGTGAGCGGAGGCGCCGGGCATGCGCAGGTGTGCGGGTTCCGTAGCTGGTGCGTTCCTGCTGGCGATCGCATCGCCTGTCCTTGGCCAAGACGAGTGCGCTCAGGCCACGCCAGTGGGCAACGGTACGTTCATCGCCGACCTGGGCGACAACACCGGCCCGACAGGCGACGACTCGTTCTGCGCCGACGCCGACACGATCGATGAGTGGTACTCGTTCACACCGAGCCAGAGCGGGTTCCTCATCGTCTCCACCTGCAACCCGGGTACTCAGTTCGATACGTCACTGATCGCGTACTTCGACTGCGCCGGTGACCACGCCGTCTGCAACGACGACGCCATTGGTGCGCCCGCCGAGTGCGCACTCGGGCCGGCGGATCTCAACCGCAAGTCGACGCTGGACTTCTTCGTCCTCGAGGGGCTGACGTACTACATCCGTGTCTCCGTGGTCAACGACGACTTCGCCGCACAGGGCGGATCCGGAACGCAGTACGAGATCACGTTCGACGGCCCGCCACCGATCATCCCGGCGTGCCCCTGTGACTGGAACGGGGACACGTTCCTGAACAACACGGACTTCTTCGATTGGGTCAACGACTTCTTCAGCCAGTCCGGGCCGCAGGGTCAGTCCGACTTCAATGAGGACGGCTTCGAGAACAACCAGGACTGGTTCGACTTCATCAACTGCTTCTTCACGCCGCCAGGGGCTTGCTAGGGCCGATCAGACGGGGCTCACCGTCAATCGCCGGGCTGACCCTTCACTTGGAACCCGCGCCGTGGCATACTGGGTGATGCGTCGTGGGGGTCGATTCCAACTCGGAGGTGTCCAAGATGTTCAAGCTCGCGATTGCCGCAACGGCGACTGGTGCGCTCTTTGCCAGCCCGGCCCTCGCCCAGGATGAGTGCGTTTCGGCCATCCCCGTCGGCAACGAGACGCTGCTCGGGGATCTCGTCGACAACCTTGGTCTCTCGGGCGACGACAGTTCCTGCGCCTTCAACGACCTCACCGACGAGTGGTACAGCTACACAGCCGGTGGCGACGGGATGCTCCGTGTGACGACCTGCAACCCGGGCACGATCTTCGATACGACGCTCAGCGCGTTCTTCGATTGCGCCAACACCGAGATCGTCTGCAACGACGACACGGTCGGCGCTCCGACAGAGTGCCAGCTCGGACCCACCAACCTCAACCGCAAGTCGACGATCGAGTTCGCGGTCACCAACGGCACGACCTACTTCGTCCGCGTCGCCCCCTGGAATGACAGCTTCTCGACTCAGGGTGGTTCCGGAACGGTCTTCGAGATCACCTTCGACGGACCCCCGATCGCGCCCTCGTGCGCCTGCGATTGGAACAACGACGGCTTCCTGAACAACTCTGACTTCTTCGACTGGGTCAACGACTTCTTCAGCCAGTCCGGCCCGCAGGGCCAGTTCGACTTCAACGAGGACGGCTTCCAGAACGAGCAGGACTGGTTCGACTTCGTCAACTGCTTCTTCACGCCGCCCGCCGGTTGCCCCATCGTCTAGCAGTGTTTGGGGGTCTCCCGTTGCCCTCGCGCCCTCCACCGGGCAGGGGTGGGCGTGAGGGCGATCGCGCAACCACACCGAGTCCTTCGACTGGGTCAGTGATCCCCCCGGCGCACCTTTCTCATGTCGGGCGTCTCGCCCTGAGGCGTCCGCAGAGGCCCTTTGTCGCTCCGTGCCTTTCCAGATCGGCTCCTCCCGTGCATACTGGGTCCGGGTGTTGCGAAGAAAGCAACGCCATCGCTCATCAGCCGGTCGGAGGTGCGGCGTGACGCGATCCGCGTTTGGACTGATCGGTTTGTTCTCGGTCGGTATCGGTGCGTCCGTCTGCGCCGCGCAAGGCACGTGCGAGACGGCCATCACCGTCGGCAACGCCGAGACAGCTGGCACTCTTGCCTTCAGCATCGCCGATCCCGACGACGTGACGTCCTGCGGGGCGGATGACCTGCAGCGCCATTGGTACCGCTACGTCGCGGGCGCCGACGGGCAACTGATCCTCACGACATGCCATCCATTCACGCGGTTCGATTCCGTCATCGCCGTGTTCGATGGCTGCGGGGGCGCCGAGATCGCCTGCAACGATGATGATCCTGCACCGATCTGCCTGACTGGGCAGCAGGAAGGCTCCTCGAGCATGATGATCCCGGTCGTCGAGGGCCGGTCGTACTCGATCCGTGTGTCGAGGGTCGCCGGCAGTGACGGCGACAGCTACGTGCTCACGACGAGCGGCCCCCCGGAACCCTTGGGGCATACATGCCTGCGGGCGATCCCCGTCTCCGACGAGACGCTGATCGACGACTTCGCCGACGTACCCAGGAGCCCACGGGTCGTCTCGTGCCTGACGCCGCCGCATTCGACCGATATCGCCAAGTGGTACCTCTACCAGGCGCGCGCCACCGGTTCCCTGACGATCAGTACATGCCACGCGCAGACGCAGGTCGGAACCGTGCTCGAGGTGTACGAGTCGTGCGCGCCGGGCGCCTTCAGCGTCGCGTGCGCCGCCGAGCCGTCCGAGGGCTCGCCAGCATGCCCTGTGCCAGGAGGCGATGCGACCACCCTGAGCGTCGACGTGACCCTGGGCGGCTCGTACCTCGTCCGTGTGTCGAACGCGATCCGCGGCGAGCGCGGGACATACGAGATCAGTTTCGACGGCCCCGAGGCGAGCGGAGATGAATGCCAGGAGGCACTGGTCGCGACGGACGGCACCTTCATTGGCGATCTCGTCGACAACACCGGCTCGACCGGCGACGACTCCGACGGGTGCGCCGACCTGCGGGCCGGAGGTGACACCATCGACGAGTGGTATACCTACACCGCACGAGCCGACGGACAACTCACCGTCTCGACGTGCAGCACCGATACGCAGTTCAACACCGTCCTCAGCGCCAAGCGACTGCTCGCCGGCCTCCGCTCCTGCGGGACGGGTCTTTCGGCGAACTGCAACGACGACGCCGGCGTCGGCTGTAGCCCGCAAGCGTCGGGCGGGTCGTCGCTCACCATCGACGTCGAGCAGGGCTGGGAGATCGCTGTCCGGGTCTCGGTCTACGACGACGACTTCACGTCGCTCGGGGGCCACGGGACCAAGTACGCCATCACGTTCGATGGCCCCACCCCGTGCGCGTGCGACTGGAACCAGGACTTCGCGCTCAACGACCAGGACTTCTTCGACTGGGTCAACGACTTCTTCAACCAGGCTGGGCCGCGCGGCACGTCCGACCTCAATCAGGACGGCATCCAGAACGACCAGGACTGGTTCGATTTCATCAACTGCTTCTTCGCCCCACCCGCCACCTGCCCGAACTAGAGGCGGGCCCTCGCGGCTACCACGCCT
This sequence comes from Phycisphaerales bacterium, assembly GCA_028285065.1. Lineage (GTDB taxonomy): Bacteria > Planctomycetota > Phycisphaerae > Phycisphaerales > UBA1924 > JANQQG01. The sequence goes on from JANQQG010000132.1 coordinate 43,797, forward strand.
CGGCGTGCGAACAATCCGGCCTGATGCGGGTCTTTCGCCTCCGAGCTACCGACTCCCACAACCCCGGCAAGGACGACCGCCTCGTCGAGGTCATCGCCAACACCCCGGGTGAGGCCCAGGCCCACGCCGAGCGGTGTGGGTATGCCGTTCGCTCGATCGACGCCAACCCGTCGGATTCGACCTCGGACGAGGCCTCGGACGTCCTCTGGGCAACCGATCCGATCGTCTGCCCCTCCTGCGGCTGGGCGCTCGAGGGCCAGCCGATCACCGACGGCATGATCACCTGCGCGAGCTGCACGACGCCGGTGCGCCTGATCAGCTTCGAGGATCAGGTCCGTGGGCCGGGCTCACCGCTCCGGTTGCCCGGGACCGCGGGCGACGACGGGCCCGCTCCGAGCGCCGGTCGCGCGGCCGCGATGGGCGCCATCGCATGCGGACTGATCGGCCTCGTGGTGATCCCGGTCGTCCTCATCGGGATCCTCCTCGCTTGGCATGCCATGCGCGCCTCCGGCGGGCAGCGCGGCATCCCCGGGCTTGCGGCCTCGCTGGCAGCGGGCGCGGTCGGGCTGATCCGTCTGATCCCCGGCCTCTGAGTCAGCGCTTCAGCCAATCGTGGAGCCTCGACGCGTCCCACGTGTTGATGCAGCGCTCGGGCGTGACCCACCCGCGCCGGGCCGTCGCCACGCCGTAGCGGAGGTTGTCGAACCCGGTCGGGCGATGCACGTCGCAGTCGATGGCGATGAGTGCGCCCGCATCGATCGCCGCCCGTACGTGCGTGTCGCGCAGGTCCAAGCGCATCCAGTGTGCATTGATCTCGAGGGCCACATCGTTCGCGGCGGCGGCCTTTGCGATGCGCCCGATGTCGATCGGAAGCCCCTCACGCTTCCCGATCACGCGCCCCGTCGGGTGTCCGAGGATCCGCACGCTCGGGTGCTCGATCGCGCGCAGCAGACGCTCGTTCGCGACGTCCGGCTCCTGCGTCAGCGCCGCATGGGGCGATGCGACGACGATGTCCAACTGCTCGAGCACCTCGTCGGGGTAATCCAGCGAGCCGTCGACCAGGATGTCCACTTCCGAGCCCGCGAGCACCCGGATCCCGTCATGTCGCGAATCCGCCGCCCGCACCGCCTCGACCTGCGCCAACAGATCCTCGATCGACAGCCCGTTCGCCTGCACGCTCGAGCGTGAGTGGTCGGTCACGGCAATCGTGTGGAACCCCCGCGCCTTCGCGCCCTCGATGAGCTCGTCGAGCTTCATCCGACCGTCTGAGGCAGTCGTATGCGCGTGCAGTTCAGAGACGACGTCCTCGACCTCGACCAACCGCGGCGTTTCGGGGGCGTCCAACTCCCCGCGATCCTCGCGCAGCTCGGGCGGGACCCAGGTGACGCTGAGTTCGTCGTAGATCGCCTGCTCCGTCTCGGACGCGACCGGCGCGATCCCGCGCTTCTGGGGCGGCGTCTCGTCGTCGTCCAGCGGGTACAGCCCGTACTCGTTGAGCGTCAGCCCTTTCTTGAGCGCACGCTCGCGCAGGCGGACGTTGTGCTCCTTCGAGCCCGTGAAGTACATCAGGGCCGCGCCCCAGCTCTCTCGGGGCACGACGCGCAAGTCGACCTGCACCGTCGCGCCGTCGTCCTTCCCCCACCGATCGTCGCCCGCCTCGCCGAGGCGCACGCGGACGGACGACTTGGTCTGGCCTGCGGCGATCACCTGCGTCACGTCATCGGCGCCGCGGAAGGCCTCGTGCACCGCCTCCGGTTCCTCCGACGTGGCCAGGATGTCGATGTCGCCGATCGTCTCCTTCCCGCGCCGGAGCGACCCCG
>JANQQG010000039.1 GCA_028285065.1 Phycisphaerales bacterium
GGGTGTGGCTGGAGCCCGGACGGACGTCGAACCGGTATCCGTTGGCGAGCGAACAGGCCCGGGGCTTGGGAGTAGACTCGCCCAAGCCGCAGACGCGCCGCCGAGGCAAGGGAAGGCCGATGACGCGAGACGGATCCCCCCCCCAACCACCCGCACCTCCCCTCCCCCCGGACGCTCCGAATCCCGGGCAAGCGCCGCGACCCCAGTCGGATGGGGGTTCGGCGGGGCAGCGTGCCGTGCGGACGGGCGCTTCGGCCGGCGCCCTGGCGGGTTTGGTCGCGTGGATCCTCTCGGCGAAGGTGGTGGGGGTGGCGATCTCGCTGGCGGTCCACACGTCACTGGCTGTCGTCGCGGCGCTGATCCTGACCGGGAGTGGTGTTGGCGATGGGGAGGGTCCGGCGGAGTTCGGGATCGCGGTGGTCTCGGAGACGCAGTTGAGCGAGTTGCCGACCGGGGAGGTGGTGCTCGATTCGCCGAGCGTCGACGAGCAGGCGCTGGCGGACCTGCCGGCGGTCGAGGCGCTCGACGCGAGCGTGACGGCCGAGCTTGCGGGGATCGCTGACGATGTGTCGGTGATCGTGTCCGGGCTGACGGGGTCGGGCGGGAAGGACGGTGGGGGGGACGGCTCGCTGGGTGGGGCTGGCGGCGGTGGCGCGAAGTTCTTCGGGGTCGAGGCGCAGGGGACGCGGATCGCCTACATCGTCGACCGGTCGGGGTCGATGCGGGGTGAGAAGCTCGAGCTGACCAAGATCGAGCTGTTCGAGTCGATCAACACACTGCTCGAGCACATGAGCTTCACGGTTGTGATGTTCTCGACGAACTCGTATTCGCTCGGGGGGCGGAGTGGGTGGATCGAGGCGTCCGACTCGGGCAAGCGTTGGGCGGAGCGGAACATCCGGACGATCGATGCGGCCGGCGGGACGGAGGTTGGCCCTGCGCTGCAGATCGTGTTCGACACGAAGCCGAAGCCGGACGCGATTTACTTGATGACGGACGGGCAGTTGAACAACGCACCATTGATCATCGAGCGCCTGGCGCGGGTGAACACGGGGCGGGATCGGATCCCGATCCACTGTCTCGCGTTCGGCAACGACGCGGACGTGATCACGCTGCAGCAGATCGCGAAGGACTCCGGGGGCACCTTCACGAAGGTGAACGCCCCGTGATGCTCGCTGCACTCGTGTGCACCACGCTGGCGATGGCTGGCGCGCCGACGGAGGTCGAGCTTCGCGCCGGCGCCGATCCGATCCGGGCGGAGATCGAGACGGTTGATCTGCGCGGGCTCGTCACGGCCGAGGATGCGGAGGGGCGCCGGCGGGTGATTGCGTGGGACCGGGTTCGTGGGGTGACGGGGCCGGCGGCCGCTGAGTGCGCTGGGTTCGCCGAGGATGCGGATGACGCGTGGCGTGCCCGGACTCGGATCGAGCGGGGTGACTGGGACGGTGCCGAGGCGCTGCTGATCGGGTTGTTCGACCGGTATCGCGGGATCGGCGGTCCGACGGCATCGATGGTTGCGGAGGGGACGCTGCGGACGCGGCTGCGGCGCGTGGAGATCGCGGGGGCGTTCGAGGCGTGGATCGAGCTCGTGCGGACGCGGCTGGAGCGCCCGCGCGGTGAGTCGTGGGTCGGGGGTGAGATTCGCGCCGGTGCGCCGGTGATCGATCCGTCGACCCTGCTCGCTCCCGAGCTTGCGCCGATCTTCATCGCGCCGCGCGACGCGAGAGTCGTTGACGATGCGGCCGGTGGGTTCGAGGCGACGGATCCCGTTGCGCGCTCGTTGGCGTCGATCTATGCGTTCGCGGCGGGCCCGGGTGAGGGTGCGCCGGTGATCGAGCAGGAGGCGGCGAGCCATCCGGGGGTGATCCTGGCGTCGGCGGTCGCGCTGGGCGCCTCGGTGGACGCGGCGTCCAGGGTGTCGGCGCGTGAGCTGTTGGAGGCGCGCTTGGAGAACGGGGAGCTCCCGCGTTGGCAGGAGGCGTGGTGCCGCGTCGCGCTCGGGCGTTCGCTCGCGCTCGAGTCTGATGAGCAGGCGCGTCTGATGGGTGTGCTTCACATGCTGCACGTTCCGGCGCGGCTCGGCGCGGACCACGCGTACCTTGCGGGGGTGGCGCTGCACGAGTCGGCGCGTGTGCTGGATGAGCTGGGCGATGGGGTGGGGGCGTCGCGGCTGCGTGACGAGCTGGTTCTGCGCTTTCCGGCGCACCCGCTGGTGATCAACAAGATACCCGGTGCCCCGGTGGCGCCCGATGAACCCTCAGGAGACCTTCCTTGATGAGCTTGCTCTCCCTTGGCGCGGCGCCTGCCGCGCCCGCCGGCAAGTCGCTTCTGGACCACTTGGCTTCGGGCGGCCCGATCGGTTTCGTGATCATCCTGCTGAGCTTCGTGGGGGTGGTGCTGGTGATCATGCACCTGGTGTCGGTGCGCGAGGGTCGTTTGGCCCCGCCGCACGTCATCGATGAGCTGGCGCGGCGTCTGCAGGGCGGGGACATCAAGGGGGCGACCGAGGTGTGCCAGCACCCGGACAACGACAGCTTCGTGACGCGCGTGTTCGCGGCGGCGTTGATCCGTTGCCGCCGGTCACCGTTCGGGCTGCTCGAGCTTCGGACGGCGCTTGAGGAGGCAGGTCAGCAGCAGGTTTCGCGGCTGTATCGGTCGACGGACGGGATCGGTCTGATCGCGTCGGTCGCGCCGATGCTCGGCCTGCTGGGGACGGTGGTGGGGATGGTGGGCGCGTTCGATACGATCAGCATGACGGAGGGCTTTGCGAGGCCGGACCAGTTGGCGGGGGATATCTCGCAGGCGCTGATCACGACGGTGCTGGGGCTGATCGTTGCGATCCCGGCGACGGCGGTGTTCACGTTCTTCCGCAACCGGATCGATGCGATGACGTCGGGCGTGGGTGACGTGATCGAGGACCTCGCGGCACTCGTTGAGAATCAGAACCAGAGCGGTCCCGGGCAGCAGCGTCCCGGCGGGGCGGGCGCCGCACGTCGGCCGGCGCCCCAGCAGCAGCCTCAGGCCGGTGGGCCGGGCGTTGGGGGTCGCGCTCAGTGAAGCTGCTTCGCTCACCAGCTCGGCGCCGGACGAGGATCATGGGCTTCGACATGACGCCGATGATCGACGTGGTGCTTCAGCTGATCATCTTCTTCATGTACACGACGCAGTTCTCGCAGGTGGTGCGTTCGGAAGTGGAGCTTCCGCTGGAGACCGGCGAGGAGGAGGCGGTCGAGCAGACGGACGAGATCATCATCGACGTTCGTGCGGATTCGACGTACCTGGTGGCGGGGGTGGAGACGTCGCTGGATGACGTGATCGCGATGGTTCGTGCGGAGGTCGAGGCGAGTGTTGACGAGCCGGTGCGGGTGCTGGTGCGTGCGGACAAGACTGCGCCCGCGCGGCCGCTGAACGAGCTTGCTGAGCGTCTTGCGCTTGCCGGGGTGAAGTCGTGGCGTCTCGGCACGGAGCGTCCGCGCGGCGCGCCCGAGGCGGAGGGGACGCCATGAAGTTCGAGCACCGTGACTTTGGCAAGCACGTGGGGGCGTTGCCGCTGACGACGCTGATCGACGTCGTGTTTCTGCTGTTGATCTTCTTCCTGGTGACGATGCGGTTTGCGTCGCCGGAGGGGCGGCTTGGGTCTGGGCTGCAGGTCGAGCGGCAGTCGGCTGCGCAGGGGACGGCGCTCGAGCGTCAGGTTGTGTGGATCGTGCCGGGCGAGGGGGCGGAGGGTGCGGTGTTCCGGGTGGGGACGAGTGAGCTCGGCAGCGCGGCGGCTCTCGAGGCACGGCTGCGCCTGCTCGAGCGTGACCGAGGCGTGTTCGTGCGTCCGCACCCGGACGTGCCGGTGGGCGCGATCGCGGCGGCGTGGCAGGCGTGCGCTGACGCGGGCTTTACGGATCGTTGGTACGTTCCGATGAAGGCCGGGGGTGGCGGATGATTGCGTTCCGCCTCGCCACTGTCTGTCTTGCGTCGGGGCTTGGTATGGCGCCGGCTGTCTGTGCGCAGGAGGCGGGCGCGAGCCCGGCGGACGAGGTGGAGGCGTATCTCGAGCGTCTCGATTTGCCGGAGCTTCTGGCTGCTCACCTCGAGACTCGGCTCCGGGAGAGCCCTGCGTCGGAGCGTCTGCCGATCGCCGAGCGGTTGGCGGATGTGTATGTGGACCTGTTGGCGGGGGCGACCTCGTCGGAGGCGCGTGGGCTTTGGGAGTCCAAGAGCCGGGACCTGCTCGCGTTGGTGCCGCAGAGTGAGCTTGCGAGCCTTCGTCTGAAGCTGGTCGCGGTGGTGTACTCGCAGGCGGAGGAGACGATCGAGCGTGGGCGGCTTCGCTTGGCGGAGCCCGAGGAGGTCGAGGAGGCGATCGAGACGATGCGGGCGGTGGAGCCGCGTCTGCGTGAGATCGCGACGCGCGCGCACCAGGAGACGGAGCGTCTGGAGCGTGAGGAGTCTCGTGGGGAAGCGGATGACGCGTTGTACGATCGACTGCGCGAGTCGAGGGCGCTTCGTTCGCGGGCGTTCTTCTTCCACGCGTGGTGCCTGTACTACCAGGCGGAGGCGGGCGGGGCGCGCAATGCGGCGAGTGAGGCGATGCGGAGCTTCGGCTGGCTGCTGAACTCGCGGGGCGGGAACATCGCGTCGCTGGAGCGTCTGCCGCAGTCGACGCTGCGGCTGGACCACGTGGCGCGTGCGGCGATCGGTTGCGGGCTGTGCGAGGGCGTTCGCGGGAACCACGAGGAGGCGATGCGGTGGTTCCGGACGGTCGACGAGGCGGAGGGCTTCCCGGAGGCGCTGCGGGAGCAGTTGCTGTCGCGTCAGGTGTGGGTGTTGGCTCGCTCGAAGCGCTGGGCGGATCTCGAGCTGCACGTGCGTCGTGCTCGGGGTGGGGATCGGTTCGGGCGCGAGCGGAGCACGCCGCTCCCGTCGGGCGTGGCGCGTCTGCTGGTGGTTCTGTCGCTGGAGGCTGGGCGAGCGCAGGGCTCCGGCTCGACGCTGGAGCAGCTTGGGCGGATCGGGCTTGCGGACCTGGTCGCGGGGCAGGAGATCGCGCAGGTCTTGGACCTGGTCCGGCGGTATGGGACGAGTTTGTTGGGCGAGCGGGGGTTCGTCGTTCGCTACGTGCGCGCGTTGGATGCGTATGAGCGTGCGCGCGAGGCGCACCGGGCGTCGGAGGAGAGCCTCGACAAGCCGTCGGTGGAGCCGAGCGTGCGCGACGCGTACACGCAGGCGGCGCGTGCGTTTGGGCTTGCCGCCCGTGAGCCGGATGCGGGGGAGTTTGCTGAGCAGGCGGCCCGTGCGTGGTTCTTGGAGGGTCTGGCGATGTACTACGCGGGGCAGGCCAAGGAGGCGGCCGCGCGGTTCACGGAGGCGAGCGAGCGTTCGACGGATCGGACGGCGTCGGAGGAGGCGCTGTGGATGGCGATCGTCGCGTGGGACCTGGCAGCCGAGGAGGGCGTGGAGCGGGCGGAGGAGTCGCGCGATCAGGCGGCGGCCCTGTTCTTGCGGAACCACGCGGACTCCCCGCGTGCCGCGACGCTGCTGCTTCGTCGTGCGACGAGCGGGTTGATGTCGGACGAGGAGGCGGCGTCGATCCTGCTGAGCGTGCCGGAGGGGTCTGCGGTGTACGAGGCGAGTCGTCGTCACGCGGCGCAGGCGCTGTACCGGCTGTACCTGGGGTCGTCCGGCTCTGAGCGGGACTTTGCTGCTCAGCGGTTTGCGGGCGTGGGGGAGCAGATCCTGGCGATCGATCGACGGATCGTGCAGGCGCGTCGTGGGGAGGAGTCGGCGAAGGCCGCGGGGAGCGCTCGCACGCTTTCTCGGCAGTTGCTGGACGCGCTCTTGAGCGTGTCGGCGCCGGATGCGCGCCGTGCGGAGTCGGTCCTCGAGACGCTGCGCGGGATCGCGGTGGTCGCGTCGATCGACCTCGGGCCCTACGAGGATGAGCTCTTGTTCCGCGAGCTTCAGATCGCGCTTGCGAAGAGCGACCAGGAGGCGGCGACGCGCATCACGGAAGAGTTGCTTCCCCGATCGAATCGGTACGCGACGGCGGGGGTGCGCCTGCTCTTCGTGCGTGCGCGGGATCGGTGGCAGGCGGGTGACGTGACGGCTCGCGCCGAGGTGATTCGCCTCGGGCGCGAGGCGATCAACCGGTATGGGGCGCAGGGGATGGGGATCGAAGCTGCGGTGATGCTGGGGCTGCACGACATTGTGGCGCGTGCGGCGTTCGAGTCGTGGGAGCAAGAGAGCGACCGGGATGCGCTGCGGGTTTCGGTGGAGCTCGATCGGCGTGTGCTCGAGGCGCGTCCGACGTCGCGTGCGACGCTCCGTCGCGTGGGCATCGGTGCGGAGGCGCGGGGCGAGCGTGAGCTCGCGCTTGAGTGTTGGACGACGCTCGCTGCCGGGCTCGAGACGCTCAGCGAGGCGTGGTACGAGGCGAAGTACAACGCGATCCGGCTGTTGGCTGATTCGGATCGTGGCGCGGGGGCGACCGCGCTGCGCCAACTGTTCGTGCTGCACCCGGAGACCCCGCCGGAGCCCTGGGACAAGGAGCTGGATGCGCTCGCGTACCGGTTGGGGGTCGAGCGTGTTGTCGACGGGGAGGTCGCTCCGTGAAGCTCATCGAGCGATTCCTGGGCGAGGGGGCTGCGTCGGGCGGGCCGTTCGGGGTGCTCGGCGTCGATCCGGAGCACTGCACGGACGACAGTGTGATCGCTGCGCTGCTGTCCCGGCTGGATGAGGTGGCGAAGCACCCGCAGGGCGGTGCGCCGGAGGCTGACGAGGTGCGTCTGGCGCTGCGGGCGGCGGCTGCTCAGCTTCTGGATGCGGGTGTGCGCCAGCATCTGTTGGAGTTGTGGAGCGGGCAGGGTGGTGCGGCACCGGCGGTGCGGGGTGGCGTGCCGGGGCCCGGTCGGGGTGCTGTGTCGAGACCGGTCCCTCGCGACATCGCGATGGAGCGGGACGTGCTGGTCACGCTGGCGCGGTACGGGGGCTGGAACCGGCAGGCGAGGCAGCGCCTGGCGATCTTGGCGCATCTCAATGGTGTTTCGGTCGATCAGCTCGGCGCGACGCTGCG
>JANQQG010000068.1 GCA_028285065.1 Phycisphaerales bacterium
GGGTGGCGTGTTTGGGGCGTGGACGTCAGAATCGCGTTCCGGTGCCTGCGCGTGTGCGGGTGGCCTTCCTCGATTCGGAGTTCGACAAAGTGCCCAGGATCCCCTTGAACGGACTGTTCAGTCTCTTGAGCCTCGCGCTTGCGCTGCTGATGGGGTGCGCATCGCAGAGCGGCGCGGCCCAGCCGGAGCGGGAGGCGCTGTCGCCTTCGGTCCCCGCGCCGGAGCGTCCGGGCGTTCCGAGCGAGTTGCCGGTCGACAATCTCGATCCGGGCGCATTCGTGTTCGACTACTTCGGAGGGCTCACGTTCGACCAGCGCGTGCCGACGCCGGAGTCCGTGATCGGGCACACCGTTGGTTCGCGGTTCACGCGCCACCATGACGTGATGGCGTACATGCGCACGCTCGCAGAGGTGAGCGATCGCGTGCTGTTCGAGCGTTACGGCACGACGAACCAGGGGCGCGAGCTTGCGATCGTGACGATCTCCTCACCGGAGAACCTCCGGAACCTGAGCGGGATCCTGGAAGCCAACCGGGAACTGACCGATCCGGAGACGTCGGATGCGCGGGTTCGCGAGATCGTGCGCACGAATCCGGCGATCGTGTGGTTCAGCTACAACGTGCACGGCAACGAGCCGTCGCCGACCGAGACCTCGCTGCAGGTCGCGTACACGATGGCCGCGGGGATGAACGACGAGGTCCAGAGCGCGCTCGACAACGTGGTGGTCGTGCTCGACCCGATGCTGAATCCTGACGGTCGCGAGCGTTACGTGTCGTTCCTCGACAACACGATGGGCTCGCGGGTGGATACGAACCCTGACGGGGCGGAACACGACGAGCCGTGGCCGGGCGGGCGGACGAACCACTACTTGTTCGATCTGAACCGCGATTGGATCTGGCTCGTGCAGGCGGAGTCGCGTCAGCGGCTGGAGGTGTACCGCCGGTACTTGCCGCAGCTTCATCTGGACTACCACGAGCAGGAATACCGGAACCCGTACTTCCTGGGCGCGGGCGATACGCCGGCGAACCAGAACATCCCGCAGGCGACGCTCGAGTGGAGCGCGCGGTACGGAGACGCGAATGCCGAGGTCTTCGATCGCGAGGGGCTGGTGTTCTCCACGCGTGAGCGGTTCGACTATCTGTATCCGGGGTATGGGAAGACGTTGCCTTGCTACCACGGGGCCGTCGGGTTGCTGCTGGAGCAGGCTGGTCACTCGCGCGGGGGCCTCGCGATCGATCTGCCGACGGGACGGACGCTGACACTGACTGAGCGCGTCCGGCACCACTACCTGACGTCGATGAACTACATCGAGGCGACAGACGCGTGGCGGAGCGAGCAACTCGAGCGCTTCCATGAGTTCTTCGTGACGGCGACGGAGCTGAGCGAGGGCGCGGATGCCGCGTACATCCTGGATTCCTCGAACGATCCGTACTTGCTGGCCCGGGTTTGGGATTGGGCGAAGGGGCATGGGGTCGAGATCCACCGCCTGGCGGAGGATGCACGCCTATCGGGGCTGCACGAGTACCGCGACGGGTCGGACGTCTCGACCGAGGTGGTCCATTCGGGCGCGTGGGTACTGCGGGCGGATCAGCCGATGGGTCGGTTGGTCACGGCGATGTTCGAGCGTGCGCCGGAGATCGAGGATGCGGACACGTACGACCTGACGAGCTGGAACCTGCCCGTGGCGTTCGGCCTGAAGGCCTGGTACGCGAAGAGCCCGGTCGCGGCGCCGCTGGAGCTGATCGAGTCGTGGTCGCCGGAGTCCGCGGGGAGCGCGTTCGCTCGTGCGACGACGGATCCTGCGCCGGCGATGATCATCGATGGGCGTCAGCACCTCCTCCCGGAGGCGGCGGCGGCGCTGATGCGGAAGGGTGTGGCCGCGCGGGTCGCGGGTGAGGCGTTCACGCTGGAGGACATCGAGTTCTCGCGCGGGTCGCTGATCGTGCACCGGGTGGACAATCCGGAGATCAAGCTCGATGCGCTCTCGCGTGAGTTGTCGGTGCTGGGGCTGCGTTCACGCTTGGTTGCGACGAGCATGGCCACGGACGGGCCGGTGCTCGGCGCGAACGCGAACCGGATGTGGAAGCGCCCGAAGATCCTCGTCCTGCGCGGGCAGGAGACGAGCTCCCTGAGCTTCGGGCAGGTCTGGCACATGCTGGACGAGAGTTGGGGGATCCCGCACTCGATCGTCAACGCGGACACGCTGAACTCCGTGGATCTCGAGGACTACAGCGTGATCATCCTGCCGGAGGGCGATGCGGGTCGCGCGATCGGTGGTGGGCGCAAGGACAACGTCGTGAACTGGATCCGGTCGGGCGGGACGCTGATCGCGCTCGGGCGGTCTGGGGTTTGGGTGAACAAGGAGATCGCGGGGGCGGAGGACGATGCGCCGCCGGAGCCGCCGGAGGGAACGACTCGCTCGGATATGCGGTACGCGGAGCGCAAGGCGCACGATGTGCACGGGCGCGTGGCGGGCGTGACGATCGGCGTGGAGCTTGATCACTCACACCCGTTGGTGTTCGGGCTGCCGGACTGGCTGGGTGTCATCAAGCGGAGCACGCGGGTGCTTCCTGTGACGGACAATGCGCAGGTGCTGGCCCGGTTCGTGCGTTGGGATGATGATGGGGCGGGCGATGAGGGTGATGCGCATGTGGACCAGTCAGCGGCGCCGGTCGTGGAGCCTGCGCACGAGGCGGAGCACGCGGACGCTGGGCACGGCGGTCACGCCGAGATGCATGGGCATGGGCACGGAGACATGCATGGGCATGCGGGTCTCATCGGCGGCGTGATCTCGCGCGAGAGTCTTCAGCGGATCGAGCGCGGCGCGTACGTGACGTCGCACCGGGTCGGGAGCGGACGCGTGATCGCGTTTGCGGATGACCCGACGATCCGCGGGTTCCAGCACGGGCCGATGCGGCTGCTGCTCAACGCGATCCTGTTCGGGCCCAGTATGTGATGGTGGCGCGCTAGCGCGTCTCGTGGTGCATCGAGACGTCGAGCCAGGCGTCGTATTGCATCGACTGCTTGCGCGTCGCGGCTGCGCGCCGTGAGGCCGCGTGCTGGGCGAAGGTCCACGTGATCCAGGCGAGGGGCTTGCGGAGGGGACCGGCGAACGCGCGGGTCAGGCGCAGGAGCGTCTTGGAGCCGGTGCGGGCGACGAGGTCGTCGTCGAGTGCGACGTAGGTGAGGGCGAGGCCGGGGTCGCCTTGGCGTCCGGAGCGTCCGTAGAGCTGGCGATCGACGCGTCGTTCGGAGTGTCGTTCGGTCGCGATGACGACGAGGCCGCCGAGTTGACGGGTCTTGGGTGAGAGGATGATGTCGGTGCCGCGGCCGGCCATGTTTGTTGCGACTGTGACGGCGTTCTCCTCTCCCGCGCGGGCGACGATGTCGGCTTCTTCGGATTCGCGGACGGCGTTGAGGATTCGGCAGGGGACGTTGCGTTCTGCGAGGAGCGCGCCGAGGCGTTCGGAGGACTCGACGGAACGCGTGCCGATGAGCACCGGGCGTCCCTCGGCATGGAAAGACTCGACTCTGTCGGCCACGCGCCGGAACTTGGCGTCGGCGTCGCGGCAGACGATGTCTTGGCGTTGCTTGCGGATGATGGGCCGGTGGGTGGGGATGCGGACGACGGGGAGGTGGTCATCACGCCAGAGTTCGTTCCGGACCTCCCAGGCGGTGCCGGTCATGCCGCTGAGGCGCGCGTAGGACTGGAAGAAGCGCTGATAGCTGACGCGTGCGGAGGTGCGCCGTGTGTCGGTGAGGTCGATGCCCTCCTTGGCTTCGACGGCCTGGTGGAGACCGAGCTGCCACTGTCGCCCGTCGAGGACGCGCCCTGTCGAAGGATCGACGATCGCGATCTCGCGCGTGGTCTTGCCCTCGTCGTCGGTCTTGTCGCGGACGATGTACTCGTCGTCGCGCGTGTAGAGCTCCTTGGCGGTCAGGGCCTGGGTGATCAGTTCCTCTCGCCTGCGCGGGCCGGCCCAGAATGCGGGCAGGTCGGGGGCGAGTTGAGCGAGGCGATCGCGCCCGGTGTCGGTGAGTTCGACGAGGCGCATGCGACGGTCGGCGCGGTAGTGCTCGCCGGAGCGGAGATCCCGCGCGAGGCGGGCCGCGAGTTGGTAGTGCTCGCCGCCGGCCGGTGTTCCGTCGTCGGCCGGGACGGGGAGGGCGATGATGGCGGGGGTGACCGCTTCGTCGATGAGGACGGAATCGGCTTCGTCGATGATGGCGGCGTTGAGAGAGCGTTGGACGACGCGTGAGGACCAGTTCTCGCCCTGGCCGCGCTGGGAGGGCGCGTCGGCGAGCATCTGGTCGAGGAGGTGCTCGGTCAGGCTCGGTGCGAGGGGCGCCATGAGGCGGTCGCGGAGGTGGTCGAAGATGACCTGCTTGTCGTCGGAGTAGGTGATGTCGGCGTCGTAGGCCTCGCGTCGGTCGCCGGGCTCGGAGTCGTCCTGGAGGATGCCGACGGTGAGGCCGAGGCGCTTGTAGGCGGGTGAGGTGATCTCGGCGTCGCGGCGTGCGAGGTAGTCGTTGACGGTGATGACGTGCAGCCCGCGTCCGGTCCAGCCGTCGAGTGCGGCGGGGAGGATGGCGGTGAGCGTCTTGCCTTCGCCGGTTGCCATCTCGGCGAGGCATCCTGAGGCCATGGCGAGTGCGCCCATCACCTGCTCCTCGTAGAGGGAGAGGCCGATGGTGCGCCGGACTGCTTCGTAGGCGACGGAGAAGGCGAGCTCGATCGAGGCGGGATGGTCGCGCCCGAGGATGGCGGCGCGGCGCGCGTCACCGATGGCGTCGTCGAATGCCGCTTCGGACGCCGTCTCGAGTTTGGCAGCCAGGGTGATGACGCGTCTTGCACGACGGCGGAGGACGGAGCGTCGGTGGCGGAGGCGCTCGATGACGCCTCGGATGTAGACGGCCCCGATGTCGAGGCCCTGGGGCGGGAGGGGCCTGGTGCGTGGTCTTGCGAGCCCTTGCCAGAGCCGGTCGCCGGAGCCGGTGTCGGCTTGCTGCTGGCGTGCCTCTTGGCGCTGGACGGGGTTGTGCCCGGAGATCGAGCTCATCCGATCCTCGCGCGGAAGTAGCGAGACGCGAAGCGGTACCACTGCTCGCCAAGGGGCGTGTCGGGGAGCGGGAACCGCACGCGCGCGCGCTGACCGGGCTGCCAGGACTCGGGCAGCTCGTCCGGCCGGACCTCGACGATGACGAAGGGGTTGAGGGCGCGTTCGCCGGAGGGATCGGTCGGGTCGAGGACGATGGAACCGCCGGTCTGTGCGGTGAGCGCCGGGTCCTTGATGTTGCGGGAGGCGGCGGGGAACGCGGAGATGACCCGTCCGGTCAGGAGCGCGCCCGCGTTGCCGTGGAGGCGGATCTCGACGGGTTGGCCGAGCAGCGCGTCGGTGTTCGCGGGCGCGTCGGGGTCGTCTCGCTCGAGGACCTGGGCGCGGTCGGGGATGGCGACGCGGACGATGCCCTCGTCGACGGACTCGAGCGTGGCGACGAGCGTGCCGCGTTGAGCGAAGCGTCCGACGAGGTTGCTGACGCGACCGGTCTCCGGATCGGCGGAGACGATGACGCCGTCGGAGGGTGCGCTGACGGTGAGTCGATCGACGATTCGCTTCGCCTGTGCGTAGTTGTCGCGTGCCTTCTGGAGTCCGAGGCGCGCGACGCGCTGGATGGCGGGTGACTCGGCGGATGCACGGGCGACCTGGAGGCGAGCGAGGTCGAGGCGTGCCTCGGCCGCGGCGAGTTCCGCCTCGGCCTCGGGCGAGCGCATCCGCAGGAGGGGCTCGCCCGCCTTGACGGTCTGGCCCTCGGGGATGAGGAAGGCGTCGATGAAGCCGTCGGCCTCGGTGCGGATCGGTTCGCGGACGAGCGGGAGGACCTGCCCGACGCCGTAGGAGGAGTCGCGCACGGGCACGAATCCGATGACGCCGACAAGCAGCGCGAGCCCGCCGAGCGTGACGCCGACGGCCCGTGCTCTGTGCCCGAGCAGGACGGGGGAGCTGACGACGAACGAGGCGCCCTTGAGAACCGGGTAGAGGATCGAGACGGCGACGAGGACGCCGACGAGGAGCAGGCCGATGCCGGGGTAGCTGGTGGCGACGACGAGGCCGATGGCGAAGAGGACGAAGAGGCGGTAGGGGATGGCGAGCGCGTGGTAGATCCACAGGAGGGTGAGCTCGGCGCGGGTTCGGACGTGGGGGGGGCGGAGGTTCTTGACGCCGAAGAGGAAGCGCTGGGCGCCGTACTTCCAGAGTTCTTTCGAGCGCTGGGCGAGGTTGGGGATGTCTGTGACGTCGGAGAGGATGTAGTACCCGTCGTATCGCAGGAGCGGGTTGAGGTTGAAGACGAAGGTGGTCAGGCCCGAGATGAGCATGGTGTTGTACGAGAGGGTGTGGATCAGGTCGCCCTCGCGCGTGCTGGCCCAGACGATCGCTGCGATCGCGGCGAGCACGGTCTCCGCGAGGATGCCGCCGGCGGAGACGACGACGCGCTGCGTCGTCGAGGCGAAGCGCCAGCTGCTGGTCGCGTCGCAGTAGGGGATCGGGAGGACGTACGCGATCATGATCAGGCCGATCTCGGTCACGCGTCCGCCGAAGGCCTTGCAGGCGACGGCGTGCCCGAACTCGTGCAGGGCGCGGAGCAGCAGGAAGACGATCGACATCCAGATGAGGTTGGCGGGCGAGAGGATGTTCTGAAGCGGGCTGAGGAGTCGGTCGGCGTTGCGCGCGACGAACCAGAGTGCGGTCCCGACGAGGGCGAGCCAGAGGACGAACGCGCCCTTGGAGAAGAGCAGCGAGCAGATGGTTCTATGGCGTTCGAGGAATCGCTCGGGGTCGATGACCGGGATGCTGGGGAAGACCCACATGCCGGTGCGCTGGTGCAGGCGGCGCGTGGCCGCGCGCCGCCGGCGCTCGGTGATCATGTCGGGGTTGAGCGGCGCTTCGCCGATGAGCAACCCGAACATCTGCAGCTTGGAGAGGACCTCGATGCACTCGCGCTGGGTGGGGGCGTCGTCGCCGAGTTGCGCGTTGCATGCGTCCCATGCCTCGTCGATGGTGGTCTTGCCGTCGAGGAAGCCGACGAAGAAGTAGGCGGAGTCGCTGATGCGGTAGTAGTTGCCGCTTGCGGGCTCTTCGACGACGTAGGTGACGCGACCGGCGCGGATCTGTCGGACGATTGCGGCGTGCGGGCTCAGACGCGGGCGCGTCTTCGCCACGCGGTACCAGGCGTCGCTGAAGGTCGTCTTGGGAGGGGCCTTGAGCAAGCGATCACCACCAGAGGCGCAGGCGGACGGCATCGACGACCGGGCTCATGATCGCCGCCATGGGTGTCGTCGTGCCGTCGTCGAGCTTCGCGACGCCGGTCAGGCCGGGGCGGACCCACTCGGGCGGGTCAAGGAGCCTGGCCTCGACGAGGTAGACGTTTGAGCCGCGGACGGCGTCGGCGGTCGGGCGGATGCTCGTCACCTCGATGGCGATGCGTTCGCCGGGATTCGCCGAGAGGGAGACGTGCCCGGTCTGCGGGTCTTCGAGATCGACGTAGACGCGTCGGACGTCGCGCTCGTCGACCTGGATGACAACGAGGGTGGAGGTCGGGTCGATGATCTCGAAGAGTGGGTTGGAGGGGTCGACTCGGGCACCGCGGAGCAGTTCCAGTTCGCCCTGAGCGACGCGCCCGTCGATCGGCGCGCGGATCGCGGCCCGGTCGATCTGGTCCTCGAGCAGGGCGATCCTCGCTCGGACTTCCTTGATCTCGGCGGCCTTGGCGGCGGCGATGTCGATCTCGCGTCGGGCCTCGGCCTGTCGCTTCTCGGTCGTGAAGCGCTCCTCGGTCGCGAGTTCATCCGCGAGCCTGAGCCGGAGTTCGTCCGTCTCCATGCGCGCGAGGACCTCGCCGGCCTTGACGTCGTCGCCGGGCTCCTTGAGCACCTCGTCGAGGTAGCCGGCGAAGGGCGCGGGGACGAGCCGGCGCTCGCCGGCGCCGAGCTCGGCGTCGGACGACACGCGGCTGGGGATCGGCAGAACCGTCAGGATGATCAGCGTGATCAGGACGAGCATGAGGATCGAACGCAGCACCGTGTGGCGAGTGCCCACCGCGGCCGCGGCAAGGTCGAGCGAGCGGTCTCGCGCGACGGCGAGCATGCCTCGGTCCGCCAGTCTGCGCGTCCAGAGCGATGGGCCGATGAACTCGGCGACCAGGCGGAGGACCGGGAGGGCCGCTGCGGGGAACGGGTCGGCGGCGGCGCGCTCGAGCGTGACGACGCCGACGATGTCACCTTCGACGCGGAGTGGGAGCGAGAGGACCGCGGAAGGGCCGAATCGGTTGGAGAGCTGCTCGTGGGCGAGGGTGATGCGCCGGTGCGCGGCATCGGCGCTGAGTTCGGCGGGCTGCGGGTAGATGATCTCGGCGTCCTGCTCGGCGCACTCCTCCATGGCGGCCTCGATCGCCTCCGCCGCGGGGCCGCGCTTGTCGAGGTCCTCGGTGCCGCTGACGGCGGCCATGCGGATCGCGTGTCGTTTGACGAGCCCGATCGAGACCCGGGTGCAGCCGAATCGGCGTTGCAACTCCGAGCAGAACATCGATCCCATCGAGGGCGCGTTGGCGCCCTGCTGGGCGGCGTCGAGCAGTTCGACTGTCTCGCGCAGGCGCGTCTTGGAGTTGGCTTCGGCGAAGCAACTCTGGCGCCAGAGGAACGCTTCGTATCGCGCGAGGGTGAGGCGGACACGTGTGAGCGCTTCCTCGGGCGGGATCGGCGAGCGCGTGGGAACGAGGAGCACGCACGAGCCGTGGATCTGCTCGGCGGCTGTGAGCGGGCAGGCGAGGATGCGGTGTGTTGCGCCGGGTTCGTAGAGGCCGCCGGTGCGCTCGATGGTGTGGCTCTCCACGACGTCGAGTTCGGCGGGTCCTTCGGCGGCCTTGGCGCCGACCTGCTGGAGGCGTGAGAGGATCGCCTTGTCGAGTGCCGAGAGACCTTGGGCGCTGGGCGCGAGGTATGTCGAGGCGAGCCCGGCGTTTCGGTGGGTGGACCCGACGAGGTAGATGGCGCCGGCCTCGGCCTCGGCGAGCTCGACCTGCATCCGGAGCAGCGCGTCGAAGAAGGCGTTGACGTCGGCGCCTGGGTCGTCCTGCTGTGCGTCCGGGCGTGCCAGGGCGCTTCGCGGGCTGACGGGGGCGGACGCGGTGGGTTTGGCCTCGCTCATGGGCTACGGGGGTGCTCACCGGGCATCGGGCACGCCTTCGGCGGGGCGGGCGCACGGGCTGGCCGGCGATGGGCCTTTGGATCAGGGCGCAGGGGTGCGCGCGGGCTCAACCGAACCCTCCTCTGGCGGAGTGTACGGATTCCGCAAGGGCATGCGCGACCCGGGGACGAACGGTTGCGGGTGTTGTGGGATCAGTCGGCGCTGGGAGCGCCGCCGGCCTGGAGGTCGATCTCGCCGTGACGCTCCTCGTACTGGCGGATGACGTTCCCGAGGCTCATGGCGAGGCGCTTGGCGCCCTTCCAGTTCATGACGACGCGGGAGTTGACCGCGAAGACGAATCCAGCCTGCTCCTGGTCCTGCGTGGGGGTGGGCAGGTTCACGCCGAAGTCGAGCACGACCTCGTCCTGGGTGATGGAGGTGCGGATGGTGTTGGCGTAGGTGGTCTGCATCCGCGATTCGTCGATGCGGAGCTGGACGCGCTGCTCGGGGTTCTCGGCCATTGGGGACCTTTCTTTCTTCGTCGGGGTCAAGGGTGGCCCTGATCGCCGGTGCGAAGCCTAGCGCCCTGCCGGGGCGATGCCAACGTCCTTTCGGACGGGGGACCGGTCCGGTTCGGCCGGTGCTGGGAGCGGGTCGGGGGTCGCGGTGGGGATGGGGCTACTCGGCGCGGGTGGCCTTGGCGATCTCGGCGAGCTGGTCGGTGCGGTCGTTGTCGCGGACGAGGGTCATGTAGCGCGGGCCGCCGTCGTACTCGATTCGCCGGGTGACGTAGCGGTCTCCGCTGACGAGCA
>JANQQG010000140.1 GCA_028285065.1 Phycisphaerales bacterium
CGGTCTCTCTGTCTGGCGTGGCGGCGGACTCTGAGACGCCCACGCTCGATGACTCGGCGTTCAAGTGGTACCTCGACGGGGACCAGATCGCGGTCGGGATGAACGCAACCGCGGCCCTGCCTCTCGGCGACAACCTCGTCGAGCTGCGTGTGACCGACCCGTCGGGCGCGACCGGATTCGCCCGGGTGCTGGTTCAGGTCGTCCCATTGACGACCGGCATTGTCGGTGAATGGACCTTCAATGGCATGAGCGCGTCCGACACGAAGGCGGCGGATTCGTCGCCGAATGGGTTCGACCTTGATCGCGTGTATGGGACGGCGGCCATCGTCGATGGGCGCAGCTACGAAGCGCTCGACTTGTTCGCTACGACGCGATTCGAACTGGACGATCCTGTCATCGGCACGGGCATGCTCCCTGGCGGGGATGCGGCCCGGACGATCGCGTTCTGGATGGCGCCGGACTTCGACGGCTGCGGGTACCTGGACTCCCCGGAGGGCGTGGTCTTTGCGCAGGAGATGCCCGGATCGGATTCGGGTGCGTTCGTCATCCGCGCGCGGAGAGCATGCGTCAACGTCGAGATCAATGGAGAGCGGTGGGGTGCTGTTGGGCTCGGGCTCTCCTCGACGGAGTGGCATCATGTGGCCGTCGTTGTTCCGGAGGGCGCGCAGTATGCGTCGCAGGTGCTCTTCTACGTCAATGGCGTCCTTCAATCGACGACGCCGCGGGGTGGTGGTATCGCCCTGATCGACACCGTTCGGGACACGGCCTCGTTTGGCTCCGCGGGCGCTCCACTCACGTCGCGTTTCCTGGGCGGCCTTGACGAGTGTCGCATGTGGGCGAGGGCGCTGACCCACTCGGAGATCCTGGCGGATTTCGAGCGTCCACCCGCGATGCTCTGGCGCTTCGGTGAGGGCACCGGCACGAGCAGTGTGGATACGACCGTTCTCAGCGGTGGGACACCGATCAACCTCAACGGCGCCGCTTCATGGGGCTCGGGACATCCGTTTGCTCTGGATGCTTCGGGGGTCCACGTGACCGGATCGGCGACGTGCTCGACGGCCACACTCACGCCCCCCCAGGACCAGTTGACGTTGTCGTTCTGGTTCAAGGCAGACGTCAAGCTGCCCGACAACCCGGAGCCTGCGCTCATCTGGGGGACCGAGCAGGTGCTCATCGGGAAGCAAGGCGCGGGCGCCGTCATCGCTGGCCTGACAGTCAGCAAGGCCGGGCCCAACCTCGAAGACGGGAACTGGCACCACATTGCCGTGACGAGGGACGACACGTCTATCTCGGTGTTCCTCGACGGCTCGCTCTTGGTGTCCGCCGACCTGCCGAAGTTCCCGCCAAGCCCGCCGGCCGGAGCGATTCAGCTCGTCGCTCCGGAGAGCAACGGCGTGACGTACGACGACCTTCGCATCGACTCGCGTGCCGTCATCAAGTCTGAGATCCAAGCCATTTTCAATGGGCAGTAATACGATGACTTCTTTCCTTCGCCCGAAGTTCCGACGCAACGCACCGAGCCTGTTCCGCTCACGCGCGATCGTCCACTCCCTCGTGGGGCTGATGGTCGTCAGCATGCTGCTGCAGACGGTGCAGGCCGAGACGCTGATCAGTATCGCCGTACACGAGCGCGAAGCAGAACGTGCTCAGCAGGAGGCGGCGCGCGAGATGCGGTTGTTCGTCCGTGCCGGCCTCTCGGTCGGCGGGCGCACGGACGCGACCCTTGATCTGATGCGGAAGACCGCCGAGCGTCTGGCCAGTCCCGACCTCGAGCGCGAGAAGCGACGCGAGGCGTTCGGGGACTTGGACATGCTAGCGGGGCGTCTTGAGGAGCTGCGCGCACAGGTATCGCGGCAGATCGGACGCACGCGGGCGCGACTCATGGTTGCCGACGTCGATCAGGTCGTTCTCGATACGCTTGACGAGCGGGGCGCGCGCGTGGACGCGCGATTCGATCTGCTTTGGCGTCAGGCAAAGCTGGCGTACGCGCGTCGTGATGACGAGCGGGCTCGAGTCCAGCTGGTCGAACGACTCAAGACGAGTCTCAGTCCGGATCATCCGGAGGCGCCTGCGCCGCGCCAGCTGCGACGGCGTCCTTTGATCAACAAGTCCGAGCCGGCTCGGACGATGGGCGAACCACCGATCTTTGAGTACCCCGTGGCGTTTGCCGCGGCAGGGGCGAGCGGCCCGCTCGAGGACCTGCTCGATGGGCTCGATCCGGTCTCCGGCGATCCGGAGGCCGCTGATACCGAGCCGAGCGCACCGGTGATCGACTTCGAGCGCCACGACCTATCGCTGTGCGGTACCGGCGCCGGAGATCCGGTCTACTGCAAGGCGGCGAGCCTCGACTTCGATCCTGTGGCGATCTTCGAGTTCGTGCGGAACGAGTTGGCCTACGAGCCGTACTTCGGTTCGACGAAGGGCGCCCGCAGGACGCTGGAAGAGGGGCGCGGCAACGATGCGGATCTCGCTGCACTTCTGGTCGCGATGCTGCGCGCCAGTGATGTGCCTGCTCGTCTGACGTTCGGGACGATCGAGTTGACTGAGGCCGACGCCGCGTCGTGGCTTGCCGTCGACGATGCGTCGCGCGCCTTCGAGTTGCTGCGACGCAACGGCGTGCCCGCCGATCTGATCACCGAGCCCGGCGCGGAGGACCGGATCAGCGTCGACCATGTCTGGGTCAAGGCCCACGTCAACCAGTTCCCGCTGCGCGCCGAGCGGGGTCAGGACGAGCCCGTTGCGGGTGACACGTGGGTCGATCTCGACCCGTCGTTCAAGAAGCACCACGTCTCGGGAACGACGCTGCGGGGAGCGCTGTCGCTGTCTCCGAGCGCACTGCTTACGAACATGTCGGGCGGGGCGACGTTCGGCACAGACCCCGCGTCGGTGACCAATCTCGACGAGCAGGGCATCGCGGACACGCTGTCGGTGGCAGCGGGTCCGGTGCGCGACTTCTTGGCCGCCGAAGCGCTCGATGTCGAGAGCGCCTTCCGGCGTGTTGAGGTGGCCGAGGAGCAGTTCGGCTTGCTGCCCGTGACGGATTTCTACACGATCACATCGCGCGGCATGACGCTGCGCGACATGCCGGAGGCGCTGACGCGTCGCGCGCGGATCATCGTCGAGGGGCCGGGGACCACCGAGGCGATCTCCTATGACGCCTTCATCGGCGATCTCGCCAGCGGGCGTGTCACCATCGCGTACACGCTTGCGGAGAACTTCGAGGGCGTCCCCGGGGCGCTCACCGACCAGGGACGAGTCGTGGATGCGCTTGCGTACTCGGTGGTGCCGCGGCTCTATGTGGACGGCGCGCTCGCCCCGGGCTCTGGCGATCCCACGCCGGTCCAGCTCGGATCGAACCAGACGCTTGTGATCGAGTTCGATGACCTCACATCGGGTTCGACAGCCGCGCCGGCGGTCCGCCAGGAGATCGCTGCTGGCGGCGTGCACGCGATCGTCGTCGCGTCGCAGGACAAGACCGAGACGGACATCAATGTCGTTGATGAGCGCCTCGACAACCTGGCGTTGGAGATTGGCGCTGAGGGTGAGGACGTCAGCCACACCATCGCTCCCGGGAAGTGGATCGGTGAGATGCTTCACGCGGTCGGCACGGCACACCTCTACCGCGCTGCGCGTCTGGGCGACATGACGGCCGGTGATCTCGCGGTCCGTGTTACGCGCCATCCGAGCGCCGTGCTCGTCTCGTGGGATGTCACGGCGTTGGGGACGATCGCGACCGATACCGCTATTGACGCGGCGGCCGATCGCGTGCGAACGCGCATCCTGCGCGATGTCTCCACGGCTGTCGGCGTGGGTGAGGACGTGACGGGTGAGGCTCGGTTCCATATCAGCGCTGCCGCGCTCGGCGACGCGATTGCGCGCGGCACGCTGGAGCAGATGCTGCGCACCGGGGCGGACGCGAGCGCGTACAGCGCGGGCTCGATCATCCGGATGGCGAACAAGCAGCCGCCGTCGCTGCCGATCCTCACGCTTGAGCCGGGCGTGGACCCATCGAGTCACCTCGGCACACTGGACGTGGCGCTGCGCGCACAGATTGTGTCGGATGTTCTCGCCGGGCGCGAGGTCACGATCCTGACCCAAGAGATCGCCTCCAGCGACAACGTCGATGGCTGGACCGAGGCGGAGTACCTCGCGGTCCTCGTCCGCGATCCGGCATCGGGTGCAACGGATCTTGAGCTCGTCAGGAAGGACGGGATCGAGGTCGACGCCGAGCTCTCGACCGCGGAGCTCACCGAGGCCGGTCTCGCCATCGATCCTGATGACCTTCTCCGCAACGCTGACGACAAGGACGATCTCGCGGCGGCCCTGCTCGACTCGGCCGCGCAATGGACGCGTGTCGCGGTTGATGCCACGCATGCGATGGGGTTGTGGACCGCGCCCGCGGCGATCCACGTCCACGACTGGTACGCCGATCGCACCGAGAGTGAGCCGGCAACGCCCGTCGCGACGCTGCTGATGATGGCGAGCCCGGTGCTCCGGTTCTCGGAGCACCCCGCGATCTTCAACGTGGCCGCCGAAGCGGGCACAACCGACACGGAGGGCAACTGGCTCGCATCACCGACCGGCTGGGCGTCGATCGACTTCCCCGACGTGCGGATTGTCGGCGAGGTGACGCGCGGGGGTGTGTGGGAGATCCGCGTCAAGGACCTGCAGGCGCCGACCCCGACGGCGCAGGGAAGTTCGCGCGAGATCGATGTGGTTCTCCCCGCCGGTGACGGTACGGGCGACCCGGTCAGCCCCTTTGGCGAGGGCACGAACGCCTTCACCATCACGGCGGCCGCCAGCGGGAATGACGCGACGCCCGTTTCGGGCGCGGTGTCTGTTGATGTCAAGGCTCCGGCGATCGACGGTCTGGCAGCGGCGGCCGGCCAGTACACGATCCCGAACGAGCCGCCTCAGGGCCTTGGCCACATCGAGGTCCGGGCATTCGTTGACGACACGTACCTGCGCGACTGGTCGCTCTTCATGACGCCGGACGGGGGGGAGGAAACCCTCGTCCAGACCTCGACCACGCCGTACCCGACTCCGCCGGGGTACACGGGAACTGAGACGCCGCCGGTCATTGCCATCGTCCCGACGACCCATCTTGATGTGTCTTCGATCGAGTTCCGCATGGAGGCGACCGACCTCGCTGGGAACACGATCGTTGCTCCTCCGCAGGGTCAGTCCGTGGCGGCACAGCCGCTCAATCCGCCGCTGCCGGAGTCGGATCCGCCCGCGATCGCGTTCGCCACATACGACGCGGGCGCCTGGACCGAGCCGGCAGATCCCTTGCTCTTGACGGCACAGGTCGACCTGCGTCTCGAGGTCGACGATGAGCCGACGCCGGGCGCCAGTGGCCTGCGCGACACCGATGGGGTCCAAGTCGTCTTCTGGACCGACCATCCCCTCGCATCTCCGATCGTGCTCGACGACGAGGGCATCCCGGGCGTGCGCATCAGCACGACGCCATTCGGGGCCGCAGAGTACGAGCGCACGATCACGCTTGACCCCGCCGTTCTTCCGGGCGGTCGTCACGCACTGATCGTCGATGCCGTCGACCGTCGCGGCAATGCCGCTCGACGCATCCTGACCCTCCAGAACAACGCCAATGGGATCAACAACTTCGTCGTAGACGTTGCCGCGACGACCGAACCGAACGTCCAGTCCTACATCGAGTACTCGGCCGACCTGCCATCGTCGGTCACCGACTTCACCGAGTGGCGGTTCGAGATCCTCCCGCACGACACGGATGATGCGACGCTCGGGACCGCATCCCCGATCGCCATCGCCCATCACGGGGCGCCGCCGGCGACGCCGACCGTCGATGCCTTCCCGGTCGACTTGGCCATCCGCCAGGACCTGAGTGCCCAGTTCCCGTTCGTCATCGGGTCGGTCGACGCTGCGCTGACGTCTCCCGCCTCCGGCGACGATTTCATCGCGACCGGTGCGCAGGACTCGTTGCAGCCGGGCGACTACCTCGCGCGCATCAGCGTGCACGACACGTCGGGTGTCGCACACTTCGCCGTCGTGCCCTTCGAGTACCGCACGACGTTCTCGCCGATCGTTGCAGAGATCACCACACCTGCAACCACGACCAACGACATCGACGTTGTTGGCGCCACAGGTGGCGTCGGCGATCCATCGGTCGTTGCGACGCCGATCAACGCGGGCTTCTTCGAGCTTCACGGCAACGTCTACGACGAAGACCCGGGGGATTTCGTCGAGTACTCCGTGAGTCTCCGGCGTCTCGGGGCCGTGGACCCCGCCTACGTCGCGCGCGCACCGACGGAGACCCAGGAGCGTTGGGTCTTCGAGCCCTACGTGCAGGGCCAAGATCCGTCGGAGCTCTTCCATCAGGTCGAGGACGACACGCTCACTCGGGGCGATCCCGGCTTCGGCGTGTTCCTGGGCGACATGGACGCCACACTCGTCGAGAGCGGGATCTACGAACTCGTGCTCACGGTTGCGAACACCGTCGCCTCGTCCGACCCGAACGATGAGGCGCACGACGTGGTCCGCATCGCGCTGACCAACACAGCGCGGGTCGGTGAGCTCGCTTTCTCGCAGCAGGATCTCGTTGCGCAGTCGGGCGCCGTCCCCATCTCCGTCGTTCGTTCGTACAGCTCATTCGATCGCTACAAGGACGGTCCGTTCGGAGCCGGCTGGTCGCTGTCGTTGTACGACCTTGAGATCGATCTTGGTGAGGACAGGCGCCCGGCGAGCGAGTTCGGGCTCGAGCCCGTGGACTTCAGCACGCCTGACCACAACATCCGCTCGGGGGCGCCGTTCGACAGGAGCGTTACGCTCACACTCCCTGATGGCCAGCGCGCCACCTTCGCCTCGACCTTCGTGCCTGATCGCACGCGCCAAGAGAGTGGGGTCCCGGCCCAGTACTACAAGCTCGAGTACCTCTCGCCCCCGGGCGTCCGAGCGAAGCTCACGGCTACGACGAGTGAGTACCTCACGCTCCCGATCGGCAGCCAAGGGGACTTCGGGATTCACTGGGAGAACGCCGGGGTCACCGGGTTCCTCATGCACCACGATGTGTCCGGATGGACGCTCGAGCTCGAGGATGGCACGACGTACGACATCAAGCGAGATGTCATCGTTGATCGCACCGACGGGAACGATGGCGTCCAGTACGAGCAAGGCTTCATCAACGGCATCTACGGCGAGCCCTACGTCAGTTCGATCGACTTCCCTTCAGGCGAGTCCATCGTCCTCGATGTCGAGGACACCTACGGGGTGGAGGAGGACAATGTCGCTCCGGATGGTGTCGAGCAGCTCAGTCCGACGCGTGTCGTCAGCCAGGCCGTGCACATCGACTACAACGCTGAGGGCAAGATCAAGGCCATCTACCAGCCCGGCGCGTACACCGACGCGACGCACGCGATGCCGCCGTCGTTCATCTACGAGTACGGCCTTCTGGCTGACGGATTGACCAGGGTCCTCACGAAGGTCCATCGCGTCACCGATGCGGGTACGTGGGATGATCAGGCTGCACCCACCGCGTCCGACGCGACGACGATGCTCGGTCATCTGACGACCGAGAAGACGACCTTCACGTATGTCGACGACCGGATCGACAGCATCATCGACCCACGCGGCCTGCAGCCGATCATCATGGAGTACGACGAGAGTGGGCGCCTTGTTGCGACCGTCGATGCGCTCGGGAATCGGACGGCCCTGACGCGAGACATCGACACGCGAGTCGAGATGATCATCTCTCCGGGCAATCCGCCTTCCATCAGCAGGCACATCTACGACGAGCGCGGGAACGTTATTCGAACGATCGACGCGACCGGCACGACGGACCGTGAGTACAACGACCACGGCCAGGTCACTCTCGAGCAGCTCCCTCACCAGAGCCGGCCGTCGACCTTCACGTACAACCAGTACGGCGACCGGACGTCGGCAACGAATCCGGCTGGGGACACCACGACGTACGACTACGCTTACGCCTCGGACCCCGATCCGAGCGACAGCATCCCGGGTGATCTCCTTTGGCTCACCATCACGGCTCCCGATGGGTCCATGACCAAGACGGTCTTTGACCAGAATCGGAATGCGATCGAGCTCGTGGCCGCCGGTGTCCGAACGGTCAACACGTACGACGATCAGAATCGTGTGATCTCAACATCGGTCGGCGTTCTCAACGCCGACACCCCGCTCCCAGCGAACGGTGAGGCGGCCATCGCCGCGACAGAGAACGTCGATGTCGTTCTCCAGTCCGAAGCGCTCTACGACAACGACCCACAGAGCCCGACCTTTGGGCTCTTGCTCGCCTCGCGCACCTTCAACAGCGAGACTGACGACGCGGATGTGACCTTCGAGTACCCGACGTACGACGGCCTCGGGAACCAGATTGGCTCCAACTCGCTCGTCGAGGCTGATGGCGCCCTCTACCGCGTCTCATCGCTCATGGAGTACGACTACGCGCGGCGCCTCATTCTCAGCAAGCGGCGGGTGGACAAGTTCCAGACCCTCGAACTCGCCGGCGTGGGCCGAAACGTCACGCTCGATGCGTCTCTTCTTAGCACAGTCGTCCAAGCAGCTGTGGCTGAGACCGAGGAGACGGTCCTCAGTCGCACGGTGTACGACGCCGGGCGGGCCATCGCGCAGATCGACTTCCTCCGAAACACGGTCCGCACGACGCGCACCGACATGCGCGGTCATGCGATCGAGACGGTCGAGTGGCCGGGACTCGCCGACGACATCGCTGATCCGGCGACGGGTGCGTTGCGCGCCGATGCATGGATCGGGCAGCTCTTCGATTGGCTTGTGGACAAGCGGGACGGGATTGGCGACCCGGTCGTGCAGTCGATCACGTTCCCCTCCGAGACCATTGACCCGATCGTCAGGCGCACGCTCCGCGACGACCGTGGGCGTGTCCGGTACACCGCGGACTCGGTCCGGGTTCCCGCGGCCGCCTTGATTCAGGGCGCCTCGACGCACGACATCACCACGCAAGGTGAGGAGCGTTTTGGCTTCGGTTCCGCGTCGGTCTACGACGAGGCCAACCGCGTCGAGCGTTCCGAGCGTGTGGACGCCCTCGGTCTCTCGATTGTCGGCTCCGCCGACCCCGCTGGGGGTTGGATCGTCGTTCGGGACCCCGGGGTCAGCCCACATGTCCGGTCGTTCGCTACGACCGAGTACAACGCGCGCGGGTTCGTCTCTCGCTCGACGAACGCGGACGGGAGCCCGACCGACTTCCGGTACGACGATGCCGGGCGTCGGACCCATGTCATCCGCTACGAGGACGACGGTACGGCGCGCGCGACGATGTCCACGTACGACACCCAGGGGCGTCTGAAGACCACGACCGGTCCGGACGATGCCGAGACGACGTTCCATTACGACGCGTTCGGACGGCGAGTGGGGACGACCCTGCCCGATGGGGAGCAGGTCCGCACGGTCTACGACGGGCGCGGGCGACACATTGCGACGATCGACCAGCTCGATCAGCGCACCGACTACCGCTACGACCTCGCGGGGCGGCTCACCGACGTCTTCCTGCCGGAGACGAACACCTACGCCGCGGCGGGCGACACCGCCGTCCGCCAGCGGCCGCACTATCAGTACGCGCATGACCACCGCGGCAACCAGACGCGGATCATCGATCCGAACGGGCATGTCACGACGTTCGCGTACGACTTCCTTGGCCGACAGATCCGGCGCACCCTGCCCGACGCGGACGGAGACGGCGCCGACGATGACACCGAGACGATGGGCTACGACGCGCAGGGGCGTGTCATCTGGCACGTGGACTTCGTTGGCACGATCACAATCAACGCCTACGACCCCGAGTCCGGGCTGCTCATGCGGACCAGCCTGTACCCCGCCAACGCGTTCGACCCGGCGGTGGACCCTGAGCCCGATCCGAGCCTCAACACCGATCACGTCCGTTACACGCACACGTACAATGGCCGATGGAGGCTCGAAACGGTTGAGCGTGAGGTCTTCCACGACCCCAACGATCTTTACATCGTCGATGCGCCGGTCCAGACGGTCTACCACTACGACGACGAAGGACGGGTCGACCAGATCGATCGGCCGGAGGGAATCGTCGGCTACGCCTACGACCCGGTCACGGGACGCAAGGACTCAACGACAGCCGCCAGCAACACAACCGACTTCGGGTACGACGGACTCGGGCGCCTCGAGACCGTCAGCCGGGGCGACCGGACCTACACCTATGGGTACGACGAAGCCGGGCGGCGGCGGACGCTCACGGCAAGCGACACGACTCTTGGGCACATCTCGACCGCGACGTGGGGGTATGACGCTGTCGGGCGCCTCAAGACGCTCGAGCACGTATCGCCGCTCTCGTCGACCATCACCTACACCTACGGGCTGCGTGCTGACGGTCGGCGCACCGGCTTGGAGGAGAAGCATGGCAGCGATGTCGTCCGTGATGTCACCTACCAATACGACGAACTCAACCGCCTGACCGAGGAACTCTCGACACCGGGTGTGGGCGCGACCGACCCCGACGCCCTCGACTACCTCCATGAGTACTTCTTCGATGCCGCCGGCAACCGCGTCCGGAAGCGGGAGACGGGTCACGCGGGATTCGTGACGCACGTCGACTCGACGTACGACGCACGCGACCGTCTCCTGACGGAGACGCGCACCGGCGCCGCCCAGACCAGCTACGGGTGGGACGACAACGGGTTCATGACATCCAAGGTCGGGCCCGATGGGACGTTCGCCTATGCGCCGAACTTGCGAGGACGCATGGCGATCGCGCAGGTGCAGAGCCCTGCGAGCGGCGATCCGCAGCGCATCCTGTTCGACTACGACCCCAACGGCACACGTGTCGCGCGCAACGCGCTGGACTGGAACTCCACCACCTCGCTCTGGGAGGACCCGGTCTCAGGGCACGATCAGTTCCTGATTGACCCGATGAATCTCACGGGCCATGCGCAGGTCGCTCATGAGACAACCGCTGTGGGGACCCGTTCCTATGTGATCGGTGATGACGTTCTCTCTCAGACGGACGGCTCGAGCGCGCCGCGCGACTTCGTCTACGACGGGCACGGCTCGACGACGTTCCTGCGGACCGGCTCTGGCGGCCTGGAGTCTGGCGCGACGTTCCGCTACGACGCCTACGGCAACGCCGTCGGGTTCGACACGGAGTCAGCCCTGCCGACGAGTCTTCTGTATTGCGGCGAGGTCTACGACCAGAGCAATGCCGTGCAGATGACGTACCTGCGCGCCCGCTGGCTCATGCCGAGCAACGGGCGCTTCGGGCGCGTTGATCCGTTCGCAGGCATTTCCGATCAGCCGCTGACGCTGGCGAAGTACGCCTATGTTCACGGGGATCCGGTCAATGCGAGTGATCCGACGGGGCTGTTCTTTGTTGGTGCAAGTTACATTGATAACTTGTTCGCAATGGTGCGATGGGCGGAGTCCATCGCTCGGCCCCACGTGGTCCGGTTCCTCCAACGCCGGGCCGTCCAGAGCCTGTTCGCGGGTACTGCGCTTGGGGGCATTGCGTTCGCGATCTCCAAGGGCCTCGGCGGCAGCCAGAACCAGCAGATCCGGGCAGGCGTCCATGGGGCGGTCGCCGGGGTGTTCCTGGGCATTGTGCTGAGACAGCAGAACCAGTTGGGGCGGGCGATTCGGGCTGGCGTGGTCGATGGCGTGGCCGGGGTCGTAGGGCTCTTCGTAGGTACCGCCATCGCGAGACTGCATGGGCAGTCGTGGCGAGCTTGGCCCACCCAGGCGGACTACTGGGATGCGTTCATCGCGGGCTTCTCTGGTGGGGTCATGTCGAGTGTGCTTGGGAGCATCTGGCAGGAGAGTGAGCTCTTCCCCGATAGGGAAGCACGCGAGCTGTTCATCGCGTCCGTCACCGCTAGTTTCGATGAGTTCCTTCTCCCGGAGAATCTCTCGAGTCTCTTCCGCCTCACGATCAGGGTGCTTCTGCAGGGAGTCGCTACGGTGGTGGTCAACCGACTGACCGAAGGGCTGTCCGCCAGTGACAGGGACGTCCTGGTCAGGTTGGCCGTGGAAGCGGGCACCGCATTCCTAACGAATACGGCTTCAGTTGCATACCTAGGTGATCGCGCCCCATGAGTGGGAGCGCTTCGCGGCGTGAATCAGGCGGAGAGGGTTGGATGCACTCGCTGCGCTCGTGGCGCCTTCGGCGTCGCACCCCCGGTGCGTCGGCTTCGCCGCCGCGGGGGTTCTCATTCCCCCGCGGGGGAGGAATATGGGGGGGAGAATCAAGCGGAGAGGGGGGGATTCGAACCCCCGATGACCCGGAGGCCATACTGGTTTTCGAGACCAGCGCATTCAACCGCTCTGCCACCTCTCCGGAGGGACCCATCCTAGGCCGTGCGGCGGGATCGGGGCGACTCTGGCCGCTCCTCGCGGGCGGGGGGTGAGGGGGGCGATCGACGGGTGAGTTGGCCGGCCCCGGTTGGCGAACCGCTTTTTGATCGGGCCTAGGCGCCGGTCTGGGCGGCTGCTTGGGCAGTGAGGGCCGGGACACCCCAAAAAAGGCGGATCTTCTCCTGCACCTCGCTTGCGGACCTGTCGGTAGATATCGTCGTGGTGTCGTGGGGGCTTGCAGAGGCGAGCCGTGATGCGCGTGCGCGCGGCAGACCGCGACATCCGTTCATTCACCAATCAGCCATCAGCCAACCAACGGTCAAACGACCACGCACGTCGTCCTGTAGCGGCGACCACAAGGAGCGAACGCGAATGCTGAAGCGCACACTGGCCATCGGCCTGACCCTTGGGATCTTCGGGTCCCCCGTCCTCGCACAGAACGACGCCGAGAAGGTGGAGCAGCCTGTCGAGGATGCCGTGGAGCTCCCGAAGCTCTTCATCGGTGACAAGGCCCCCGGCCTGCACATCTCCAAGTGGCTCAAGGGCGACGAGATCAAGGAGTTCGAGAAGGGCAAGACGTACGTCGTCGAGTTCTGGGCGACGTGGTGCGGCCCGTGCATTGCCGGCATGCCTCACATCTCCAAGCTCCAGGAGGAGTACAAGGACAAGGGCGTGACGATGATCGGCGTGAACATCTGGGAGCGCCAGCCCGAGAACGTCCCGCAGTGGATGGAGGATCGCGGCAACGAGCTGATGAAGTACACCGTCGCGATGCAGCAGGACACCAAGATGGCGGACGAGTGGATGGAGCCTGCCGGGCAGAACGGCATCCCGTCCGCGTTCATCGTCGACAAGACCGGGCACATCGCCTGGATCGGTCACCCGATGAGCATGGACGAGCCGCTGAAGAAGATCGTTGAGGGCACGTTCGACGTCCGCACGGCCCGCGCCGAGGCGATCGAGGCGAAGCGGAAGGAGCTGATCGAGCAGCGCAAGATGGAGCAGTTCCAGGCGCGCTCGATGGACGTCATGACCGCCGCCCAGGAGGCCTTCCAGGCCGGCGACATGGCGACCGCGGCCGTCAAGATCGACGAGCTGATCGCTCTCGATCCGCCGGAGCGGATGCGCGGGCAGCTGGTCAGCACCCGTTTCCGCATCACCGTGACCGACCTTGGCGATGCGAAGGCGGCCTACGAGTTCCTCAAGAAGAACCGCGCCAGCGTGTGGGATGACGCCCAGCTGCTCAACTCGGTGAGCTGGACGATCCTGACGGCGCCCGAGATCGATGACGCGGATCGCGACATCGACCTCGCCCTGGCCTGGGCCGATCGCGCCTGCGATCTGACGGACTACGAGGACGCCTCGATCCTCGACACGCTCGCCAAGGCCTACTTCGACAACAGCCAGATCGGCAAGGCCGTTGAGTTCCAGCGCAAGGCCGTGGACGCCGCTTCCGGCGACCTCAAGACCGAGCTGCAGGAGCGTCTCGACGAGTACGAGGCCGAGATGAAGGTCGGCTGAGCGTTCCGCTCATCCGCGACAGTCAGTGATTGACTTGACCAGGGCCCTCCCCATCGCGGGGAGGGCCTTGTTCGTGTATCCCTGCGTCGGTGCCGCTGGTACTCTTTTCAAAGGGCGTGAGGGGGATGCTGCGCACCAGACCATTCGGTCCACAAGGAGCCCTGTCATGCTGAAGCGAACACTGATCGTCGGACTGGCCCTGGGGCTGCTGGCGAGTCCCGGCCTGGCTCAGAACGACGCCGAGAAGGCCGACCAGCCGGCCGAGCGCGAACCCAACCGTCTCGTCCTCGGCG
Organism: Phycisphaerales bacterium; assembly: GCA_028285065.1. Classification (GTDB taxonomy): domain Bacteria; phylum Planctomycetota; class Phycisphaerae; order Phycisphaerales; family UBA1924; genus JANQQG01. The sequence continues at coordinate 14,154 of JANQQG010000140.1, forward strand.
ACAAGGCGCCGGCGCTGCACATCTCGAAGTGGCTCAAGGGCGATCCCGTCGAGCGGTTCGAGAGCGGGCACGTCTACGTGGTCGAGTTCTGGGCGACGTGGTGCGGCCCGTGCATCCGCGGGATGCCGCACATCTCGGAGCTGCAGGCCAAGTACGAGGACAAGGACGTCACGGTCATCGGCGTCAACATCTGGGAGCGCAACCCGGAGAACGTGCCGCAGTGGATGGAGGATCGCGGCAACGAGTTGATGAAGTACACGGTCGCCATGGAGGAAGAGACCAAGATGGCGGACAACTGGATGAAGCCCGCGGGCGCCCGTGGCATCCCGACGGCCTTCATCGTCGACCAGACCGGGCACGTCGCGTGGATCGGACATCCGATGCGCATGGACGTTCCGCTCGAGCGGGTCGTCGCCGGGGACTGGGACACCGCCGCGGAGCGAGAGAAGGCCCTGGCCGAGAAGCGCCGCGAGCGTGCGGCCGCGCCGCTCAACGAAGCCATCCGCATGGCGCTCGATGCCGGGGACTTTGAGACGGCCATCGCCAAGATGGACGAGTTGATCGAGCTGAAGCCCCCGCGTGTTGCGTCCACGATCGTCGGGCGTTTCCAGATCACGCTGAAGGAGCTCGGTGACGTCGAGGCGGCGTACGTGTTCATCAACAAGCACCGCACGGCGATCTGGGACAGCGCGCCGTACCTCAACTCGGTGAGCTGGATCGTCCTGACCGAGGTCGAGGGCGACGATCGGAACCTCCCGATGGCTCTGGCCTGGGCGGACCGGGCTTGCGAGCTGACCGACTACAAGGACGCTGCGATCCTGGACACGCTCGCCAAGGCGTACTTCGACATGGGCCAGGTGGCGCGCGCGATCGAGTACCAGCGGAAGTCGTTCGAGCACGCTCCGGAGGGTCAGATGAAGGACGAGATCGAGCAGCGCCTCGAGGAGTACGAGGCGGAGATGAAGATGGGCTGACTCGCGCTCACAATGAGCGCACCGTTGAAGTTCAACAGGGCCCTCCCATCGCGGGAGGGCCTTTGACTGCGCTGTTCGAAGACACCGCGTACGAGAAAGGCCCTCCCCACGAACGGGAAGGGCCTTGGTGTGCTGCAGTTGGGAGTGGGGGGAGGGGCGTTAGTCCTTGGACTCGTCCTTGACCTCGTACTCCGCGTCGATCACGTCGTCGTCTGCGCCGCCGGCATCCGAAGCACCAGCATCGGCTGCACCGGCGCCCTCTGCGCCGCCGGCCTGCTGTGCGGCCTGCTCGTCGACGGCCTTGCCAAGCTCGCCTGAAGCGCTCGAGAGCTGCGTGAGCGCGGCCTGGATCGCGTCCTTGTCATCGCCCTTGAGCTTCTCTTCGAGGTTGGACAGCGCGGACTCGATGTTCCCTCGCACATCTGCGCCGACCTTGTCGCCGTGCTCTTCGAGCGTCGTGCGGGTCTGGTGCAGGGCTTGATCGGACTGGTTCTTGAGGTCGACCAGTTCGCGGCGCTTCTTGTCCTCTTCGGCGTGGGCGTCCGCGTCGGACTTCATCTTGTCGATGTCTTCCTTGCTGAGCCCGCCGGAGTTGTCGATTCGGATGCTCTGGCTCTTCTCGGAGGCCTTGTCGGTGGCGCTGACGTTGAGGATGCCGTTCGCGTCGATCGCGAACTCGACCTGGATCTGCGGTACGCCGCGCGGCGCGGGGGGCATGCCCTCGAGTGTGAACTTGCCGAGCGTTCGGTTGTCGCGTGCGAACTCACGCTCGCCCTGGAGGACGTGGATCTCCACCGACGGCTGGTTGTCCTGTGCCGTGGAGAAGGTCTCCTTCTTGGAGGTGGGGATCGTGGTGTTCTTGTCGATGAGCTTGGTCATGACGCCGCCGAGTGTCTCGACGCCGAGGGAGAGCGGCGTGACGTCGAGGAGGAGGACGTCCTTGACGTCGCCCTGGAGGACGCCGCCCTGGATGGCCGCGCCGATTGCGACGACCTCGTCGGGGTTGACGGAGCGGTTGGGCTCCTTGCCGAAGATCTCCTTGGCGATCTCCTGGACCTTGGGCATGCGGGTGGAGCCGCCGACGAGGACGATCTCGTCGATCTTGGAGCGATCGAGCTTTGCGTCCTTGATGGCCTGCTCGCAGGGGTGCTTGAGGCGGTCGAACAGCTCGCCGCAGATGCTCTCGAACTTCGAGCGCGTGACGGAGACCTGGAGGTGCTTGGGACCGGACTGATCGGCGGTGATGAAGGGGAGGTTGACCGTGGTCTCCTGCATGGTGGAGAGCTCGATCTTGGCCTTCTCGGCGCCCTCCTTGAGGCGCTGCAGGGCCATGGCATCGTTGCGGATGTCGATGCCCTGCTGCTTGCGGAACTCTTCGGCGATGTAGTCGATCAGGGCCTGGTCGAAGTCGTCGCGGCCGAGGCGGGTGTCGCCGTGGGTGGAGAGGACCTCGAAGACGCCGTCGCCGACGTCGAGGATGGAGATGTCGAACGTGCCGCCACCGAGGTCGAAGACAGCGATCTTCTCGTTGGACTTCTTGTCCAGCCCGTACGCCAGCGAAGCGGCGGTGGGTTCGTTGATGATGCGGTCGACCTTGAGGCCCGCGATCTCGCCGGCGTCCTTGGTGGCCTGGCGCTGCGAGTCGTTGAAGTACGCCGGCACGGTGATCACCGCGCGGTCGACGGTCTCGCCGAGGTAGTCCTCGGCGATCTTCTTCATCTCCTGGAGGATGAACGCGGAGATCTGCTGCGGGGTGTACTCCTTGCCACCCGCGTTGACCTTCACGAACTCGTCGGCGCCGCCGGTGACCTCGTAGGGGACCATCTTCTCGGCGGCCTCGACCTCCGAGTGGCGACGACCCATGAAGCGCTTGATCGAGAAGACGGTGTTCTTCGGGTTCGTCACCTGCTGGTGCTTGGCCGGCTGACCGACCAGACGCTCACCCTTGTCGTTGAATGCGACCACCGACGGGGTCGTCCGGTTGCCGGACGAGTTGATCAGCACCTTCGGCTGATCGCCCTCCATCACGGCCACGCACGAGTTCGTCGTCCCAAGGTCGATTCCGATGATCTTGGACATGCCTGCTCCTTCGATACCTTGCTTGCTGCCGAGGCCCCCAAGTACGGACCGGGACCATCGGCCACCTTGCCAATGGCAAGGCCGGTGCCACCACGATACCGCGGCGCGCCACTCCGTTGACCCCTCTCAGGCCCCTCCAAACGGCCCCTGCGGCTCCTCAGGCCGCCCCGGCCGCTGTTCGGCGTGTCGCTTGTGACCGGCGGCGGTGCCCCGTCTGCCAGATAGGCAGAGCGACGGTGCGGGTATCCTCGGGCCCATGGCACACGCCCTCGTCGTCGGCGGCACCGGGATGCTCCGCGACGTCTGCCGCCACCTCGCGGCACACGCCCACCACGTCTCGGTCGTCGCCCGCAGCCGCGCCCAACTCGAGACGCTCGCTCGCGACGTGGCCCACCTCGGCCCTCCGCACGGGCCGATCCACCCTCTCCCGGTGGACTACCGCGACCTGCCCGCGTTCGAGCGTGCCATCCGCTCAGCGCCCGCCGATGCCGGGCCCGTCACGCTGGGTGTCTGCTGGGTGCACGATCCGGCTCAGCCGGTGCTGCATGCGGTGGCGGATCTGCTGACGGAGAGCGGGCTGTGGAGCACGCTGGTGCACGTGGTCGGATCGGGTGTCGCCGATCCGTCGGCCGCCGAGCCGTTCGACCCGCACCTGATCGAAGAGTGGGGGGGACGCGGCGTGCACTACCGGCGGGTGATCCTGGGCTTCCGGATCGAGAGCGCGACGAGTTCGCGCTGGCTGACCCATGCCGAGATCGCGGCGGGTGTGATCCGGGCGATCACATCGGACGTGCCCGTGCAGGTGGTCGGGACTGTTGAGCCGTGGGATCGGCGACCTGTGTAGTCCGCAAGGGGGCTCGATCCGCCCTCGGGGGCTCCCAAGGGCGTTTCAGCATCTATTTTCAATCATCTTTGAAAACTGCGATTGTGACCCGCTACACTGGTGCATGACGCAGACCGCCACTTCATGGCCGTCCACCTCTGCGGGCCCCGTCTTCGATGGGCGTCTCGGGTCGATCAGGGAAAAGATCGTCGCCGGTGAACGACTGACCCTCGAGGACGGGGCCGCTCTTTTTGAGTCCCCGGACATCTGGACCGTCTGCGAGCTGGCCGGGCTCGTGCGTGATCGCATGCACCCGGGCGTCGCGTATTACAACATCAACCGGCACCTGAACTACTCGAACGTCTGCGCGCTCAGCTGCAAGTTCTGCGAGTTCTACCGCAAGAAGGACCAGCCGGGCGCGTACACGCGGAGTCTCGACGAGATCCGCGCTGAGGCGCGCTCGGCCATCGAGTCGGGCGCAACCGAGATGCACGTCGTCGGCGGGCTGCACCCGTACCTGCCGTTCGAGTACTACACGGACCTCGTGCGTGCGATCCGCGAGGAAGCGCCGGGGATCCACGTCAAGGGCTTCACGGCCGTCGAGATCGTGCACCTTGCGCGCATCGCCAAGCAGTACAAGGCGACCGATCGGACTGCCGGCATCCGCTGGGTGCTCTCTCGCCTCAAGGAAGCGGGCCTCGGGTCGCTCCCCGGCGGCGGCGCCGAGGTGTTCGACGATCGCGTGCACGACGAGGCCTTCAAGGGCAAGATCCGTTCGGACGTCTGGCTCGACGTCCATCGCGTTGCGCACGAGCTTGGCCTCAACTCCAACTGCACGATCCTCTACGGGCACATCGAGCAGCGCGCCGAGCGGCTCGTCCACATGGACATGCTCCGGCGCGCACAGGACGAAGCGCTCGCGCGCCTCGGCTACGAGGGTGTGCCCGCCACGGAGGCTCAGAGCGCCGAGCGGGCGCACGAGGTGAGCGCTCCGTGCATCACGCTGACACGCCCGGGTGTCGAGCAGCCGACGCCTGACAGTGGTGGTCCGGGTGAGGGCGGCGGCTACTTCCAGACGATCATCCCGCTCCCGTTCTTTCCCGATGGGTCCGAGCTCGAGTATCTGCCGGGTCCAGGCGGGTTGGAGAACCTGCGGATGCTGGCGGTGTGCCGCCTGATGCTGGACAACTTCCCGCACGTCAAGGCGTTCTGGATCATGCAGACGCTGCCGATGAGCCAGCTGATGCTGACGAGCGGCGCGGATGACATCGACGGGACGGTCGTGTGGTACGACATCACGAAGGTCGGCGGTGCGTCGACCCACCAGGAAGTCACCGTCGCGTCGCTGACGAAGGCGATCCGGGACGCGGGCTACGAGCCCGTCGAGCGCGACACGCTGTACCGGCGCGTTTCGCGCGATGGGAAGGACTGGAGCGTCGTCCAGTCCTAACGCGACCCGCGCCCCAGGGAGCCGCGGAGCATCATGTCCATCGGTCACAAACTCGAGCCGACGCCGCTGGCGTTTGCTCTGTGGTCGTTGCCGGGCATGTTGGCGGGGCTGTTTTTCATTCGGTTGCAGCACGACTCCGGGCCTGAGGCTGCGGTCCTGTTTGGTGGTGTCGCGTTCGGCTTGTCGTACATCCCGCTTGCGGTGCTCGCGCGCGCCAGTCCCGTGATCATCGCGGTCACCGGTGCGGTGGCGATTGTTTTCCCGATGTGGGGCTTGCAGGTGGCGGTCGGCGGAGCAGTGCTCCTGCCGGATGCGGCATTGGGCGCCGCGCTCGCACCATCGCTGCTCTGGGGCGCTGTGCTCGTCGCGACATTTCGTGCGTGGTGGATTCTGCCGCTCGTCGTTCTTGCGGGGGGCGCCAGTGGTCTCGCCTCACCGGACCTGAGTTCGGACCCGGGCGCGGAGCCGCTCGTGGGTGTCTGGCACATCCTGGTGGCGCCGTCGATGGGCGTCGCCGCGTGTGTGTCGCGTCGTCGGGTCTTCCTTAGGGAGACGGGGCGCACTCGGCCGAACCGTTGCGAGTCCTGCGGTTACAGCCTCACAGGTCTGCCCGTGGACGCCACGCGCTGTCCTGAGTGCGGCGTTGTCCGGCCGAGCCCACGATCGGAGCAAGCCACATGACCGATGCGCCCGTCCAACCCATCTTCCGACGCGCTATGGGTGAGCGATTCGGACTGTTGCACCCGAAGATCCAGGCGCACTACGACATCACCTCGCGCGACATGACGTCCTGGGTCGGTCGCGGGACGCTCGCGACCTGCGGGCGCGGTGCGCCGTGGTTCATCCCGTTCCTGATGCTCGGGGCGGCGAGGCAGATCCTGTTCCCCGAGCGTGCCCGGAACGTCCCCTTCACGGTCCGCAACTACGCGTACGTCGATTCGCTCGGGCGCGAGACGATCACGTGGATCCGTGAGTACGACCTGCCGCGACGGCAGCGCCGGTTCGACGAGTACATCGTGTACTGCGAGCAGCGGAAGCGTCCTGTGGTGCTCTGCGGTACCCACCAGCACCTTGCCGTGGATCTCGAGCTTGATGCCGACCCCGTCGACGGGTCGCTGCTTGTGCGCACGGGTGGTCAGTGCATCCGTCGGCGGGAAGGTGGATTTGCGTGGCCGCGTTGTCTGTCGGCGGATGCCGTGGTCCGGCAGAGCTACGACGATGCGGAGGGGTTTCGGATCGAGGTGGATGTGAGGAGCAAGACGTGGGGACGGGTGTTCGCCTACCACGGGGCGTTCGAGCTGCGGGCCGAAGCGTGTGCGCGTGTTCCGGCGCGGTACTTGCCGCACGAGGTGCGTCATGAGGCGGATCCGTGTCCGTCGCCGGCTCTGGCGGCTCGCGTTTCGTGCTGTGCGCGTGTGCGGTAGTCTTCAGTGATGGGCGATGCACGTCTTGACCTCGACGGCGTTGATGGCGCATTCGTGACGATCGAGGGACTCCCTCGACCCGATTGGGATGTGATACTCAAGGCCGCGGCGGGAGCTGGGTACGCGTACGGCGCGGGGGCGGACCTCGAGCCGTGGACGGATCTCGTTCGTCAGTGGCTCGTGCGCCTTGGCTCGGCGCTTGGGTCCGCGTACGCGATCGGCGAGTCAGACGGTTTCTTGGTGCTGTCGCCGTTCGATGATCGCAACGAGCGCGCGAGCTGGCTCGACCGGGCGCGGAGCAGCATCATCAAGTACACCGGGATGCCGAACGGCGATGACATGGCAAAGTCCGTCGTCATGTTCTTCGGCGAAGCGGAGCAGTACTACTCCTATGTGTCGGCGTCGGATGACGTGGCTGGGGAGTACATCGCGAGTGCCGGGTGTTTCATCAGCCGCGGCTATTGCCACGTCTGTGTGGCCCCGGGGCCGAAGTGGTCGATCGAGCACACGCTCCTGCACGAACTGGTCCACATGCTCATGGTTGCAAAGCCCAATCCTCTGTGGCTCGAGGAGGCGCTCGCGGAGATCCTCCCGGGCGTCATCCTCGACTACAGCCCGTTCCACGTCGACCACGAGATGATCGAACGACACCAGGCATGCTGGACGCCCGAGCGGCTCGCTGCGTTCTGGTCCGGTCACGCGTTCGGCGACGGACGCGACGATGTGTCCGAACTCGCGTACCACCTGTCCGAGCTGGTCACCAGGCGCATCCTGCAGGACTGGCCGAAGCGCTTCAAGGAGTTCTTTGGCGACGCGATGGACACCGATGCCGGTCAGGCGAGCGCCCTGAGGCACCTCGGGGTCGGACTTGATCAGCTCGTTGCAGACATCCTCGGACCCGGCGATTGGGCGCCCGATCCGGCGCGTATCTGTGCGGACCTCGGCATCGATCCGGACGCGCCAGAGGAGTCATGACGCCGACACCCGAATCCCGGCGCGCGACGATCTGGCGGTTGGTGCTCCATTCGCTGGGTGTGCTGGCGATCGGGGCGGTGGGACTTGCGTTTGGGCCGACGGACCTCGGCGTGGCCCTCGCGTTTGGCGTGGG
>JANQQG010000152.1 GCA_028285065.1 Phycisphaerales bacterium
AGCACGGCGATGCAGACCTACGGCGTCGTTGCGCTGCGCTTCTCGCTCGCGGTCATCTTCATCTGGTTCGGCATGCTCAAGCCGCTGGGCCTCTCGCCGGCTGCGCCCTTGGTGCTCCAGACGGTCGACTGGATGCCGGTCTTCGAACCGGAGACGTGGCTGTCGATCATCGGGTGGTGGGAGGTCGCGATCGGCGTGACGTTCCTGTTCCGTCCGCTGCTCCGTGTGGCGATCGCCCTGCTGGCGCTTCAGATGGTCGGGACGTTCATGCCGCTGGTGGTGCTCCCGGGCGTGACGTTCCAGGAGGGGCGAATCCCCTACGCGCTGACGATGGAGGGGCAGTACATCGTCAAGAACCTGCTGATCATCTCGGCGGCCTTGGTCGTCGGGGGCACGGTTCGGGGGCGCGGGGATGGGGGAGCGGGTCAGTCGGGCAGGTAGTCGTACTCATGCGAGCGTCCTGATGACCCGGATCACGAGAGACATCGGAGCGGATCATGGATCGGTCTCACGGCGTCGGGATCACTGAGGCGATGAGGCCTCGTTGATCTCGAGGCGGCGCAGCAAGGACTCGATGAACAAGGCGTCCTGATCGTCTGCTACCCCGTCTGCGTTCACGTCGGCGGGGTTCTGCGCGATGAAGTGCAGGTCGTCGATGTCGAACGAGCCGCTCGCATCGAGGTCGGGGTTGACGAGGAGCGTCGCGACCTGTGCGCCCGGAATCTGCCGGAAGTTCGGCGAGACGTCAGGCCAGGTGTTCTCGGGCGCGGGGAGGGTCTGGTTCGTCACGGCTCCCCAGGGCTTGACGACGGCCGCCATGAGCTTGACTGTGCCGGACGTGCCGACACCGTTGCCGCACGCGCTGTAGGGAACGAAGATCTCGAAGCCTGAGCCCGCGTGCGGTCCGGCTGAGCCGAGCGCGATCTCGATCCCGTCCGGGTTGGAGCCTCCGGTCAAGACCGCATCACCTGAGCCGACGAACTGCTGGCCGAGGTAGACCTTGCTGCCCGACCCGCCGGTGTCGAGGGTGACCCAGTCGCAGAAGACCGATCCGTCGAATGCGTTGATGAACAGCATGTGGTCGGGGGAGAACGCGGTTTCATGGACCGTTCCGGTGAGCTCTTGCAGTCCGCCGGGCGGGGGATTCAGCGACGAGGTGTTTACGGTGTTCTGGCCGCCGCTTCGGGCATCGATGAAGAGCGCCATGGCGGTTCCATCGATCGCGAGTTCGCCTTCGATCCCGATCTCGAGCCCGGTCGGCCCCGGGTACGCGTAGAGCGCACGCAGTTGCGAGATCTCGGAGAATCGGTCACGCGTGTTCTCGGCGAGGAGCGTGCCGGGCCCGAAGCGCTGTGCGATCAGGCGTCCATCACGCAACGCGGGGGCGGGCTGCGCGTCGGGCGCGGGATCGGTGATCGGGAACGTGAAGGGGAGGTTGGCCGACGAGCCGGAGAAGGTCTGCTCGGCGCCGTCGCCGAGGAGGACGCGGATGGTCACGGGTCGCGCGATCGGCGCGAGCAACCCGGTCTGTGAGCCGATATCGACGTGGAGGTCCTGTCCGACGCGTTCGGCGGTGAAGGTCGTGAACGTGTAGGCGCCGGTTTCGTAGTCGAAGCCGTCGCCGTCGTCTTCGAAGAAGCGTCCGGATGCGGTTCCGTCCTCGTCGAGCGCGACGATGAGCTCGATCGGCTCGTCGCGGGTGTCCGAGAGGGCACGTGAGTTCTGGACGACGTCGTTGGCAACGACGATGTGCCCGCCGAGGACGTAGAGATCCGGGAGGTCGGCGTCTAGCAGATCCGATGGCGCGCCGGGCGCGCCGGACTGCGGGAAGCCGAACTTGTAGATGGGTGTGTCCAGCGGTGGGACCTGAGGGACCGCGCCGGGTTTGGTCGCGCACGCGACGAGCAGGCCGGGGCCGACGAGGAAGCCGTCGTCCCAACCGCGCAGCGCGTGGTTGTCGGGTTCGGCGAAGAAGAGCGGGCGCGCGACGGGCAGTCCTTCGGTGTGCGCGATGTAGAACTGCGTGTAGAGGTAGTTGAGTAGGCGGTAGCGCCGGTTGAGTGCGAGGCGGCAGGTGTCTTCGGTTGCCGAGCCGTACGACCAGGGCTCTCGGCTGATTCCGCTGAAGCCGTAGTGCCCGCGTGCGAAGGGGAGCATCGCACCGATGCCCATCCATCGGGCGTACATGGCGGCGCCCGAGTTGCCGTTGAAGCCGCCGATGTCTGGGCCGCAGTTCGGCTGGCCGGACATGCCGATGTTGAGGACGTTCTGGATCGAGACGTCGACGTGGTACCAGTTGGCGTTGTTGTCGCCGGTCCACATCGCGGCGTAGCGCTGCCCACCCATGTAGCCCGCTCGTGTCAGCACGAAGGGGCGTTTGTTGGGGTTGGCCTGGAGCAGTCCCTGGCGGGTGGCGCGGGACATCTGCATGCCGTAGATGTTGTGGTATCGCCGGTGGTTTCCGGGTCCGCCGAGGTCGGCGTCGGCGCGGTGCCAGTTGCTGTCGGGCATGGTCTTGCTGGCGACGTTGAAGACGGCGGGCTCGTTCATGTCGTTCCAGATGCCGTCGATTCCAACGGAGGCGAAGCTCGCGATCCGTCCGGCCCACCAGTCGCGCGTGGCCTGCATCGTGAAATCGGGCCAGACCGAGTTCCCCGGCCAGACCTCTCCTGTGTAGGTCGTGGATTGGTTCGAGCGCTGGACGCCGAGCCCCTGGGCCGCCATCTGCGTGTATGCGCTGTACCCGTTGTCGACCTTGATGCCGCAGTTGGCCATCCAGACAGCCTGGAAGCCGATCGCGTCGAGTTGGTTGTTGAGCAGCGCCGGGTTTGGGAATGTGAAGGCGTTGAACGTGAAGTTCCGGAAGCCGTCCATGTAGTCGATGTCGAGCCAGATCACCTCGGCTGGGATCGAGCGGTTCCGGAACTCCTGCGCGATCGCGAGTGCGTTCTGTTGCGGGGTGTAGGAGAACTTGCTCTGGTGGTAGCCCAGCGACCACATGGGCGGCATGAACGCTCGACCGGTCAGCTCCGACAGTTTCGTTACGACGTCCTGTGGGGACGCGCCGACGATCGTCACGACGCGCGGCGAGGGTCCCTCCGTCTGGAAGATGATCCCGTCCGTCAGCGGGCTCTCGGTGTCGAGCGAGCTGTACCAGGTGGAGTCGAAGAGCACGCCGAACGCGCTCCCGTCGGCGCGCACGCCGAGCACCCATGGGTGGGTCTGGTAGTTACGGTTCGATCCGTCGCCCCACCCGAAGTTGTCGAGGTTGTAGTACTCGACGCGCCGTCCGGACCGCTCCATCGGTCCGGAGACGAACCCGGTCGCGTAGAGGTTGGTGCCCGGCTCAACATCGCCGGTCACCGTTGCCTGCGCGCCCTGCGTTCCGAAGGTCGGGAGCGGCTCGAAGCCGACGGGTGCGGGGCCGAGATCTGGAAGCGGCGCGACCAGCGCGACGGATGCCTCGGCGTTGGTCTGTGCCGAGGCCGACGCGTATGAGACCACGACCCCTCCGCCAGCCGATCGGTGGACGGGCTGCGCGTGCGCCGCAGAGGGCGCCAGAGTGACGGCGCTCAACGTGATCAGTGCGACGATGCCGAGACGACAGCCGGTTGGCATCCGGACACTCCTTCGGGGCAAGTGGATGAGGGAATCCTGCCACCCCACCGCCTCGGAGGCAAGGCGGAGCCCGATCTCAGTCGTCACGAAGCCCGTCGAGCGCTGGAATCGGAAAAAGCACCGAGCGTGTCCGCATTGACTGCATCGCCCGGACCGCCCTTTCGACGACGTCTGGGCGCTCATCGCTGATGTCGTTGGCTTCGCTCGGGTCGTTCTTCAGGTCGTACAGCTCGAGCATGAGCCCGAGTTTCTTGAGGTCGGGGCGGATGGCCTTGAAACGGCCGTCGAGGAGCACGGCCTGCTGCTGACGGCCCTCGGGGAACTCCCAGTAGAGCACCTCGTGGCGCGGCTGCTCACCGGAGCCGAGGAGCGTTGGTGTCAGGCTGATGCCGTCGGTCTCCGCGGGCGGTTCGGCTCCCGCGAGTTCGAGGAAGGTCGCGTGGAGGTCGGGGAGTTGGCTGACGTGGTCGCTGACGGCGCCGGGCTCGATCCTCCCGGGCCACCATGCGATGAGCGGGACGCGGATGCCGCCTTCATAAAGGTTGGTCTTGTAGCCGCGGAGTTCACCGAGGGAGTCGAAGAACTCGCGGTCGCACCCGCCGGCGTAGGTGGTGCCGTTGTCGGAGGTGATGATGACGAGCGTGTTGTCGAGGACGCCGGCGGCCTCGCAAGACGCGAGGAGTCGCTCGACGGAGTGGTCGATGTACTCGATCATCGCGGCGTATGTCGCGCGTGGGCGGGCCGAGGGGAGGTAGCCGCGTTGGCCGAGGTAGGGCTCGTCGTCCCAGTCGCGTGGGTATCGGTCGATGAACTCGGGCGGGGCTTGGAGCGCGACGTGGGGGAGCGTGGTGGGGAAGTAGAGGAAGAACGGCTTGTCCGCGTTCTTCGCGATCCAGCCCTCGGCTTCCTCGAGGATCTCTTCGGGGGCGAAGTCGCCGCCGCTGTAGCGTTCGAGGTATGCCTCGTCGGAGTCGAGCGGCTCGTCGATCCGCTGGTGCGCGCTGAAGTACCGGTTGTTGTGTTGGACGTCGACGTCGTCGTTGCGCCAGAGGTGTGTGGGGTAGAAGTTGTGGGCGACGCGTTGGCAGAGGTAGCCGTAGAAGTGGTCGAAGCCTTGGACGCGCGGACGTCCGGTCGATCCGGGTCCGCCGAGCGCCCACTTGCCGAAGATGCCGGTCGTGTAGCCGCGCTCTTGGAGTCGTTCACCGAGCGTGACGGTCTCGTCCGGGATGGGCCATTGTCCTTCGGGGTCTTCGGGGCCCCAGCCCCCGACTTCTTTGTTGCCGCGGATGATCGTGTGTCCCGTGTGGAGCCCTGTCATGAGTGCGCTGCGTGCCGGCGCGCAGACGGTCGAGGCGGAGTAGAAGCGCGTGAAGCGGATGCCCTCCGCGGCGAGTCGGTCGATCGTGGGCGTTCGGATCTTCTGCTGGCCGTAGCAACCGAGTTCGCGGTACCCGAGGTCGTCCGCGAAGACGAGGATGATGTTGGGTGGGGTGGGTTGCTCTTGCGCCGAGGCTGTGGGGACAAGCAGGAGGGCCAGGGCGATCGCGGTGGCGAGGATTGGGTGGTGCATGGGTGCACTATCGCCGAGATTGGCGGGGCCTGCAGGGAGGGGCCCGCTGGGCGTGAACCAGGGGCGCGAGCCGGCATAGGTGTGGTCACCGTGAGTTCAGCCGGGTCGACAGCGCCCGGTGATCGGCGATCGATGCTCGCGGGGGCGTCGGCGCGGCATCCGGAGCGTCGGAGGGGTCTACCGGCCGCGGGCGCCGATGGCCCAGTCGCGCCATGTGGCGTCGTCTGTCGTCCGGATGATCCAGTCGAGAAGCTCGTCGAGTTCGTCGTCCCGGTCGCCGCGCCGGTGTTTGGCGCGAGCCAGGGCGAGCTTGGCGTCGGCGAGGTCCGGATCGCGGTCCAGGGACAGCCGGTACCAGGTGACCGAGTCGTCGAGGAGGCCGAGGGACTCGTAGACGAGCCCGAGGTTGTGTGCCGGGCGTGCGTCGGTCTGGAGGAGTCGGTGCGCGGCCGCGTAGGCGTCGGCGGCTGAGCCGAGTTGTCCCTGTGCTGCCAGCGCCATGCCGAGTGTGTTCTGAGCGGGCCCGTAGTTCGGATCGGCCTCGGTCGCGCGGAGCGCGTGCACTCGCGCGCGGTCCGGGTCTCCGCTCTGCATGTAGTCGAGCGCCCGTCGCGTCTCGGCTTCGGCGATCCTGAGGGCGCCTGCGGCATCGCGTGATACGCCCCTGTACTCGCGGTCGCGCCAGTCTCCGGAAGAGGCGCATGCGTAGAGACCGAATGATGCGCACAGTATGGCGATCAGCACGGTGCGTGTCATCGTCGCTCCGGCGCGGCTTCGATCGCGAGGTACGAGACAGTGAACGAAGCGGACCATTCGTCTTGGGTCTCCGTTGCGGAGGGTGTCGCTCGGAGCGAGAGGCGGTCGATGCGGAGCTGTGTCACGTCGCGGAGCAGTGCGTCCAGCGTGGCGACTGCGGCCGCGAAGGATACGCCCGTCAGCTCTACGTCGGCGCTTCGGCGAACCAACGATGAGGAGTCGGCGGTCTCGGGTGAGCGGGGGAGGACACGGTCGAGCGCACCGGGCGGCGCTCCGGCCTCGGTCGCGGCGCGTTCGATGGCACGGACCAAGCTCGCGTCATCGAGCGCCTGGGCATCGGTTGCGCCGAGCGTGCTCCGTGCTGAGCGGAGCCGTTCGGCGAGGTCCGCGACCTTGTCGAGTTCGAGCGCGGCGGCATCAGCCTGCATCGTCGATGCTCGTGCGCGGAGCGTCGACCAGGCGCCGGCGGCGATCAGGAGGGTAAGGGCGAGAATGAGGAGTGTCGGGAGTTTCGACTTCATTCGGCGTTCTCCCTCACTGCCTCGAAGCGGAAGCCGACCTGGCCGTCACGTCGGCGGCGCGAGTCCGTCAGGCGCACGCCGAGCGTTTCACTTGCGACGCTCGCGGAGATGCGTTCGGCCGCGCCGTGTGAGTCGACGACGCCGGCCAGTTCGATCGAGCTGGGTCCGGCGAGCAGTTCATCGAACATGACGGGTGGATCCGGGGGCAGGCGGGTCAGGACGTCGTGCATCAGCGGCAGGAGGGCCGGCTGGGTGGCGTGCTCTGCCGATCGGGCGACCTCGTCGAGCTTACGTGTCTCGCTCTGCAGGCGGGCGACGATGCCGGTTGGGATGCGTTGGTTCGGGAACAGGTCGCGGAAGGTCGACTCGACGTTCTCGCGTGCCTCGCGAGCGCGTGCATCTTCGGTGCGCACGGTGTGGATCCCCTGCCAGGTGACCGCGCCCGCGAGCAGCGCGAGGCCGAGCCCCGCCGCGGCGATCGGAGCACGGAGGCCCCGCAGGGGGTCCTTGCAGACGAGCGGTCGGCGCGCAAGGTCGTATCCGAGACCGGCGGCGTGGGCGCGCGGAGCCGCGCTCCGCCACGCGTCGTCGGGGGACGGTCCCTGCTCAACGTCGAGTCCCGGGTGGGCGCTGAGTCTGCTTGCCAGCGGCCCGCTCACGCCTGCGAGGATGACGCGATGCGATGTTGGCTCGCCTTGGGAGATCTCATCGAGGCACGCGTAGACGGCCTCGGCGTCGGGCGGAACGCAGCGCCACATGGTCAGGCGGCCCGCATCGACATGCGCGATTTCGTATTGGGCATCTCGCTCGATGACGATGGCGCCCGTCGCGTTGCGCGTGAGCGCCTGACCGGCGACGATCAGTGCGAGTGGCCGGACATGCTCGACGCGGAGCCCGGCCTCGTGGAGCGCGTCGAGCAGCGGCGTGAGCGGTTCCAATCGCGCCGCGACAACGCAGGCCTCCGTTGCGTTCTTCCGTGGAGGCCCGGGATCGCATACGACGTCCTCGGCATCGACTGGGAGGTGGTCCTCGAGCGCGAAGGACGCGGCGCTTCGGCGGCGTGCGCTGCGCGATGCGCGGAGCGCGACGCTGTCACAGAATGTCCAGCGACTGGGCGGCGAGACTGTGCACGTGGTATCGGTAGCTCCCGCATCGGCGATGGCATCGGCGATGGCATCGGCGATCGCGGCCGGCATTGTGTCCGGCTCGTCCGGATGCGCGTCGATCTGGAAGCGTTCGCCGTTGGGGAGGACGATGGCGATGCCGGAGTGTGTGACGTCGACGAGCAGCAACTGTGAACTTCCTTCTAGGGGTCAGGCTTGCGGGCGGGTTTGGTTGCGACGGGAAGGACGGTGTGATGGGTGTGGGGTGTTGGGGTCGGGGAAGGTGATCGTGTGCTCGCGCCCGTTTCGGCGGACGGTGATCGAGTCTCGTTCGATGGCGAGCACGATGATGTCGTCGATCTTGTCGCCCGGACCGACCCGTCGGATGTCGCCGGGGCCCGTCTCGACGAGCGCCTGTGAGCGTCCTCGTTCGAGCATGGTTCCGATCAGGCGGAGCTTTGGTGCGGGCGGTGGTGGCTCCGAGGCCGGCGCGACGGTCGGTTCTGGAGGAGCGGTTGGCAGCGCGGGCATGGGTCTGAGGCGCACACCGAGAAGGCGATCGCGTTGCTCGGCGGTGAGCGTTCGCTGTGGTCCAGATGCTGTGCTCGGTGTGGGTGTGTCGACGGCTGGAGGCTGGACGGGCGGCGTCTCGGGGCCGCGTGCGATGATTGCAACGCCCCCGACGATCGCCGCGGCGCTCGCGGCATAGAGGAGGACCGCACCGAGGTGGCGGGTGTTCATTGGGTCCTCCAGTCGTAGCGCCACGTCGTCGGTGGGGTGCGTGGGTCGGGCGGATCGGCTGGATCGGGCGATGGCGAGGCGTTGTCTTCAGGGCGTTCTTTGACGCTGAGCCGGACACGCGAGCCCGCGGCGTGCTCAACCCAGATCCAACACGACATGCAGCGCGAACCGTCTCCAAGGGCCGCGGCGGCATCCTCGGCCCTCGCTCCGGCTTGTGCAGCGCCGATGAGTTCTGCGTGCGTCGCGTCGGGGTTGTCCTCGCGGAAGCGCAGGAGGCGCTCGATCTCGATGCGTGACAGAATCGAGGCGAGTGCAACACGAACGGTGTCGTCGTCGGCGCGTGCGATGTTGACGCGGCCATTGCCCCAGAGTGTCAGCGCGTTGGCCAGGCCCGAACCGTCCTCAGCGGGCCAGAGCTCCTCGGGCGGCGTCGGGCCGACGAGCTCCTCGAAGCTCACGTATGCGCGTTCGAGGGCGCTGCTGCGAGCGCCGTTGCGGGACAGATCCGTGCGTTGTGCGGGGGAGGGGCGGGGACGGAATCGCAGTTCGGGCATGCTCTGGTCGAGCTCGGCGAATGCTGCGTCGGGGATGAAGCCGGCGTGTGGCTTGGCCTGTTCATCGGCGAGCACGATCCGGACGCGCCGGTCGTCGATGTCGAGAGTGAACCGCCCGCTGTGGCCCTCCTCGTCGGGCTGGCCTGCAAGGATGTCCTCGGCCACGGGGAGGAGGGCGGACTCGATGCTCGTCGCGAGCGTGCGGTGCGCCAGCTCGGCGTGCACCTCTCTGGACGACATCTCGAGCAACAGCGTCCGGCGCGCCAGCCCCGCGAGCGTGAGCGCGGCGATCACGACGGCCACGAGCACGAGGACGAGCGTGAACGCGCGACAGTGGGTGGCGTGGTGGGCGTCTCGATCGATCACTTGCGCTCCTCCGCGTCGTGATCAAAGACGGGGGTGATCGTGACGTCGTCCATCAGGCGCCACTGGTCTGCATGCGGCGTGTCTGGCGCGTCGTCGGGTGCATCCGGATCTTCGGCGAGTCTGATGTTCCAGGAGATCGTGCCCGAGCGCACCAGGATGTTCGCGCCGCCTTCCTCGGAGCGCGCGAGCCAGGGGCCGTCGGGTGTTGGGACGGTGTGGTATCCGACACGAGCGCCCGCGTGTCGGATCGACGCATCGGATCCGATCGAGCGTGTTGTTTCCAGGTGGAGTACATCGTCGACGAAGCGGTAGCGGACGCTCGCTGCGAGATCGCGGAGGATCAGCGCGCGTGCCTGGGCGTGGTACGGCGAACGGGTCCGGTCGGTTGGATCGGGTGTGCCCGCCAGTCGGGCCAGTACGTGGAATGTGGCGCTGGCGACCACGGCGCCGATTGCGACAGCAGCGAGCAGTTCGAGGAGCGTGAAGCCGCGAGCACGTGATCTCATGGTGCGGGGCTCTCCTCGGCTTCTCGGATGAGCAGCGTCACGGTCACGGGTTCGACACGGGCGTGGCTGTCGGCGGGGCGGACGGAGAGTGTGAGCAGGGACGTCTCGAGGCCACCGATCGCGAGCGGGCGTCGCTCGGCGCTCCAGACGAGGGAGTCACCGAGGCCGCCGCCCGTTTGCTCGGACCAGTCGAAGTCTGGGTGCAGGCGATCAGTCAGGAAGGCGTCGAGTTGCTGGATCGCATCAAGGCGCCACGATGCGTCGGCCTCTCGGCGGCGGAGGGCCGAATGCGCCATCACGCTGGCGACGAGGACGCTCCCGAGCAGGGCGACGGCTGCAACGACCTCAATCAGCGTGAGTCCGTGCGGATTTGAGCAGGCTTTCGGCCGCAACCCGTTCCTCCATGATTCGTGGTTCCCCGGTCAAGCCGGCGAAGAGGATGAAGACGCGCGCGTCGTTGGCTTCGATGACGACGGCGTAGTCCGGTGTGTTGCCGTCGGGTCCGACGTCGACCGAATCGCGGCCTTCGAGCAGCGTCGGGGAAGCGAGGGAGGCGCCTCGTGGGAGCCGAGCGACGAGTTCGTGTGCGCCCGAGCGGTAGGTGATGCTCGCATCTGCATCGTCGAACTCGAGGGTGCCGTGTGCACCGGTGGTGCGCGCAAGTGTGCGGGCGCGGTGGTCGAACGCGATGACGCGCGAGATGGCGTCGCGTTGGCGGTGCGGCGCGAGCATTGACGAGACCGAGAGCACGACGCCAGCGGCGAGAAGCGCGAGCAGTGCGCCGACGACGCTGACCTCGATCAGCGTGAACGCGCGTCGCGTGGTCCGGGATGGCTCAGGTCCGATCAAGATCCCAGCTCCCGATGTCCTTGTCCGGTCCGTCGCCGCCTTCGCGTCCGTCCGCACCGAACGAGACGATGTCGTATGCGCCGTCTTGGCCGGGCGAGATGTACTCGTAGTCGCGCTCCCATGGGTCACGGGTCGATTGGATCGACAGTACGGAGAGCCCTTCCTCGTTGGTCGGGTACCGGCCGTGCTCGGCGTAGAACGTCTCGACGGCGTCGCAGATGATGGCGATGTCGGACTTGGCTCTGTTGAGTTTGGCTCGGTCGACGTGGTCGGAGACCTTGATCGCGACCGCGCCGGCCAGGAGGCCGATGATCACGACGACCACCATCACTTCCAGGAGCGAGAATCCGGCGGGGCGCGTGCGCGCCCATCTTCTTCTACAGCACATCCCCGGCCTCCAAGATCGGCATGAGTGTGGCGAATGCGATCAGCCCGACCATCGCCGCCAGGGCGACGATCAGGACGGGTTCGAGCAGGGCGGTCAGGCGTCCGACGCTCACCTGTACTTGTGCATCCAGGTCCTCGGCGAGTCGATCGAGCATCGAGGCGAGCTCGCCGGACTCCTGGCCGACGGCGAAGACCTTCGCGACGGCGGGCGGGAGCACACCGGTTTGTTCGATCGCGGGTCCGAGCTCGGCGCCGAGTCGGATCGATTCGTGGCAGCGGCGCAGCGCCTCACGGATCCGGGTGTTGCGGATCGAGTCGGCGGCAGCGTGCAAGGACTCGTCGAGTTGGATGCCGGATCGGAGCAGGGTCGAGAGCAGGACGCTCAGGCGTACGGTCTCTTGCTTGCGGACGATCGCGCCGATGAGCGGTGTCATGAGGATCCACCGATCGACAACGCGGCGTAGGCGCGGAGCGCGCATTGCGCTCGCTCCGACCACTACGAGGAGCCCGGCTCCGAGGAGCAGTGCCCACCACCATCCGACGAGGAACTGGCTCGCGCCTCGCACGAGCGTCGTCGCCACCGGCAGTGGGCGTCCGCTCTGGACGAGTGTGTCGAGCAGGTCCGGCACGACGACCGTCATGAGGAAGATGCTGACGCCCACGCCGCCAGCGAGGACGATCGCCGGGTAGAGCATGGCGCTGAGGAGTCGTCCGCGGAGTCGCGCCCAGCGGCTCCAGTGATCGCAGTACCGGTCGAGCGCCTCGCTGATCTGTCCCGTGCTCTCACCGACGCGTGCAAGGCGGACGCTCGTGACGTCGAACGATCGCGGGTTCGCTTCCATTGCGTCTCCGAGCGAGCCTCCGGCTTCGATCCGCTCGCGGATGTCGGTCAGGAGGAGCAGGGATCGTCCCTTGAGCTGGCGCCCGAGGACCTCGCCGGCTTCGAGCACCGGCACGCCGACGCGCAGCAGTGTTGCGAGTTCACGGAGCAGTTCCACGGCCTCGGGGCGCGAGGAGGCGCGCGGGCGATCATCCCGTGTCGCGCTGGCGCGGCGCGTCGTGCGTGAGCCCCTGCCGGCGCCCAGTTCGACGATCCGCAGTCCGAGTGAACGGATCTCGTCGCGGGCGAGGCGTGGGGACTGGGCGACCACGCGCCCGCGCCGGGTTGCGCCCAGTGGAGTCGTCGCGGTGTATCGGTAGACCGGCATCGCGCTCAGTCGCTCACCCGCATGGTGACGCGCTTGACCTCCTCTACGGTCGTGGTTCCGTCCAGGACGCGGTCCGCGCCGCACTCGCGGAGCGGGCGCATGCCGGCTGCGCTCGCGCACGCGCGGATCTCGCTTGCGCTCGCCTGCGATTGGATCAGCCGACGGATGCTGTCGTTGACGCCGATGAGTTCGAAGAGGCCGCAGCGTGAGGCGTAGCCCGTCGATCGGCAGAGGTCACAGCCGTCGCCCGAACGGAGCGTGGCTTGGTCGCACGCTCGTCCCGCCCCGCGGAGCCAGGCGAGCTCGACGGGTGTGGCGGCTCGGTGGCGCGCGCAAGAAGGGCAGATCCGTCGCACCAGGCGTTGTG
>JANQQG010000155.1 GCA_028285065.1 Phycisphaerales bacterium
GTCCCAATCGAACGTGACCCGACCCTGGCGCGCCCGTGCCATGACCGGCTTGACCCGCTGCCCCACCACCCCCCCCTGCTCCTCCGCCCCGACCGCCTCCGACAAGAACCGCACCAGCCCGCGCTCGAGCGTGTACGTCGCCACGCCAAGGTCGATCGAGATGTCCCCGTTGAGCTCCCGCCAGTCCTCGCGGCTCTCGATGCCGAGCGGGAACGTCAACCCGTCCGCTTCGATCACCGACGCACCCTGGTCCTTCGATTTCTCGATGCTCGCGATCATCGGGAGCACGCCCGACAGATCACGCAGCAGCCGCCGGTTGATCTCCATCAACGACAGACGAACCGGCGCGCGAGTGCGCAGCTGCCCGTCCGAGATCTCCGCGTCGAGGAACGCCGTCGCCCGCGGCGCATCGACGCGCAGCTCGATCGTCCCCTCCGTTCGCGACAGCCCATCCGCCGTCGCCTGCACCGTCGCCGTCGGCCCCAGCAGATCAACCAGCACTCCCGATCGCGGGGTGAACGCCCCGATCAGCGGCGTCGGGATCGAACTCAACGACGACTCCGCATCGACCCGCGCTTGATCTGGCGTCAGATTCCCGCGGCTGTCCGCAAGACGCGTAAACCGCGCGCTCACGCCCGACGGCGAACGCGTCGCCCCTGTCTCCGAGATCACAGAGTCGATCGTCAGGTTCGCGAGCACCTCACCCGGCAGCCCCCCGTGCTCCGCATGCGCCTCGATCCGCTCGAGACGCACCGGACCACCGCCCCCACCACTGCGCAGAACCGCCGAGTCCATCGCGATGTCGACGTTCAACCTGAACCGATCAGGATCCAGCGGCCCACGATCGCCCCGGCTCCGCGCGATGCTCAGACGCTTGACATCCAGCGTCACCGGCTCGATCGACTCGAACGACGCACGACGCTCCTCCTGCGGGAACAACAACCGCGTCGCTGCCCCAGGTGTCGGCGACCACGTCACACGCACCGGAGCCTCGATCCCGAACGCCTCGTCAGTAATCGACAGCCGCGCCGCCGGCGCCTCGACGAACGCCGACTCAACCGAGGCCGTCAGCACCATCTCCGCGTCAGGCGCAGCGCGCGCCACACCGAACGTGACGTTCGCCGTGCGCCCCAGCACATCTGCAAGAAGCGTCGGCCGCTCGACGAAGTCGCCGAGCGCTGTCGCATTGGCGTCCAGCAGGGCCAGGCTCGCGTCGATCGCTCCGTCCGACAGAGACCCTTCCCCGCGCACCCGCGCATACCGCACCGCCCGCTCCTGCCCCGGCGTCGCCGAGATCAACGCACCCGTCAGCACCGCACCAAGACCACCACTCCCCGGCGCCATCTCCACACGCAACGCCAGGTTCCGCGTCCCAACATCCGCAACACGCCCCGACTCACCGTCACCAACCGGCACACCCAACACCGCGACCCCCGGCTCCGTCGTGACCACCACGCCCAGCGCCGTCTGCTCCGGGTCATCAAGGACCGGCGCAAGCGATTCATCCAACCCCACACTCCACGGCTCCGGCAGCGCAACAACGAGCGAAGTCGCACCGCCCAATCGCGCCGTCTCACCGAACGCAGCCTGCAGCACCGGATCCACGCGGCCCTGCGTCAGCATGGCCGTCGTCCGCAGCGTCGTCAGCTCCAGCGACTCGGGCGTGACCACACCCCGTACGCTCGCGCGCACGTCACCCGACTCACCAGACACACGCACACCGGTCGCGTCCGCAAGCGCTCGCTCCGGCTCGGTCAGCTCGATCAACACCGAAGCCCGTTCCCCGATCGTCGCGCGAACCCCCTCGACCACACGAGCCTCGACCTCACCGGCATCCGAGACCGAACCCTCTAGCAACTCACCCAGCCCGGGCACAAGCGCCAACAGCTCGCGCGGCACATCGTCAACCCGCACCTCCCCACGCGGCCCGGAACGCAGCACATCCGCCGGCACACCCCCCGAAGGAACCCGCGACGGATCCCCACGCACATCACCCGTCACCGAGAACGCCCGCCCCTCATACGCCAGCCGCGCATCCAGCGTCAGCCGAGCAACCTCCCCTCCCTCGTCCCTGCGTGCGTTGAACACGACCCGCTCAGCGACGACCGGCGAGAGCTCGCCATCTCCCCCCATCGGCGCCGCAATGATCCCCGCCAGTGTCACACCCAGCGACCCCGTCGCATCCGTCCGCAGACGCTCGGCATCCAGCGGAATCCGGAAGTCATCGATCGACAGCGCGATCGGGCCCGCCCCATCGATCCGGGCGTGTTCGCCAAGCAACCGCCGCAGCGCCGGCGCCGGCCGCTCCAGGTTCACCTCCACCGAGCCCGTCCGGTGCGCCACGAACTCCTCGGTCAGACGCAACGGCGCATCGATCCGAACGTGCGCCGCACGCACGCTCGCATCCAGCGCCACCTCGCTCACCGACGACTCCTCTTCGATGACGCGCACGACCACGTCGAGTGTCGGGCCAACATCGCTGCTCAGATCCAACGCCAACCCGAACGAGTCCGCCAACGGCTGCAACAGCGCGGTCGTGAACCGCTCCACCGTCGCACTCCCACGCAGCATCAGCGGGTCCACACGCCCCCCGCCAAGCGGGCTCGGCGCGGCAAGGTCGACACGCACGGTCCCCGCCGGCTCGCCGTCGAGCGTCGGACTCATCTCACCCGCCAACGTGATGCGCGAGGTCAGGTCATCACTCCGCAGCGTGAACACGGACGCCGGAACGCTCACTCGCTGCGGTGGCGGGTCCGCGCCCTCAGGGATATCGGCCCCAACCTCGATCGGCAACGACACCTCCCCCACCAACGCCCCAAGCTCGATCGTCGCATCCAGCGGCGCACCCGCGAACGACACGCCGCGCGCAGCCGCTCCACCCTCCCGATCCGGACGCGGGAGCGTCACACCGAAGTCACGCACCTCGATCCGAAACGACGGCGCATCGTCCAGCGTCATGCTCGAAGACGCACGCGCGAGCGCCGGCGCAAGCTGCGGCACCCCGGCGAGAAACCCCAGCGTCGGCACATCCGCGACAAACGCCCGCGCCGGCGACACCCGCGCCCCACGCAGACTGAACGCCCCATCAACCGTCCCCCTCGCCGAGCTGTACGCGACCTCGACCGCGCCCCGATCCAGCGAACCGCTGGCGCTCAGCGTCAGCTTCCCCGACTCGTCGAACGCATCCACCAACGCCCCGTCCATCGCCAGCAGCCGGTCAACGCTCGCGATCGGCAGCCCAGCGAGCGTCAGCGACGCATCATTGAGATCCGGCTCGGCGCGCGAGGACAAGCGCCCATCCGCGTCCAACTCGAGTGTGAACACCTGCGCATCCGCATCGTCCGCACGAACCGCGCCGTCCAGCTCGAGCGCAACGTCGAACGTCGTCGCCACGCCGAGCCCCAACTCGATCCCGCCACCCCCGGCAAGTTCGGCAATCTCCAGGGTCGTCGGCGGCGCCCCGTCGCGTTTCTGCGTCACGCTCACGTCCAGATCGTCAAGCTCCAGATCAAACCGCAGATCCAGCAACGACCCGCCCCGACTCGACGAGGGCGCCGTCGGCGGCGCGAGCGCGTCCGCCACATTCGTCGTCCCGTCCGCATCACGCACCACATCGATCGAACCCGCGAGCGTCAGCGTCCCCAGATCGAACTCGTTGCGGCTCCACCAGCGCTGCGTCAGCGCACGCCACATCGACACCCCCGCCCCAACCTCGACCTGCCCGATACGACGCCCGCCCGGGTCCATGAGCTCGACGCTCGCACTCGCACCACCAAACCACGACACGCTCGCGCGCTCCACGCGAAGCTCGCCGCTCAAACGCTCCTCCGCAGCCCGCTCGATCATCCCCGGCGCCATCGACGACGCGATCGTCGGCGCGGCCGCGAGCAGTACCAACGTGATCAACACCACCGGAAGCCCAACGAACAGCAACAGCTTCCGCAGCAGACGCTTCCCGGACCCCGGCGCACGCTTCGCGCGCGGCGCGCGCTTGCCCGCTGTCTCCCAGGTCCTCGCCTGCTCCTTCCCGTCCTTGCTCATCTCAGCACATCCTGTTGCTGGTCTCGCACGCGTTCCTCGTCCCCGACGCACACGCGCGATGCTCGCAGCGTAAGCGATCCCCCTCATCGCTCACAGTGTCCACCCGTGCGTGGGGGGCGGGGGGGGAGGGACCGGGAAAAGGGGCACGCGAATGAACGAGAGATCCACCCGAACTATTTGCTCCAGCGGCGCCGCCCAAAAGAAGAACGCCCCGGCCATGAGACCGGGGCGGGTGGGAACAGTGAAGGAACCGGGATGGGTTGGCTAGACCTCGTCGGCCTTGGCCAGGAGCCACTCTTCGATCTCGACCGGCGCCTGGCGACCGAAGATCGTCACCAGCACGCGGACAAGCCCCTTCTCGGGAAGCAGCTCGTCGACAGTCCCCTCGTAGCCCTCGAACGGGCCTTCCTTGATGTTGACGGTCTCGCCCTTCTCGAACGAGAGCTTGAGCGTCGGCTCGTCTTCGGGCTTGCGCGCGTCGGCGAGCATCTTCTCGATCTCGTGATCGGGCATCGGGGTCGGACGCCCCGCGGTGCCGACGAAGTCACCGACGCCGGTCGTCTCCTTGATCAGGAAGAAGACGTCCTGCGGGATGCGTCCATCGTCCTCGAGGCGCATCTCGACGAACACGTAGCCCGGGTACAGCTTCGTCTCGACGATGCGCTGCTTCCCGCCCTTGATCGTCTTGGTCTTCTCGGTCGGCACAAGGATGCGCCCGACCAGGTGACCCATGTTCTCGATCTGCACCTTCCGGAGCAGCGTGTCGCGGACGTACGACTCCTTGTTCGACGCCACGCGAAGCACGAACCAGTCCATCCCGGCCGCACGGATCGGCTCATCGCCCGACTCACCAGCCGGAGCGGGCGCCGGGGCCGGTGCGGCGGCGGGGGCGGGGGCGGCGGCCGGCGCGTCATCGACGGGCTTCGGCTCCGCCTCCACGCTCGGAGTGGCGGGCGGGGGCGCGGGAGAGGCGGCGGGGGGGGTTGGCTCGGGGGCCGGCTGGGCGGGGTCGATCTCGCTCACGTTCGGAGCCTCCCTCTGGTGGGAACTGGCGCTGCTGCTGCTCACCTCAGGATCCCGATGAGCTTGAAGAACTCGGAGAGGATGATGTCGAAGGTGAACAGGAACCCGGCGATCAGGAACGATGCGCCGATCACGACACCCGTCGAACGGATGATGTTCTTCCGGTTCGACCAGTTGACCTTCCGCATCTCCATGTCCGTCGCGATCAGGAAGTCGACCGCCCGGGGCTTGTGCCCGACCAGCCAGTAGGCGCAGATCGCACCGATCAACAGCGTGAGCGCCGCGACCGGAGCCTGGATCGCCAGCGGCTCGACGGGACGGATCTTCTCGGGGTTCGACAGCAACGAGCCCGTGAACCCGCTCGGCTGCACCAGCACGTTCCCGCGACCGAACTCCTGATCGTCCTCGAGCTGCGGCTCGTCGACACGCAGGTTGAAGATGTCGTCGGAAGGACGGACCTCGGTCACCACAGCCGTCCCGACGAGCACACGCTCGTTGTCGGCCGTCCTGAGGTAGACCTCGATGTCGCCGGCGACCGGGCCGGAGACGCTCGAGCCCGCGTCCGCGCGAGCCGCGAACACGTACGCCGAGGCATCAAGGCTCTGCGCCACAGAACCAGCCTGGCCCCACAGCCAACCCACGGCCCCGAAGGTCGCGATGGCGATGAGGGCCGCGGTCATGACGCGAACCCAGTACCCCTGTCCCGGCTTGTAGATTCCCAGTGCCATGTCGTGTTTCCGGGGGTGGGTCGTTCGGTGAACGACGCGTGCTGGTCGGGAGCAGGTGAGCGCCCGGTTTCAAGCACGCCAGGAAGGACTCGAACCCTCAACCTGCGGATTTGGAATCCGCTGCTCTACCAAATTGAGCTACTGGCGTTGCGCGGATCGGGCGTCGGCGCCCGGTTGAGTCAGTCAGTGACAGCGGCTCACTTGCGCTTGATCTTGTGCAGCGTGTGCTTGCGGAGCTTCGGGCAGTACTTCTTCATGCCCTCTTTGAGCTTGTCATCGATGCCGCCCTTGACGTTGATCGACGTCCGGTAGTTCAGCAGACCCGTCTCCGAGCACTGCAACCAGACGAACTCACGGGCGAGCGCCTTTCCCTTGGCCATGTCAAAAGCCCCTTGGTTCGGCGAAAAAAAGCAGTTCGGCGAAAAAGCGGCCCACCGGAGCTCTCCGATGGGCCGCGATGATTGTTCCTTCGTCGCTCAGCCGAGTCGAGGTCTTACTCGATGATCTCGCTGATGACGCCAGAGCCGATCGTCCGGCCACCCTCACGGACGGCGAACCGAAGCCCCGGCTCCATCGCGACCGGCTTGCCCATCAGGTCGACCTCCATCTCGACGTTGTCGCCCGGCATGCACATCTCGACCCCGCCCATCAGCTTGATCGAGCCGGTCACGTCGGTCGTCCGGAGGTAGAACTGAGGACGGTAGTTGCTGAAGAACGGAGTGTGGCGGCCACCCTCCTCCTTGGTCAGGACGTACACCTCGCCCTTGAACTTCGTGTGAGGCTGGATCGAACCGGGCTTGCAGATCACCTGCCCACGCTCGATCTCGTCCTTCTCGACGCCGCGGAGCAGGAGGCCGACGTTGTCGCCGGCGATGCCCTGATCCAGGGTCTTCTGGAACATCTCGACACCGGTGACCGTCGTCGTCGCGGGCTTCTCAGTGAAACCGACGATCTCGGCGGGGTCGCCAACCTTGACCGTGCCACGCTCGATACGACCGGTCGCGACCGTACCACGGCCCTTGATCGAGAACACGTCCTCGACCGCCATGAGGTAGGGCTTGTCCTCCTCACGCTCCGGCTCGGGGATGTAGCTGTCCAGAGCATCGAACAGCTCGTCGATGCCCTTGCAGCCCTCGTCGTTCGTCGGATCCTCCATGGCGGCCTTGGCCTGACCACGGATCACCGGCGTGTCGTCGCCCGGGAAGTCGTACTTGTTCAGAAGCTCGCGGACCTCCATCTCGACGAGCTCCAGGAGCTCCTCGTCGTCCACGAGGTCGACCTTGTTCATGAACACGACGATGTAGGGCACACCCACCTGACGGGCGAGCAGCACGTGCTCGCGAGTCTGGGGCATCGGCCCGTCAGCCGCGGAGACCACCAGGATCGCGCCGTCCATCTGGGCGGCACCGGTGATCATGTTCTTCACGTAGTCGGCGTGACCCGGGCAGTCGACGTGCGCGTAGTGGCGAGCCTCGGTCTCGTACTCGACGTGCGACGAGTGGATCGTCACCGTCTTCGACGAGTCACGAACCGTACCACCCTTGGTGATCTCGGCGTAGCTCTTGATCTCACCCCCGTGCTTGGCGGCAGCGCGGGCCACCATCGCCGCAGTCAGGGTGCTCTTGCCGTGGTCGATGTGACCGATCGTGCCGACGTTGACGTGCGGCTTGGTCCTCTCGAAAACACCCTTGGCCATCTCGGTGAACCTCCAACCAATGAAGCGGTTGTCTTGCGGCTAACCATGCTCCCACAGAGGGCCAGCCGATGTTTCCTCTTCCGACGCCCTCCCACAACGGGATCGACGCCGCCAAATACTCAAAGAACCGGCACCATACCGGCCCTGAAAACTCGCAAACGCTCGCCAACCCCCTGGACAACGCCGGGTTACGACCCATCGCTTCCGCAACGGGCCGAGCAGGCGAAAAAGCCGCTGGTGAGGATTGAACTCACGACCTCACCCTTACCAAGGGTGCGCTCTACCACTGAGCTACAGCGGCACAACCGCCGGCAGCCCGCCGAGCGGCAAGGATCATACCCACGCCCAAAGGTCGGTCAATCCCGCCACCACCTCGATCCTGACCCACCAACACACCCTCCCATCCCCCCCGACCC
>JANQQG010000159.1 GCA_028285065.1 Phycisphaerales bacterium
CTTCTTGGGGGCTTCGCCGTTGTTGGACTCGGCGTGGGCGTCGCCTGCGTGCTCGGGCTGGTCGGCGGCGGGCTCGGCGGCTTCGCTGGTCGGGGCGCCCTCGGTGGCGGTGGCCTGGGCGCCTTCGCCCTTGGAGCGTCCGCGTCCGCCTCGGCGTCGGCGTCGGCGCTTCTTCTTGGGCTGGTCGTCGCTTGCCCCGCCCCCGTCTTGGTCCCCGTTTCCGCCCCCATCGGTTGCGCGTGCTTCGTCTTCACGCGCTTCTTCGCGTCCGGTCTCTTCCGACATCGTCCAGCGGCCTCCTGACCCATACGCTCACGCGGGCGCGCCTTGATTCGCGCCTCGGACCGGGCCTGTCCCGATACCCTTCGCGGAGCCCCACACAACCCACCCCTGGCCGGGACTGGAACCCCGGCGGACGGGTGATCGTAGATCGCGCCACCGGTCGATACAACAGATGGAGCGACGCGGATCCCGCGTTGCGCCACTCCCCATGGACGTGCCCACCGGCCCGTTTTCGCCCAGGATCACCCGCACGGAGTCCGCAGGTGCCCCAGAGCCTCCTCCACGTCGATCTCGACGCGATCAGCCACAACGTCCGCGTGTTCCAGGAGGCCCTGAGGGGTCCGATGGGGGCCAAACGGCTGATCGGGGTGGTCAAGCGTGACGCGTACTCGCTGGGAGCCGTGCGGTTTGCGAGGCGTCTGGTTGGCGAGGGCGTGAGCGATCTGTGCGTGTTCAGCCCGGACGAGGCGCGGGAGCTGGTCGAGGCCGGGGTGCCGGCACGCCTGCTCGTGCTGATGCCGGTCAGTTCCATCGAGCGGTCCGACCCGCTGTACCGGCATGCGGCGACCGATCGGCTGCACTTGACGGTGCACGATGGCGCTCAGCTGGAGGCCTTGGGTACATGCGCGGCTCGGCTGGGGCTGATCCTGCCCTTGCACCTCGAGGTCGACACTGGGATGACGCGGGCGGGGGCCCGTCCCGAGCGGGCGATGGACCTGCTCGAGCGGATCAACGCGTCGCCGCGCTTCCGCCTGGCGGGGCTGATGACGCACTTCTCGAGCGCTCGGAACCAAGGCCTGCTCGATGCGCAGCACGAGTTGCTGCACCGGTTCGTGCACGACGCGGGCGATCAGATCGGGGCGGACGTCGTGATCCACGCGGGGGCGACGATGGGGGTCTTGCGTCACGAGCGGTACCACCACGACGGTGCGCGGATCGGGATCGGGCTGCACGGGTACAGCCTTGCGCCGGACGATGACGCGTGTGAGTTCGATCTGGCGGACCGGGCGCAGGAGCTGCGCCCGGTGCTCCGTTGGACGAGCCGCATCGTGCACGTGAGCGAGGCGCCTGCTGGTTGGCCTGTCGGGTATCGGGCGCTGTGGCGTGCTCCGCAGACGGGGGCGCGACTGGGCGTCGTGCCAGTGGGGTACGCGGACGGGTTCCCGGAGCGGCTGGCGTCGGACGGGCAGACGTCGCGTGCGACGCTGCGCCTGGTCGAGCGGACGCCCGAGGGGATCGTGTACCACGATGCGCCGGTCGTTGGGCGGATCTCGATGGACCAGATGACCGTTGATCTGACGGGTGCGCCGGCACGGATCGGGCATGTGGGAGCGGAGATCGAGCTCGTTGGGCCCGACCCGAGCGCGCCGAACCATCTGCCGACACTTGCGGCTGCGGCCGGGTGCACCACGCACGAGCTGCTCGCACGGATCAGCCCGCGGATCGGTCGGTGCTCGGAGAGCGAGGCCGCGACGGAGGCGCGTCGGCCGACGGTGCACGTCGCCGGGCGCGCGCGTCAGCGGGTGCACGCGGGCTAGCGCTCGGATCCGGCGTCACGGTCTTGTCTGGACAACTCGATGAGCATGGCGTGCTTCATCAGTGCGCCTGCGGCTGTGGTTGCTGCTGCGAGCCAGCCCGCGTAGCCGTCGCGGAACGAGCGCTTGAGGACGAGCTGCTTGAAGAAGGCGCCGGGTGGGGAGATGAGTAGGCGGGAGTAGCTGCCGCGGCGTCCGGCGTCGTGCAGGCTGCGTGCGCTGGTGCGTGAGTGTGCCCACTGGGTGCGCAGGTGCTCGGTGAAGGTCTCGAAGGAGTCGTGTCGGAGGACGCTGTCGCCTCCCGGGCCTCCCAGGTCGCCGACGTGTGCCTTGCGGTCGGTGAGGGCGAGTTCGTCGTGGGGGTCGTGTCCGCGCCAGGCGGCCTTGTTCTTGCGCACGAGCCGGACGCGCCATTCGGGCTGCCAGGCGTGCATGAGTGGGCGTCCGCGGTACCAGATGCGTCGGTTGAGGCGGTAGGCGTCGAAGGCGGGGCCGCCGGAGCGCCGGAGCTCGTTCTTGATTGCTTCGCAGAGCTTTGGCTCGAGTGATTCGTCGGAGTCGAGGGCGAGGACCCACTCGCGTTCGCAGGCTTCGAGGGCCTTCTGTTTGGTCTTGACGTGTCCGAGCCAGTCGGAGCGGATGACGCGGGCGCCGTGGTGTTCGAGGAGGGCGATGGTGCCGTCGGTCGAGCCGGAGTCGACGGCGACGATCTCGCCTGCGAGGCCGACGACGGACTCGAGTGTGCGCCCGATGGTGGCCTCGTTGTTCTTGCACACAATGGCGACCGACAGCGGCAGGTCCATGCGCCTCGTTTCCTTTGGGACGCCGCTCGGGGGCGCACCGTTGGCTCGATCGTCACCGGGCCTGGCGGGTCTGTCAACCGACACGCTCAACCGATAGGCTCTCGCCGGTGACCGACGACCCGATCCAGCTCAAGATGCTCCGGCTCCGGTTCGCTGCGGACGAGGCGACGGGCGAGCGTGTTCTGGCGGTCCTGAAGAAGCTGGGGATGCTGCGGGACGTCCGGGTGCTCAAACGAGATGAGGGGTCGAGCGTTCTTTGGGTCGATCCTGCGGACGGGTCGGGCGGGGCGTTGGTGCTGAAAGTGCGCGCGCTGGGGGTGGGCGATCGGATCAAGCGGACGCTCCGGTGCGGGCGGGGGGATCGGCAGCGTCGTGGGGCGACGGCGCTGGCGGGGGCGCGTGTCGGGTGTGCGCCGGTGCTTGCCATCGCGAGCGTGATGGTCGATGGGTGTATCGGGGAGCTCTTGGCGATGCCGGCGCTGGCGGGGCGGACGCTGCTGGAGTGCCTGCGCGACCTCGACGGGTCACCGGTCGCTGAGCAGCATGCGCTCGCGCACGAGGTGGGGCGGACCGTTGGGGCGATCCTTGATGCGGGGCTGTTCAACCGGGATCACAAGCCATCGAACGTGATGGTGCATGCGGGCGGGGTCGGCGTTTCGCTGAGTGTACTGGACACGGTTGCGATCCGGCGTGTTCGTGATCGGGAGGATGCGCTCGAGCGGATGCTCGCGTCGCTGGTGATCGAGCCGATCGGGTGCGGGGTGCAGGCGCGGCATGGGTTGATGATGCGCGCACTGCGCGGTGCGATGCCGGCGGCGTCGCGTGCGGCGCGTCACGCGATGTGGCGGCGGGTGGTCGATCGTGTGCGTGCGCACGGGGATCCGGGTCCGAAGGTGGACCCGCTGTCAGGCGGGGGGGCCGGCTAGCGGGTCGCAGTCCAGTTCGGGCTGGAAGAAGGCGTTGAGGAAGTCGAACCAGTCGGTGTCGTTGGTGACGCCGTCGTCGTTGAAGTCGGCGATCCCGCCGAAGAAGTCGCGGATGAAGACGAAGAAATCGGTGTCGTTGAGGTGGCCGTCGCCATCCCAATCCGCCGCGCATGGCGGGAGGGGTGGTGGGGGCGGCTGGAGGGGGGCGTTGAGGCGGACGAGGAAGGCCTCGATCTCGAGTTGCGGGTTCCGCGCGCGTCCGACGATGGTCAGCCCGTCGTCGCTGATGCCGGTTGCGGTCTGGAGCTCCCAGCCCGTGAGGTTGACGGCGTACTCGATCTCGAGCACCGCGCGGAGGGACTCCATCCCTCGTGCTTCCGTCCAGATGAACGCCTCGTTGCCCTGATCGGAGTTGGACGAGCCGACGATCACGGAGCCATCGGCGCTGACGCTTGTCGCGACGCTTGAGTTGATGCCCCCGGGCAGGTCGCCGAGCGCGAGGGGTGTGAAGCGATCTTTCCAGCGGATCGCGCTCGGCCCGTCGGCGGAGAGCAGGTTGACGGAGCCGACGGCGATGCTCCCGTCGGGTGTGACATCGAGCGCCTGTGCTTCGG
>JANQQG010000196.1 GCA_028285065.1 Phycisphaerales bacterium
TGCTCGGCTTCATCTCCGGCCGTGGCGGACGCCCATTGACCAGATCATCCATCGCCGCTCGCAGGTCAGCCCCGGTCACCGGCGTGACGCTCCCGGGACGCGAGTCGTCGAGCTGCCCGCGATACACCAGACGCTTGTTCGCATCGAACAGGAAGAAGTCGGGCGTGCATGCCGCGTGGTACGCCTTGGCCACCTCCTGCGTCTCGTCGTACAGGTACGGGAACGAGTACCCCGCGTTCGCCTTCTCTTGCGCCATCTTCTCCGGCGAGTCGTCCGGGTAGTTCGCCACGTCGTTCGAGCTGATTGCCACAACGCCAATCCCGATCGTCGCGGCATCACGCCCGATCGACGCCAGCTCATCGCGGATGTGGATCACGAACGGGCAGTGATTGCAGATGAACATCACCAGCAGGCCCTTGTACCCGCCGGGCGCGACGTCTCCGAGCGACACCAACGTCCCATCGGTGTCCGGGAGCGAGAAGTCGGGAGCCTGAGCGCCCAGTTCCATGAGCATCGTCGATGGGGTCCGTGCCATGCTGCCTCCTCATCCGGTCGATCCGGGTCACCTGCTATTCGTGCGCACGAAAGCGCCGGACGCACGTTCTCGTGCGTCCGGCGCATGGTAGGTCAGAAACCGGATTGGCCCCGCTCTGTGCCCTCCTGAGGACCCTACTGAGCGATCAGATCGATCAGACGAACCCCTTCGGTCAGGGCAAGCTCAGCCAGGGCCTCGGCATCCAGACGCCCGACAACCGTCTTGGCGCCCTCGTTCGCCGTGATCAAGTCCAGGCCGACCGCCTCGAGCGCCGTGACCGTCTCGGACCCGGCGTCCTCGACCAGAACGCTCAGGGTCAGGGGCTTGCCATCGCCACGCGGCGTGGCGAGGTACCGGCGAACGTCAGGAGTCATACGAGCACGGATCCGAGCGTCACGCAGACGAGCATCGAGCTTCGCCCGGACGTCCGTCACGAGCTGCTCGACCTTGGCAAGATCGACCTCCTCGGCCTCGAGGATGCGAGACAGAGCCCGAGCCGGCGCCCAAGTCGGGTACCGACGGATCAGCAACGCACCGATGTCCGCTCCCTGCTCACGCTCGTCCGCGCCCAGCGCCTCGCATGCCGCGAGGACCGCGATCAGCGGCTCACGGATGTAGCCGACCTGCCCGCCGGGCACGAGGCCGGTGAGCTCGTCATGGATCTTCCGGGCTTCGCTGGTCTCATCGGCCAGACGCGCATCGAGCGCGAGCGCACCGAGGTGTGCGACCGGCTCCCACTCAGGGTGCTGGCGGAGGATGGTGAAACGTTCGACGGGGCCGGGCGCCGCCTCCTCCGTTTCGCCGTCGTCGGCTGCATCGATCTCGTCCGGAGCATCGGCCCCGCTCTCGTGATTCTCGAGCGGGTTGAACCAGTGGAAGATGTTCTCGGCCTCGCCAGCGCCGATGAGTCGGCTTTGCGAGTCTGGCATCCTGCCCAGTGAGTCGCCGAGCACCAAGAACTCGCCACCCGCGACGATCCCGGAATCGACTGGCGCCGCGCGGCTCGCATCAGGCGCGACCGACAGCCCACGACGGGCGCGGGATGGAGCCTGGACCGGCCGTCCAAACTGCGCGTTCTTCTTCCCGAGAGCGGGTGTCCCGAGGGCGTAGAAGCGGTCGTGCCTCGAAGCCAGACCGAGCGAGAGACGCGCCGCCGGTGCACGCGACCCAGGCGAGAGCGTGCTCGGCTGCGCGTTCGGAGCGGCCGCCGCCGTCGGGGGCGGAGGCGGCGTCGCCGAAGGCTGGACCGCAAGACCGGCCATCGGACGACCAGCGTCACGCTCCGCGCCCGGTGCCGCAATGCCCTCGCTCTCAACCGGCTCGAGCATCCGATCCGCGTGCAACGCCGCCAGACGCTCCGTCGCGACCGTCAGATCCAGCGCATCACGCATCAGCAGGCCGACCTCGTTGTCCGGCTGCACCACGAGCAACTCATCAACGACCGCTCGCGTCGCCTCCGGCGTGTCAGCATCGACCGTCAGCGTCACGGCCTTCACGAGGTCCACGACCTGTCGCTCGGTCTCCGTCAGCGTCTCACTCACCGAGTACCGGAGCTGGATGTCCTCGGCCGCACGGGTCACCTCTTCACGGATCCGACGGATCTGCTCCACAGGCTCCGGACGCTCGAAGATCTGCGGCTGCTCGCCGAAGAACCCAGTCCAGTCCGCATCGTTCGGCAACTCGATCGGGATCCGCACGAGCCGCGGCTCCCCGTCGATCGTCACCTTCAGCTTGTCCACGGCAACGAACGACGTGTACTGCGTCAGCAGCCCGAACCGCTCGCCCACACCCACGATCGTCTCGCGGATGCCGGGGTCGATCGAGCCCGTCTGCACGCCGGGCAGGTCCTGGTCCATCAGGTTGCGGACGTGCTTGCGAGCCCAAAGTGTGGGCACCACGTCGTGCTCCGGGTTCGCCTCGGGCAGCGTGAGCTCGAAATCGCGCTCGTAGACCCCTTCGCCCGTCGTCCCGCGCAGGCGCAGCGTGCCCGCGCCCGGTTCGTCATACCGACCGAGGATCACGATCGGCTCCTCGTCCCACAGGTCGGGCACGAACCCGGACGGATCCGGGATCACGTCAGAAACCTCGACCCCATCGAACGCGATCGAGATGTTCGTCAGCACCGGCGTGTCCACGCGATCCGTGAACCGCTTGACGGCCTCGTCGGCCTCAGCGCTCTGGATGATGAAGTCCGCGACGCCGCCTCCGATCCGCGCCATGTTGTCCATGAGGAAACGGTTGGCGGAGTTGCCGATGCTGAAGCTGAACACTCGAGTCCCGGCAGGACGGTTCTTGATCGCATCCAGAACCGCGAAGTCGTTGCCGACCTCGCCATCGGACAGGAACACCACCAGACGAAGCGGCGAGTCCTTCACGATCGGCGAACCCGGCTTGACGAAGCGGGCCGACTCGATGCGGAACAACCGCTGGTCGCCCTCGGCCGTCCACGTCCCACGAAGACGCAGCAGCGTCCCGTCCCCCTGGTCGCTCTGCGGCAGATCGCTCTTGCCGACGAAGCGAAGCTCGAGCCCATCCCCAACGGACGCGGTGTAGACCCGCAGCGCCGGGTTGTCGCTCTGCCCCTTGGTCAGCGTCGACGCCTTGATGTCCAGCGCCACCGGGCGCCCATCGGCAGGCAGGTTGAAGAGCTCACGAGCCGCGACGAGCCGCGGCTCGCGCCCCGCCTCGGCGCCGAACCCGGTCAGCGCCGTGTTGATCGCCGGGAGCATCTCCGTGCCGCCGCCGCCGACGCGCGACTCGACGTACTCGATCGCCTTCGCGACGCTCTCGTCGTTCACCGGCTGCAGATCGTTGAACAGCGACTCGTTCGTGTTCGAGAACGTCACCACGTTGAAGCGGTCGCTCGGACGCATCGTCTTGATGATCTCGCCCAGCACGTCCTTCGACTTCTCGATCGGAAGCCCCTTCATCGAGCCCGAGACGTCCATGATGAACACGATCTCACGCTCGACCGGAACCAACGCCGCGGCGTCCATGTCCTTCGGCGGCTCGAGGACGAGCGCGAAGTAGTTGCCCAGATCACCCGTGTGCGTGAAGAACGACTCACCGATCCCGTCGCCGGTCGTCGCCCAGGAGAGGACGAAGTCACGGTTCGGGATCGCGTCGCGATCCGCAAGGCTCAGACGAACCCGGCGCGGCTCATTCGCGTTGCCAGCGAGCGTGCGCGTGTCGATCTCGTGCAGGCCGGACTCGATGTCCACCAGCCCGGGCCCACCCGTATCGATCGTCACGCTGATCGAGATGTCGTGCCCGGCACGCTCGCCAGGCTTGACCGGCATCGGCGTGATCCGATCCGCATCGGGGACCTGAGGCGTCGGCTCCGCAAACGGCTCGCCCGGATCGGGCAGCTTGATCGGCGGCGGGCAGATGAACGGACGCCCGTTGAGCTCGCCGATCCCCTTGCGCGTGATGAAGCCCATCTCGCCGGAGCCGTCCGGGTAGTCCACGCGGAACGTGCACGCGGTCTCCATCTCCGGGAGCTTCTCCGCGTCCTCGACGCGAACAGGCGTCGCGCTCGTCAGCAGCGTGCGCACGCGATCGGTCGTCAGCTCGACGCCCTCGGGCGTGCTCAGGTCCGCGATGGTCCCGGGGGCGAGCATGATCAGCCCGCGTCCCGACGCCAGACCATCGGGCATCGGGCGCGGCCGCGGGAAGCCCGGCGACGGCATCGACGGCATGCCCGGGATGTACCGGGGCGCAACCGTCGTCGGGAAGTGGAACTCGAACTTCCCGTCGTGCTCCGTCAACAGCTCGACGTACGAGATCTGGATGTCGATCGTCGCGCCAGGCTCGATGTTCGCGACCGATTGCGTGAAGATGTTCGGACGCTCCTGCTCGAGCAGGCTCGCCACGCGCCCCTGGGCGCGGGCGCCCTCGTAGATCTGACGCGCACGCAGCTTCTCCTTCACCTCGCCGACCACGACGCGATCGCCGACGGTCATCGTCATCCGATCAACCGCCGAGCCGTGCGACATCGGGAACGTGTACACCGCCTCGATCTTCTCGTCGTGCGGGTTGTGGTAACGCTGCTTGATGTTGACGCGCGCAAACCGCCCCGAGATCTCGGCGTCCACGTCGGTGTGCTCGAGCTCGCACGGGCCCAGCCGCGCGCCGTCGGCGCCGATGGCGTCGAGCAGCCCACCCTCGGGCGCGTAGACCACGTTCTCGGCCTGGGCACGCGACTCTTGCGTCAGCGAAGGGACCAGGAACGGCGCGAGGGCGGCCAAGACAAACAGGGCCGCCGCGGCGGGTGAGTACCGGTTCATGAAAATCCTCCTGAGGATGGTGCCTGTGGTCGCGCCGGCGCCCTTCGCCTCGATCGTCGAGGCCACGGGCGGCGCGTCATCGGCGATCGCTTCCATCACGCCTGCGCGTGAACGGGCGGCCGCCTCGGCGGTCTGGTCGTGCCACTGCCGGAGCAGCTGATCCAGCTCCGGATTCGGTTCTGCGTTCGTATTGGGGTTGTCGTGTTCGTTCGGGGTCATGTCGTGATCCGTTCGCCCATCAACTCCGCCAGCTGCTCGCGTGCGCGGGCCAGCAGCTTGTAGAACCCGCTGCGCGAGAGCCCGAGGTGCTCCTCGGCCGCGCGTGCCGGTTCACGTTCGAGGTAATACAGGTGGATCGCGAGGCGCTCCCGCTCGGGAAGCTCGTCCATCGCCTGGCTCAGTCGATCCAGCGCCTCGGCATTCGACGCCGCGCTCAGGGCGCCGTTGTCCGTCGCGCTCTCGCGTCGTTGCTTGGTGTTCATCGCGGCGCCCTCCTCGTGCTTGCGCCGACGTCCCTCGCTGCGCCGCTTCTCCGAGCAGACACGCGAGGCGATGCCGAACAGCCACGAACGCAACCGCGACGCGTCCTCGACGCGTTCCAGCATCCGGTGGGCCCTGATGAATGTCTCTTGCAGTGCATCTTCCGCGTCCCGGAGCGGGACGTGGCGTCGGCAGACGGCCAGCACCACCGTCGCATGACGGTCGAACAGGCGCCCGAAGGCCTCACGCCCTGTCGATCCCGCGCGTCGTGCCGCGGCGAGATCCGTTTCGTCCTCGCTCATTGCAGAAGGCATGGCCGCCCGGGCGTGTGTGTCCCCCCGTTGGACGAAAACGTCCCATCCGGTTGGACATTGTCGGGCGCCCGCCCGTTCGGTGCGCGCATGAAAAAACCGGACTCCCGTGGGCGTCCGGTTCTTTCGAATACTGGTCTTCTCTCCGAAGCCCGACTGTGACCGGTCAACCACAGTCGGGTTTGAGGACTTTTGGCCCTCTCTCGCCTCTCTCTCTCACTCCGAGTCGCTCTCTCCTCCGCAACCTGTTAGGCGTGGCGTCGACGGGCTCTCTCTCGCGTGCTCTCTCTCACTGCCCCACCCTTTCTCAAGGGGTGGAGGAGTCGACGCCTCAGGCTGCTAGATGCGACCGTGTCGAGGCATTGACGAATATAGCGATCGAACGGGATGTGTCAACCCAATCTCCCCCCTCGTGAGGGGCCTTGCGCGGTTTTTTTTGGGTTAGCGGACCCTTCACACACTCGAAAAGCGAGCGGAACCCAAACAAACAGCCCTCAAACGACGGGAACCGGGGGATTCTCGGGCATCGATGGAACCCGTTCCGGGGGGGCTTTTCGAAGGGGTTCATCGCTCTCCGAATGCCCTATCGAGGGGATCTTGGTGCCGACCTCATCGCCCAGCAGCCGCGCGGTGATCTGCGAAGACAGCCAGATCACCGGCAGCCCGGACCCGGGATGGGTCCCCCCGCCGACGAACCACACCCCGTCCGCGTTCGGCAGACGGTGCGGCACGCGCCGGTGCAGCATCTGGCCCATCGAGTGCGCCAGGTTGAACGTCGCTCCGAACGTGATCCGCCCACGCTCCCAATCCGACGGCAGGATCGCGCGCTCCTCCACGATCCGTTCCCGGACGTTCTCGATCCCAAGCCGCTCTCCGGCCTGATCGAGCATCGTCTCGCGGATGCGTGCGCGCTCGCCCTCCCAATCCATGCCGCAACGCGTGTTCGGCGTCGGCATGAGCATGTACAGCGAACTCGCGCCGCTCGGCGCCAGCGTCGGATCGATCGGCGAGGGGTTGCACACGTAGATCGACGGGTCGTCGCTGAGCGTCCCGTTGGTCGTGATGTCCTCGAGGTTCTTCTCGTACTTGGAGGAGACGTAGATCGTGTGGTGCGGAAGGTCCACGCCCCCGTCGATCCCGAGGTACAGCATCGCGGTCGAGCACGAGTAGCGCTTCTTGTCGATCGCCGTGTCGCGCCACTTCGGACGCAACCGCTCGGGCACCAGGTTGCGAAGCGCCCACGTGGCATCGGCATTGAGCACGACGTGGTCGGTCGGACGAACGCCATCCTGCGTCACCACGCCCGTCACGCGCCGCCCCTCGAACTCGATCCGCTCGACCGGCTGATCGCACTCGATCCGCACGCCCATGCCGCGGCACGCATCCGCCATCGCGCGCACGACCGCGTTGCAACCGCCGATCGGATGCCACACGCCGTACTCGTATTCGATGAACGGCAGGATCGAGAACAGGCTCGGGCAGTCACCGGGGCTCATCCCCAGGTACTTGCTCTGGAAACTGAGGGCCAAGCGGCTCGCCGGGTGGTGAAAACGCTTCTCGAGGTGCTTGCGAACGCTCTCGAACGGGTTGATCTTCGGCCCGACGCGCATCATCTCGGGGCGCATGAAGTCGAGCGCCCCGCCGATCGAACGCCGCAGAATGGGCGTCATCAGGCGCAGCTTCGTCCGGTTGTCGTCGATGAACTTCCGGAACGCGATCCCATCGTCGGGGTCGAGTTCGTGCAGGCGCGCGGCCATCCGGTCGAGGTCCTGCGTCGCGTCGATGCCCGTCGGCTCCGCGCCCTCCTGACCAACGAGCACGCGGTACATCGGATCAAGCCGACGCAGGTCAACGTGGTCCGTCAGACGCAGCCCCGCCGCGCGGAAGATCTCCTCGAGCACGAACGGCATCAGGAAGAACGTCGGGCCCGTGTCCCACGCGAACTCGCCCGACTGCAGTCGAGCCGTCCGGCCCCCGATCTCGTGGCCCGCCTCCAGGATCGTCACGTCAAGACCCGCCGCCCCGAGGAGCATGCCCGCGCCGAGACCGCCCGGCCCCGCACCGACGATCGTGATCCGCTGTCCCGTCTGTCTCCGCATCCGTGCTGCCTCTGGCGCAAAGCACCGGGTGGTGGGTGAATCGGTGTGGGGCCCGTTCAACGAAGACCCCCACATGTCCGGAATCCCTCCAGGCTTCGCTCGTGCTCAGGACCCAGATTCGATCCGCCAACACCCGGGCGGCTCGACCCAGGTGTGTGGGGGGTCTGCTGGGCAGGGTGGGACGGGCGGGGGGAGGGGGGGGGGGGGGGGGGGCGCTCATCGTATAGTGGGCCCCATGCCTGCCCAGCAGCCCGATGCTGGCGCGTTCGCCCCGCTCCGCGAGCGACGCGAGTGGGTCAGACACTTCCGCAAGCAGCTCGCGACCGAAGAAGCGTCCCTGCGCCGACTCATCGCCGACGAGACGGGCAAGTCCGAGTTCGAGGCACTCACCTCCGACATCCTCCCCCTCCTTGCCGCGCTCAAGTGGCTCGAGCGCCGCGGCCCCGGCGTCGTGAAGACGCGCCGTGTCGGCGCCCGTCCGTGGTGGCAGCCCCTGGAACGCCAACGGGTCTCCCGCGTCCCGGCCGGGCGCGTCGCCATCATCGCCACCTGGAACTACCCCGTGCAGCTCCTCGGAATCCAGATGGCCCAGGCCCTCTTCGCCGGCAACCGCGTCGTCGTGAAGCCTTCCGAGCACGCCCCGCGCACCCAGGCACGCCTCATCGAGCTCGCGCAGACCGACCTCCCCGATGGCGTCCTGACCTCGACGGAGCCCACCAGGGCCGCCGGCCCGGAGCTTCTCGCCTCCGCGCACTTCGATCACATCGTCTTCACAGGCTCGACCAGCGTCGGGCGCGAAGTCGCGGCCGTCGCCGCGCAGCCGCTCACACCCTCAACGCTCGAACTCTCCGGCCGCGATTCCGCGATCGTCCTCGCCGACGCCGACCCACAACTCGCCGCTCGAGAGATCTTCCGAGCCTTCACCGACAACGCCGGCCAGACCTGCATGGCCCCGCGCCGCGCGCTGGTGCACCGCGACGTATACGAGGCCTTCGTTGCGGCGATCGCCCCCCTCGCCTCCGGCGCACGCCCGCGCCGCCTCGTCAGCCCCGAGGCCGCCGACCGCGCCTTCGACCTCGCGGTCGGTGCAGTCGAGCGAGGGGGGCGTTCCCTTTCCGGCGTGCTCGAGGATCCAACCGGCGCGTCGCTGCGCCCCCTCGTCATCGTCGATTGCCCCGCCGACGCCACCCTTGTCGCGGGCGACCACTTCGGCCCCGTCCTCGCCGTCATACCCTTCGCCGGCGAAGACGAAGCACTCGCAATCCACCGCGCAACCGACCAGCACCTCGCAACCAGCGTCTTCACCAGCAACACCCGCGCCGCGACCATGCTGGTGCCCCAACTCGGCGCAACCAGCGTCACCATCAACGAAGTTGTCCGCCCAACGGGCAACCCCGGCGCAAGCATCGGAGGACGCGGGCCCAGCGGCTGGGGCCTCTCGCGCGGGCGCGAAGGCCTCCTCGCGATGACGCGCCCCGTCTTTGTCTCCGTCACACCAAAGCGCCTCCGCACCCCAAGCTCCGAGGGCTCGCCCCGGATGCTCGGCATGCTCTCGCGCGTCATGGGCCTGGTCTACGGCGCACGCCGCGGCACGAACGGCGGCGGCGGTGGGGGTGGCGGCGAGAGCCGGCGCACGGAAGCACAACCAGACCACACCGAACGGAACCAACCCGAGCCCATCGTGCGACAGCGCACGCCGGCCGGCGCGAGATTGGAGCAGAGCCGAACATGAGCATCCTCGCAACAGAACCCGTCGCGCCCGTCGGCGCCGGCGGCTCGAGCAAACGCGTCGTCGTCGTCGGTGGGGGGCTCGCCGGGTTGGCCGCCGCCGTCGAACTCGCCGGCGCGGGCGCCCACGTCACCATCGTCGATCGCAACGAGCACCTCGGGGGCAAGATGAACGTCCTCGAGGACTCCGGCTTCACCTTCGACATGGGCCCGACG
Organism: Phycisphaerales bacterium; assembly: GCA_028285065.1. Taxonomy (GTDB): domain Bacteria; phylum Planctomycetota; class Phycisphaerae; order Phycisphaerales; family UBA1924; genus JANQQG01. Next base: position 9,656 of record JANQQG010000196.1, read on the forward strand.
ATCATCACCCTCCCGGAGGTCCTCAAGGGCATCATCGAGCGCGCAGGCCAGCGCCCGGAGGACATGATCGACCTCGTCCGACTCGACCCGCAGTGGCGCTGCTTCTACGAGGACGGCACCGTCATCGACCTCCGCGAAGACGTCAAGACGATGGCCGCGGCCCTCGACAAGCAGTTCCCCGCCGACAAGCCGGGCGCCTCCTACTCCAAGTTCATCGATCACTCCCGCCGCATGCTCCGCCTGTCCGAGGAGGTCTTCTTCTACCGCGACGTCGGCTCCATCCGCGACGTCATGAAGGTCTCCAAGACCTACGACAAGAAGGTCCTCTCCGATGTCCTCCGCATGCGACTGCACTCCTCCGTCGCCGGCACCGCGCACGGCTTCATCCGGGAGCCCCACCTCCGCCAACTCGTCGAGCACTTCCTCCAGTACGTCGGCTCCAGCCCCTTCCTCGCCCCATCCATCCTCTCGCTCATCGCATCCGCACAGGTCGATCGCGGCTGCTGGTACCCCATGGGCGGCACCCGCCAGGTCGCACGTACCCTCGTCCGCCTCGCCGAAAGCCTGGGCATCGAGGCCATCACCGGCGTCGGCGTCTCGCGCATCACCCACAACGGCTCCAGCGCAACCGGCGTGGAACTCGACGACGGACGCCGCATCGAGGCCGACGCCGTCGTCTCCAACTGCGACGCCCAGCGCACGATGCGCGACCTCCTCCCCGACCTCCCAAACGCCAAGCGTGAGCTCGGCTCCATCCGCTCCAAGTACACCCCCGCTTGCTCCGGCCTCGTCCTCTACCTCGGACTCGACCGCCAGTACGACCACCTCGCGCACCACTGCTTCCTCTTCAGTGGTGACTCGCGTCAGGAGTTCGACGACATCTACAAGAGCGGCATCCCCGCACGCGACCCGACGCTCTACCTCGCCGTCCCATCGCGCACCGATCCCGGCCAGGCGCCCCCCGGAGGCGAAGCGCTCTACATCCTCGTCCACACCGCATACCGACGCGACCACCAACGCTGGGACGGACCCGGCGGCATGCTCGAGCAGTACCGCCCCGTCGTCATCGACAAGCTCAAGCGCTTCGGCATGGAAGACATCGAGGACCACATCGTCGTCGAGCACGCACTCACACCCGACGCCATCGAGCAGCGATACAACGCAGAAGGCGGCGCGATCTACGGCCTCGCCTCGCACGGGAAGCTCAAGGGCGGCTTCAAGCCTCGGAATACCTCACCGGTCCTCGACGGCCTCTTCATGGCCGGGGGCAGCGCCAACCCGGGACCCGGTGTCCCCATGGTCCTCATGAGCGGTGTCACCGCCGCACGCGCCGCCGCAGACAGCCTGTCGCTTACCCACGCAGGAGCCTGATGACCACGCCGGACTTCATCCCGGCCGCCACGAACGAGCGCTTCAGCCGCGTCTTCGCGTGGTACGTGCGCCGTCTCCTCCGCAAACGCTTCAACGCGCTCCGCCTCGCCACCGGTGGACGCGACGTCTTCGAGCAAGCCGCGTGCGATACCGCCCCCCTCGTCGTCGCCTTCAACCACGTCTCGTGGTGGGACCCGCTCCTCGGCTTCCACATCGCCCGCCAGCTCACACCAACGCGCCCAACCCTCGGCCCGATGGACGCCGACCAACTCCGGCGATTCGCCATGCTCCGCAAGATCGGCGTCTTTGGGATCGATCCCGACGATCCCGCGTCCCTCGGCGCCATGCGCGACTACGTCGTCCCCCGACTCCGCACTGGTGACGCACTCTGGATCCCACCCCAAGGCCGATTCGAAGACCCACGCACGCCCGTCCGCGTCCGCCCGGGGGCGGCAGCCGTCGTGTCCGCCCTCGCCGAACGCGCAAACGTGATCTCCCTCGCCATCGAACTCCCCTTCTGGCAGGACCAACGCCCGGAGGTCTCCCTGCGAGCGGCCTTGGTTCAGGCACCCGACCAACAGACCACCGCCTCATGGCACCGCGTGATCGGCGACGCCATGCAGTCCAACGCCGACGCGCTCGCAGAGCTCGTCCGAGCCCGCGACCCGAGCGCATTCGAGATCCTCGACGCCAAGACCGCACGCGCCGAAGGCAGGATCAACCCCGTCTACGACCTCATGCTCCGCCTGCGCGGCCGCCCCGGCGCGATCCCCGCACGCCGCGACGCGCAGAGCACCGAGAGTGAGGGCGCCAGATGACCGCCCTCGGAGTCCTCCTGCTCATCGGAACCGGCGCCGCCAGCCTCGCGTTCGTCATGACGCTGATCAACCTCGGTGTCTACCGCACAGTCCGTCGCGCCCCCCGCGCGTCCGATGCCGACCAACCACGTGTCGACGTCTGCATCCCCGCACGCAACGAGGAAGCCAACCTCGAAGCCTGCGTGCGCTCAGTCCTGGCCGGCGGGCACGACCGTGTCCGCGTCCTCGTCTACGACGACGACTCCACCGACCAGACCGGCCCCATCCTCGACCGACTCTGCGCCGAAGACCGACGCGTCATCCGCACGCCCACTCGCCCGCTCCCCGAAGGCTGGAACGGCAAGCAGCACGCCTGCAGCGTCATGGGCGGCGAGTCCGGCGCCGACTGGCTCCTCTTCACCGATGCCGACGTGCGATTCAAGCCCGGCGCGATCGGCGCATCGCTCGAAGCCGCCAGCCGGTTCGACGCCGACCTCGTCTCCACATTCCCCCGACAGATCACGCGCACGCTCTCCGAGAAGCTCGTCGTCCCGATGATCCACTTCGTCCTCTTCAGCTACCTCCCCATGCCCATGATGCGTGCCTCGACCTCCCCCGCGGCCTCCGCAGGGTGCGGGCAGTTCCTCTTCGTCCGCCGGCGCGAATACGAAAAGAGCGGCGGGCACGGCGCTTTCAAGGCATCCATGCACGACGGCATCATGATGCCGCGCCGCCTCCGCGAAGGCGGGCGACGCACCGACCTCTTCGACGCCACCGACCTCGTCGAGTGCCGCATGTACTCCTCGCTCCCAACCGTCTGGCGCGGCTTCGCAAAGAACGCCTACGAGGGCCTCGGCTCCCCAGCCGTCCTTGTCTTCTTCACCATCATGCACCTGCTCGGCCACGTCCTCCCCTGGGTCGTGCTCCTCGCGATCACACTCGGCCTACTCGCGCCATCCCCCTGGATCCTCGCGCCCGCACTCGCGTGCGTCATCCTCGCGACCACGCAGCGCGCCATCCTCGCCACAGCGTTCAAGCAGCCCTGGATCGGCGTCGTGCTCCACCCCATCGCCGTCACGATGATGACGCTCATCCAGTGGCACAGCCTCTTGCTCGCGATCACCGGCCGACGCTCCTGGCGCGGGCGCCGAGCAGGCGCGCCCGAGCCAGTTCAGGCCTGACCGAGCACCTCGAGCCGGTCCGCCGCACGCTCTGCGCCGTCGCCCTCCCCGACCACACGCTCACGCAGCCGGCCTGCGGCTTCCTTGAAGCTTGGCTCATCAAGCACGCGCTCGAGCGCACGACTCAGACGCGACACACTCGCACGTGCGCTCGGCACGCTCAGCCCGAGCCCGAGCCGACGGCACCGCGCCGCATTGTCCGGCTGATCGTGCGTGAACGGAACCACCACCATCGGCACCCCCGCAAGCATCACCTGTGCCGTCGTCTGGATCCCTCCGTGATGCACCACGC
>JANQQG010000145.1 GCA_028285065.1 Phycisphaerales bacterium
CGATGTCGGCGTTCGCCCGCGCGCGAATGCGCGCGCGCCTGATCCGAGGCGCGCTGATCCGATCGGTCGCGCTCGTCGCGCTCGTGATGCTCGGCTCGAGCGTTCCGCTCCATCTTGCGCAGATCGACACGATCGCCATCGATCTCTGGTCACAACTCGCGAGTTCACCCCAGCGCGGGCCGGCCTGGGCGAGCGCGTGGCCGCAGGTTGTGCTCGCGATCGCAGGCGTGTGCGCATTCGTGCTGAGCGCGCCGCGCCCGACGGGGGCCGCGACCGACCCGGGCCACGGCGCCTCCGAACACACACCCCGCAGACGCGCGACGCTGCTCGTCCTGACGTTGCTCGTCTTCGGATGCGGGGTCGTCCTCCCGCTGATCCTCTTCGGCGCGACAATACGCGACCCCAAGGCCATCCCCGCCTTCTGGCGCGACGCCTGGCCAAGCGTGACCCGATCGGCGACGGTCGCCGGCGCGGCGAGCCTGCTGACCGGGCTCGGAGCGTTCACGCTCTGGCGGATTGGGGCTGGCGCCGCGTCTTTGGCGCGCGCCCGACGCCTGGCCCTGCTGGTCGCGGTGCCATTCGCGATCGCCGCCCTGCTCCCCGGCGTGATGATCGGCTCGGCGATCGCGGCAGCGGACCTGCGTATCCAGGGCCTGGAAGCAGCGCCTCTCGTCGTCGCCCACGCGGCCCGCTTCGGGATCATCCCGATCCTCGTTGCCCTCTGGCTCATCCAGGACGAACCAGCGGACCGACGCCACGCCCGCCTCGAACTCGCGGGCCCCTCGTTTAGGGCGTGGATCGGGTCCGATGCCGTCCACCGTGGGGGTGCGCTGATGGGCGCGATGCTCGGCGTCTTCCTGCTCTCCATCCATGAGATCGAAGCAACGGTGCTGCTCGACCCGCCCGGCAGGGTCCGCCCCATCGCGCAGCAGATGCTCGAGGACCTGCACAGACTCAACGACGATCGCCTGGCCGCAGGCGTCATCACCATGCTCGGGGCCGGGGCGGTCGTGGCGCTGGTGGCGTCCCGCCTGAGCGCGCGACTGTGGTCGCGAGGAGGGGACGGTGCCGACACCCAACAGGCTTGATACACGCCCGTGCAACGCCCCCAAGCGGGCCCGGTACCCGCTCAAGCCGATGCGCGAGCGCAGCCGTTCGACACCACCGCCGGCCAAGGTCGCGGCGACATGCCTCGCCTGCGCGGTCCTCCTCGGGACGCCGGGCTGCGACTCGGAGCCCCCCGTGGGAGGGCCGATCGAAGTCCGCAAGACAATCGGATCGCTCGGCGACACCCCGGGACGCTTCGTCTTCCCGCGCGCCATCGACAACGACGCCGAGGCACTCTGGGTCATCGACCGCGCAGGACGCGTCCAGCGGATCGACCCAGACAGCGGGGAAGCGACCACCATCTGGCGGATGCCCGTGATCGATCGCGGCAAGCCCGTCGGCGTCACCGTCGGACCCGACCATCGCACGACCGACCCCGACGACGTCCTCCTCTATGTCCCCGACACCCATTACCATCGCGTTGTGGTGTACGCCCCACCAACCCAGGACCGCCCCGAGGCGGAGATCGTCACGCAGTTCGGGACCTACGGCACCGAGCCCGGCCAGTTCATCTACCCCACCGACATCGCCCTGCTGACCGATCCAGACTCGGACACTCCCACGCGCATCTACGTTTCCGAGTACGGTGGGAATGACCGCGTGTCGGTGTTCGACGGCGAATACAACTTCATGTTCGAGTTCGGGACATTCGGTTACGCCGAGGACTCCGCCGCCGCGGAGTTCAACCGGGCGCAAGCGATGGAGTTCGTCGAGATCGAGGGGCGGAGGGAACTGCTCGTGGCGGACGATCGCAACCACCGCATCGGACGGTTCACGATCGATGGCGAGTTGATCGGCTGGATCGGCTCGCCCGAGACTTCGCCGACGGGCGACCTCGGCAGCTTCCAGTACCCGCGCGGGATCGCGGGCTTGGGTGATGGGACCGTGCTGGTGGCCGAGTTCGGCTCGTCTCGAGTCCAGCACGTGGATGTGGCGACCGGCGAGGGGCTCGGGGCGTGGGGGCTGCCCGGGCGAGGAGAGGGTGAACTGGCGACCCCTTGGGGCGTATCCATACTCGGCGGGCGGATGTACGTGCTGGATTCGGGCAACAACCGGATCGTCGAGGCGTCCTGCCCCAGGAGGCGCAGCCGCTGATGTTCGAGGGCTCGACCACCACGCTTGCGCTCGTACTCGGCCCATTCGACTTTGCGCGCCCGATCTGGCTGCTCGTGATCCCCATCCTCGGCGGGTTGAGTGTCTGGATCGCCAGGCAGTCCCTCTCCGGCCTGGGAACCACCAGCCGACGCCTCGCCCTCGTGGCACGGATCGTCGTGATCACGCTCCTGGCGGCATCACTCGCGCGCCCGAACTGGCGCAACGAGGCCGATACCGTCAGCGTCATCGCTGTCATCGATGCGTCCGCATCGATGACCACGGGCGCGCGCGGGCAAAGCGGGGTGCTCGACGGGGAGCGGTTCATCGAGGAAGCTGCGCGCATCGGCAAGGGGCGCACCGACAAACTCGGTCGCGTTACCGCCGCCGCGAAGGCCTACTTCCAGTCGCTGCCCTCGATCATGGACGACCCGTCGTCGCGCTACGTCGGATCGATCGACGGAACGAATCTGGGTGAGGCGATCGAGTTGACCATCGCCGGATTCCCGGGCGACACCGCGAACCGCATCGTCCTGATCTCCGACGGGAACCAGACGGCCGGCGACGTGATCAGCGCCGCACGATCAGCCAAGGCGCTCGGTGTTCCGATCGACGTCTACCCACAGCGCTACGACGTGACCGAGGAGGTCATCGTCGAGCGGGTCGTCGCGCCCGCGACGGCCCGGATGAACGAGACCATCAGCGTCCAGGTCCTCGTGCGCTCCCAGTCGCCCGCGTCCGGTCGCCTGACGGTCCTGCTCAACGACGACCCGATCGACCTCGATCCGGCTTCGGAGGGCGTGTCGCGCGCCGTGGATCTGGCGACGGGCCTGAACACGTTCGCGATCCCCGTGGCGGTCCCGATCGCGGGTGCCGTGAGCCTCAGCGCCGAGTTCGTGCCCGACCCCGGGTCCGCGGACGTGATCGTCGAGAACAACGTCGCGGAGACGATCACATTCATGTCCAGCGAAGGGCGTGTGCTGATCCTCGCGAACGATGAGATCGAGGTGCGAGAGCTGACGCGTGCCCTGGCCGAGGCGCGGATCGCGTCGGAGGTGCGCCCGCCGACCGAGGCGCCCGAATCGCTCGTCTCCATGAGCCCGTACGACGCGATCGTCATGGTCAACACGCCCGTCGACCACTTCTCACTCCAGCAGCAGCGAGACCTGTACAGCTACGTGCACGACCAGGGCGGCGGGCTGGTGATGATCGGCGGGGATGAGGCGTTCGGCGCGGGCGGGTGGATCGGTTCGCCGCTGGCGGATGCGCTGCCCGTCAAGCTGGATCCCCCGCAGCGTGAGAACATGCCGCGCGGCGCGCTCGCGCTCATCATGCACTCCTGCGAGATGCCCAAGGGCAACTTCTGGGGCAAGCAGGTGGCCAAGGCGGCGACGGACCGGCTCAGCCGCCTCGACCTCGTCGGCATGCTCGAGTACGACTACCAGCGCGGGTACGTATGGACGCTCCCGTTGCAGACCGTCGGCGATCGAGCGGCCGTCAACCGCGCGATCAACGGGCTCGCGATGGGCGACGCCCAGACGTTCCAGCAGATGATGACCATGGCCCTCAACGGGCTGCAGAACGCCAACGCGGGCCAGAAGCATGTCATCATCATCTCGGACGGCGACCCCACGCCGCCCCCGCTCTCGCTGCTCGACCAGTACGCCGCGTCGAACATCACCGTCTCGACGGTGCTCGTCTTCCCGCACTCATTCAACAACGCGGGCACCGAGGTCCGCACCATGCGCGGCATCGCGAACCGCACCGGCGGGAACTTCTACGGCCCCATCGGCGAGGCGGACGCGCAGAACCTGCCCTCGATCTTCATCAAGGAGGCCGTCAAGGTCACACGCCCGCTGATCTGGGAGGGCGAGCCGTTCAACCCCGCGATCACGGACTCGGCCGTCGAGTCGATGCGCGGGATCCGAGCCATCCCACAGATCACGGGCTACGTCGTCACCGCCGAGCGCGACGGGCCGGTGCGCATCGTGATGCGCGGCATGGAAGAGGACCCGATCCTGGCGCAATGGCAGTTCGGCCTCGGACGCTCGCTCTGCTTCATGTCCGACGCGTCGACGAGATGGGCACAGCAGTGGACCGGCTGGGGCCAGTACCGCGCGTTCTGGGAGCAGCAGATCCGCTGGGCGATGCGCCCGAGCGGCTCGGCCGACATGCGCGTCGTCACCGAGGACCTCGGCGATCGCACCAAGATCGTCATCGAAGCCCTCGACCCCGGCTCCGGCGAACGACTCAACTTCCTCCGGCTCGCGGGTCGCGTCACGGGACCCGACGGGAGCGCCCAAGACCTCGCGCCCATCCAGGTCGGACCCGGTCGGTACGAGGCGATCTTCGACTCCGCCTCGCGCGGCTCGTACGTCATGAACTTCCGCTACCGCTCGCCCACTCAGGGTGAGGACGCCGGCCCGATGGAGGGAACCGTCCAGGCAGCCTTCACGCGCCCGTTCGCGGACGAGTACAGGGCCCTGACGGACAACGCGGCCCTGCTCCAGGAAGTCGCACGCATCACCGGCGGGAACGTCCTCGACGGCGACCCGCGAAACGCAAACCTGTGGCGACGCGATGGGCTGGACATGCCCGTGGCGCTCACGCCCATCTGGCTCCCGCTGACGATCATCGGCGTGGGGCTGTTCCTCACCGACGTCGCCGTTCGGCGCGTGCGGATCGACCTGCTCGCGATCCTGGGGGCGTTCAAGCTCGGCGAGGCGCGCAAGAAGGCCGGTGAGTCGATGGCGTCGCTCCGCGAGGCTCGCGAGCGGGCACGCGAGTCGATGACTGGCGACGGCGCACAGCAGGGCGCTCAGCCCAACGCCGAGCAGAAACAAGCCGCCCCGAAGACGGCGCAGAAGACCAGCAAGGTCAAGTTCGAGGCGACCCCGCAGGAGCTGGCGCGTCAGCGCGGCAAGCCCGCGCCGCTGGTCGACCTCACCCAGGACGCACCCAAACCAGCCGATAGTAAGAGCAAGCCCGGTCCTGACGCGGGCGCCGATGGCGAAGGCGGGATGAGCCGCCTGCTCAAGGCCAAGAAGCGCGCGCAAGACGAGATGCAGGACGAGGACTAGACAAGCACACCCGGCGTACCCGTGCGCCGCTGAACCGGAGCCCGAATCATGGCGATGCCCGACAACGACCAGCCTTCCAACGAGCCCTTCGGCGAGGCACACACCGAAGCAGAGGTCAAGCGCAAGTGCGAGGAGTTCCGCGACACCTTCGCGGCCCTGCGCAGCGAGGTCGGCAAGGTGATGGTCGGACACACCGACGTCATCGATGCCGTGCTCATCAGCCTCTTCGCCGGCGGCAACGTGCTGCTCGAGGGCGTGCCGGGTCTCGGCAAGACACTCCTGGTGCGCACGCTCGCGCAGACGCTCCACCTCCCCTTCAGCCGCATCCAGTTCACGCCCGACCTGATGCCCGCGGACATCATCGGGACGAACGTGGTGATGGAGGACCCCGACTCCGGGCGCAGGTACTTCGAGTTCCAGAAGGGCCCGCTCTTCGCCCAGATCATCCTCGCGGACGAGATCAACCGCGCAACGCCCAAGACGCAATCGGCGCTGCTCGAGGCGATGCAGGAACGGAGCGTCACCGTCGGCGGCGAGACGCACGTGCTCGACAAGCCGTACTTCGTGCTCGCGACGCAGAACCCGATCGAGCAGGAGGGCACGTACCCGCTCCCCGAAGCGCAGATGGACCGGTTCATCTTCAAGATCAACGTCGGCTACTCGCAGCTCGACGACCTGATGACCATCCTCGATCGCACCACCGGCGGGCACACGCCCGAGCCGAACGCGATCCTCGACGGCCCGAAGATCCTCGCGGCCCAGCGCCTGATCCGCGATGCCGTCGTCGCCCCACACGTCAAGGAGTACGCCGCCCGGCTCGTGCTCGCGACGCACCCGGACGGTCGCTTCGCGCCGCCGATCACGAACAAGTACGTGCGTTGCGGCGCCAGCCCGCGCGGCGCACAGGCGCTGATCCTGGGCGCGAAGGTCAAGGCCGTGACCGACGGGCGGTTCCACGTCGCGAACCGGGACATCCAGGAGATCGCGACGCTCGCGCTGCGCCACCGCTTGATCCTGAACTTCGAGGCCGAGGCGGACCGCGTCAGCGCCGACGACGTCGCGCTCGACATCATCAAGAACACGGCGACCGATCCGGTCGCGGCAGGAGCGTGACACGATGAGACGCGCACGACTGACCACGACACCGACACTTGCGCTCGGCGCGATCATGGTTGTCGCGTGCGCATCCGCGGAAGTGCGGCAGAACCAGCCCGAACCCTGTGCCCCGGAACCCTGAATGCTCCGCACGCCCCCAGCCAAGCGTCCGAAGGACCTGACCGAGCTCATCGACTCGAAGCTCATGGCGCGCCTGAGCCAGCTCGATGTCGCCAGCCGCAAGGTCTTCACCGGCAAGCTCAAGGGTGAGCGGCGCTCCAAGAAGCGCGGCGAGAGCGTCGAGTTCGCGGATCACCGCCCGTACGTCGTCGGCGACGACATGCGCCACGTCGACTGGAACCTCTACGGGCGCCTCGACATGCTCTTCATCAAGCTCTTCATGGAAGAGGAAGACCTGTCGCTGCACATCGTCCTCGACACCAGCGAGTCCGGCGACTGCGGACAGCCCAACAAGTTCCTGTTCATGCAGCGCCTGGCCGCCAGCCTCGGCTACATCGGACTGGTCAACCTCAACCGCGTCGCGGTCACGGCCGTCGGCCAGGGCGAAGGCGGGATCAACGGGCGCTTGCAGGACCTGCGAGGGCGTCGACGCGTGACCGACCTCGGCGCCTTCCTGTGCAGCCAAGAACCGATCGGCGTCGCGAGCTTCAACGAAGCCGCACGCCGGATCGCCCTGACCCGTCGCGGCAAGGGCGTGATGGTGCTGCTGAGCGACATGTTCCACAAGGAGGGGTACGAGGACGCGCTGCGCCTGCTCGTCGGGCACGGGTACGACCTGTTCGTCATCCAGTGCCTGAGCCCCCAGGAGGTTGATCCTCCACTCGGCGGCGACCTGCGCCTCAAGGACGTCGAGGACGCGGACACGGCCGAGGTGACCATCAGCGCGCCGCTGCTCAAGCGCTACAAGGCGAACCTCAACGCCTACATCGACCGCCTGCACGAGTTCTGCGTCCGGCGCGACATCATCCACATGACGGTCAAGACCGACACGCCGATGGATGAGCTGGTCCTCGACTACCTGCGCAGGAGGGGGCTGCTGCGATGAGCGCCGGTCTCACCAACCTGGAGCCCACACCATGAGCTGGCTCACACCGGGGCTCGCCGGCATCGTCGCGGCCATCGCCGTGCCCTCGCTGGTCATCCTCTACTTCCTCAAGCTCCGCCGGCGCGACCTCGAGGTCTCGACGACGCTGCTGTGGAAGAAGGCCATCCAGGACCTGCAGGCCAACGCGCCCTTCCAGAAGCTCCGACGCAACATCCTGCTCCTGCTCCAACTCCTCGTCCTCGGCGCGATCATCTTCGCGCTCGCGCAGCCGGTCCTCGACAACCAGGTCGTCGACGGCGCGCGCCACGTCATCCTGATCGACCGCTCCGCATCCATGTCCGCCGACGACGGTGGGGAGGGCGATGAGATCCGGCTCGAGCGCGCCAAGCGCGTCGCCATCGAGCAGATCGTCGAGTCGCTGAAGACGCCGAACGTCTTCGGCACCGGCGGGGACGAGGCGATGGTCATCGCCTTCGATTCGGCCGCCGAGGTCCGCGTCAACTTCACCAGCGACAAGGCCGCGCTCATCCGCGCCATCGAGTCCATCGAACCGACGGACTCGACGAGCAGCCTCAACACGGCCTTCAAGCTCGCCAAGGCCTTCACCGGCACCCGCAAGTTCGAGGACCAGGTCCAGGAGAACGTCGGCTTCGTCCCGACGGTCACGGCCACGCTGCACGTGATCTCCGACGGGCGCATCCCGGACGCCACGCGAGTCGAGGACCAGCGCGAGGACGAGGTCCTGTACTACGCCGTCGGTGAAGAGGACACGCCGAACGTCGGGATCACGTCCGTGCGTGCCGAGCGCGACTTCGAGAACCGCTCGAAGCTGGCGATCTTCGTGGGCCTGCAGTCGACCGCCACCGAGGCGCGGGGCGTCGACGTCGTCCTGACGATCGACGGGACCAGCCGTTCCGTGCGGCGCATCGAGGTCCCGCCGGCGACGCGCGAGGAAGCCGCGACCGAGGACGGGGCCGAAGGCTCCGACACGAGCGTGAGCATCGAGCCCGGTATCAGCGGCGTGGTCTTCAACGTCGACCGCCCGCAGGCCGGCGTCGCCACCGTCCAGCTCAACCACACCGGGAGCACCGCACGAGCCGACGCGCTCGAGGCCGACGACACGGCCTACCTCGTCGTCCCGCCCTCCAAGCGCCTCAATATGGTCCTCGCGACCGCCGGCAACCTCTATCTCGCCGACGCGCTCCGCGCTCTGCGTCCGGCGAACCTCGACGTCGTCCGGCCGGCGGACTTCCAGTCTCTGCTCGACACCGGTCGGCTCGCGCAGTACGACGTGATCGTCCTCGACGGCTTCTTGCCATTGATCCAGCCCGGCCCGCCCGCGGAAGGCGAAGAGCCCGGCGAGCCCCTTCCGGGCCTTCCGCCCGGGCGTGTGCTCGCGCTCGGGGTCGTCCCTCAGCCGCCGATGGGCGTGATCGACAACGGCGAGGGCGGCGCGGCGTTGTTCGTCGAGTGGGAGCGTGATCACCCGGCCCTGCGCCTCGCGGGGCTGAGCAGCATCGAGATGAGCCGATCGCGCAAGATCGAGGTCGCCAAGGCAACGCCCGTGCGTGTGATCGCGCGGACGAACAACGGGCCCGGGATCTTCGAGGCCGCCGACGCGAGAACGCGCGCGATCGTGACCACGTTCGACCCGCTCAACTCCGACTGGCCCTTCGAGCCCGGCTTCGTCCTCTTCCTCGGCGAGGCCGCCAACACGCTCGCGTCGGAGGGTGACGCCTCGATCGCGGCCCTTGTCAAGACCGGCGAGACGATCAACCAGCGCCTGCCCGAAGACGCCACCGACGTCACCATGACGCGCCCGGACGGATCCGAGGAGGACCTCATCGCGGCCGCCGACGGCTCGGTCGTCTACGGGCCCGTCGAGTCGACCGGCCTGTACAGCTTCTCCTGGAAGGGCTCGGCCGGGCCCAGCGACCAGGAAATCGACGGACGCATCGTCCGCAGCGTTGCGGCAAACCTTGCGAGCGCCGACGAGTCGTTGATCTCGACGGAACCAACGCTCCCCCTGGCCGGGCGCATCGTCGCGACCGAGAACGACGAGCGTGCCGGCAAGATGGAACTCTGGCCCTGGCTGCTCATCGGCGCGCTGGCGATCATCATGCTCGAGTGGTTCGTCTACAACCGCAAGGTGCACGTGTAGGGCAGAGACTCGCGAGGCTCCGTGTCCTCCCCGCTACAGATCCGCACTCACTCGACGACCATCACCTCGTCCAACCCCTTGCGCTCGAGCTGAGGGACCACGCAGTCGTCCGCCGGGTACCCCACCGGGATCAGCAAGAACGGACGCTCGTGGTCGGGCCGACCGAGCACCTCGGTCAGGAACTTCATCGGGCTCGGCGTGTGCGTCAGCGTCGCGAGGCCAGCGTGGTGCAGGGCCGCGAGGAGCATGCCGGTCGCCAGGCCGACGGACTCGTTGAGGTAGTACACCTGCCCGCCCTCGTCGGTCTTCGCGAGCTTGAAGACGACGATCAGCCAAGGCGCGATCTCGAGGAACGGCTTGTGCTCGTCCGTCCCGAACGGGCGCAGGTCCTCGAGCCACTCCTCGCTCGCGCGACGGGTGTAGAACTCGTGCTCCTCCTGCTCCGCGGCCTGGCGGATCTTGCTCTTCACCTCCGCGCTCTGCACGCAGACAAACCGCCAGGGCTGCTTGTGGGCGCCCGAGGGAGCCGTGCTGGCCGCCCGGACGCACCACTCGATCGTCTCGCGTGAGACCGGCCGGTCGCTGAACATGCGCACGGTCCGGCGCTTGTCCATAGTGTCGAAGAACGCCCGAGCGGCCTCTTCGGGGCCGACGCCGGGGTCGTAGCGGTCCAGGGGGATCATCGGCATCTCGGTCGACATCGCTCGGCGTCCTTCCGCGTCGCCCGCCACCCCAGCCCCGACCTACCCAGGGGCCCCACCGTCCGCCGCTCCCACGCGAGCGGTTCCAGCCGACCCCACTGTGGTGCCGATAGTCCCCCAATGGCACGCGCCATGCAACGCCTGCTCTGCGCCCTGGCCGCCCTGACCGCGACCGGCGCGATCGCTGCCTGCCCCGCTCTCGCCCAGCCAACGGACCTGAACGCCCGCCCGTCCACGGCCAAGCGCGTGGTCCACGTCTTCGACTTCGAGGAAGGGGACTTCAACCCCGAGCCGGTCCCCCGCTACTGGTACCGCGCCCAGAACGACCCCGAGGTCAGCCTCCGCCCCGGCTTCCCGCTCTTCAACCGGGCCGTCATGGACGGGACCCACAGCTTCAGCGGGAAGACCAGCGTGCTGCTCCCGACGGCCGGGGGCTCGACCTCCCTGCGTCTCCAGCCGGGGATCATCCCGGTCCTCCCCGGTGCGGACTACGTGATCTCCTCGCGCGTGCGCGCGGTTGGGCTGATCCACTCACGAGCGTTCCTGCGCGCACGCTTCCTCGATGAGCGTCGGCGCGTGATCCCCGGATCCGAGCGCCACTCCGCCCCGATCGGCGCAAGCGTCGAATGGACCGAAGCGGTCGTCCAACTCCAGGGCCTGCCGAACGCGAGCTTCCTCGAGATCGACCTCGAACTGCTCCAGCCCGAGCAGTTCCTCCCGGCCCCGCCACTGCCCGAGCGCGACGTGGTGTGGCCCCAGGACTACCGCGCACGAGCGTGGTTCGACGACGTCAGCGTGTTCCAGGCACCGCGCGTCACGGTGCGGACCGACGAGGCCACCGGCGTGGTTGTCGGCCCGACGCCACCCGAACTGCTGGTGACGGTCCGCGACATGGTCGGCGAGCGCCTCACCGCCAGGCTGCGCGTCGAAGACGTCGCCGGTCGGGTGATCTTCGAGCAGGTCTTCCCCGCTGATCCGTCGGGGCGCGAAATGGCACGCCCGATCCCCCTGACCAAGCACGGGTGGTACCGCGCCATGCTCCAGGTCGATGGACCCGGGGGGCCCGTCGGCTGGTCGGAGATGCACATGCTCTGGCTGCCCGAGCCGGATCCGACGTCGCCCCCGTTCCGCGATCCGCCGAGCCCCGACCGCCGGCGCTTCGGGTTGCTCATCGAGAACGCGCCGACCGATCGTCTCGACACGCTCCCGGCGCTGTACGACCGCTCCGGCGTGGGCGCGCTCACGCTCGACGCCTACGGACCCGAGGTCGGCCCGGCAACGATCGACGCCGACTTCGCGCAACGCCGCCCCGTCATCGACGCGCTGCTCGCACGCAACGCCGAGCTCACACTCGCGCTGACAGGCGTGCCCGATGCGCTCGCGGCCCGCCACCACCTCGATCCCGACGACCCGCTGCAGCTCGCAGAGCTCGACCCCGCGCTCTGGACGCCCCACCTGCTCCCAACGCTCGACCTGTTCGGCCAACGCATCACGCACTGGCAGCTCGGGCCCTCGGGATCGGACGCCGCGTTCTGGAGCGATGACCTCACCGGCGCGATCGACGCACTGGCCGACCCCATCCGGCGTCTGGTACCCGGCCCGACGATCAACGTGCCCTGGCGCGCCGAGTTCCCGCCTCCCGAGCACCCGGCGCGCACGAGCGACGGCTCCACGGCGCGCACCAGCGTGCTCGCGGCTACGCCCGTCGGCTTCGGGCCCGATGCGATGGCGACGATCGTCTCCGGCTGGGAGTCCGAGGCGCCCGACCTCGCAATCGGCATCGAGTTGCCCGACGGCGCGGAGGTTGGGCACGTCACGCGCATCATCCACCTCGCCCAGAACGCCATCAGCGCCTGGGCCGCCGGCTCCGAAGACGAGGGCACGCCCCCGTCGATGGCGATCGCGACCCCATGGGCCTGGCCCAAGCGCCCGGGCCAGTCCGCGGCCCCCGCACCGGAGCTCGGTGTGTGGCGCACGCTCGTCGAGCGCCTCGGCGGGCGTCGTGCCGTAGCAACCGTCCCCGCAAGCCCCGGCGTGCGCGCCTACGTGCTGGCGGAGCCATCGAGCGACGGGACCTACTTCCCGCGCGGCGCGCTCGTCGCGTGGAACGAGTCGGCACTCGAGGACGACGCAACGCTCACCATCCACCCGAGCCGTGACGCGCCGCTCGAACTGGTCGATCTCTTCGGCAATCGCACACTGCTCGCCCCCGCCGGCCAGACCGAGCCCGTCACGATCACGACCGGCCCGGAGCCCGTCTTCGTCGAGGGCGTCGACCCGTACCTGGCCGCCTTCATCGCGGCATTCCGGATCGAACCCGAGTTCGTCCCGTCGCTGATCATCGAGCACCGGCGCAGCCTGGTGATCGCCAACCCCTGGCCGGTGCGCATCACGGGCAAGCTCCAGATCGTCGAGCCCGGCCCCGAGGCCGACTGGCCCGGTTGGACGTTCTCACCCAAGGCGGTCCAGCCGTTCAGCCTCGGCCCCGGACAGAGCGCAACGCTTCCCCTGTCGTTCGCGTTCGGCCCCGGCGAGGAAGCCGGCCCGCGCGAGATCGTCAGCGTGGTCCGTCTCACCGCGGACCGCCCGTACCCACCGATCCGGATCGCGACTCGAATCGAGATCGGCCTGCGCGACCTCGAGGTGGCGACGGACGTACGCCTCGCGCCCACGCCTTCTGGCCCGGACGTGGTCGTTGCCGTCCGTGTCACCAACGTCGGCAACACGCCGCGCACGATCGTCCTGCGAGCCGCGGCCCCCGGTCAGCCCTCCCAGCAGATCCCCATCAGCAACCTCGCCCCCCATGTGCCAACGACGCGCCAGTTCGTCTTCCCCGGCGCGGCCGCCACGCTCTCGGGGCGCAGGGTGCGGATCGGCCTCGACGACGTGGATTCGCCGGGACGCCTGAACACCTCCGTGATCGTGCCATAGCGACCGGTCTCAGGCGGGTCGGAGGATGTACACGCCGTAGCCACCGCGTGGGTCGACGTCCTCTCCGAACTCATCGACGACGCTGTCGAGACGCATCGCGGAGTCATCGATGAGCGCCATCCACTGCCAGACGTCGTACGTGCGCAGCACGTAGCTGCTGACCATCTCCTCGACGCCGCCGGGGCGCGTGATGGTGAAGTGGCTGATGACGCGCTCGCCTCGCTCGCGCCCAGCGATGTTCGCATCCGGCGGGAGGTACTGGACGACCTGCTTGACGTGGAGCGATCCGCGGCGTGCCTCCCAGACGTCCTCGGACGGGAAGACGACTCCCGGATCCTCGAGGCTCACACCCAGTGCGTACACCCCGCCCTCGCGCAGCACGCTCGCCATGGACGCCAGGTGCGCCAGCATCGCTTCGTCCGTCTCGAGGTGGCGCACCGTGTTGATCAGGTTGAATGCGAACGACCAGCCCTTCCAACCCTTCCCCCCCGACGCCTTGACGTCGGCCGGCGCAAAGTCGGTCATGTCCCCCTCGACGAGCGTCGCCTCGAGCCCGAGCCGCTCCACGCGCTCACGCGCGTACGCGACCATCGCAGGGTTCAGGTCGATACCGCCGACGCGCCGGCCGCGTGATGCCGCGACCCGCAGGTACCGACCCGAGCCGAAACCGGGCTCGAACCACGACTCGGCCTCGCGCGTGCGCGGGCGCACGAAACGGGCGGCGATCCGCTCGAGCCCGTCCACCTCGTGCGCCGTCCGCGGCGTATGGATGACGTCGTACACCACCGGCTCGTCGTAGAACTCGACGGGCTTCGGATGCGACGCGTCAGCGCCGGTGCTCGAGTTGGCCCTGGTACCCTTGGACACGCAACGAGCCTACGCCCAAGCCGGAGGACGGACCCCATGACCCGCCAGGAAACCCTCGCAAACGCCGTCATGGCGACCATGCCGCTCTTTACCCGCTTCCTCGCCGGCTTCACCGACAACAACCGCACGCACCAGGAGCCAGGCATGCCCGGGCACGCGGCCTGGCAGTGCGGACACTGCGCACTGACCATGCACCACCTGGGCGCGGTGCTCGACGACGGGGCGTTCCCCCCCGAGGACGACTTCTACCCGCGCGAGGTCGACCACGGCGACATTCACAAGTTCGCCCACATGATGGTCCGCAAGGACTCCGTCCCTGTTGATGACCCGAACCTCTACCCGACGATGGACCGGGCACAGGCAATCTTCGAGCGCGCGTGCGAGCGACTCGCCGCGGCAGCACGCAACGCGAGCGATGCCCGCCTCGACGAAGAGATGGACTGGGGTGGAACGATGTTTGCGCGCCACCTGCTCGTGCACCGCGTCTGCTTCCACAACGCCTGCCACGCCGGCCAACTCACCGACCTTCGCCGGATGATGGGCATCCCCCCGATCCTCTGACCCCCCGGTTCCCCACCACCCACACAACAACCGACCCTCTGTTCCGATGCCCCGTTGGGCGCCCTGTACACACAGGAGGGGGGTTCGTGCGAAAACGCGGAACGGGGCGCGAACCACGCTCGTATGGAAAGAAGACCCACCACGAGCGCCGCCTTGCCATTCTCCTCGGCGAGGCGGCGTTTTCATTCTGGGTAGGCTGGCGTCATGGCACAGTCAGACCCGCTCACGATTCTGCTCACACACGACGCCTGGGCCACACGCAACTGCCTCGATGCGTGCGCCGCGCTCTCCGACGAGCAGTTCAACCAGCCCTTCGAGATGGGCTGCGGCTCCCTGCACGACACGCTCACGCACATCCTCGGCGCCAAGCGCGGCTGGACCGACATGCTCGTCGGACGCGAGCCGCGCGTGCGCCTCGAGGAAGGCACGCGCACGTGCGGGGAGCTGATCGAGATGAGCGAGGGGATCGACCGCGAGTTCGATGAGGCCGTGCGCGCACACCCCGTCGATGGGGTCGCCAGCGCCGAGCGAGGCGGGCGCAGCTACTCCTTCATGCGCGGCGGCGTCGCAACGCACGTGACCACCCACGCCATGCACCACCGTGCCCAGTGCCTCAACATGCTCCGCCAGCTCGGCGTGGACCCACTCCCGCCCGTCAGCGTGCTCGAATGGATGCTGATCGTGGATCCGGTGGGTTAGGGCGCGAGCCACGATCCCAGACGGGCACGCAATGTCAGACGACCTCCAGATCGCAATCTGGGACAACGACGCCGAGCGGGTGCGATCACTGCTCGCGGCCGGCGCCGGTCTCGCCAGCATCGATGAAGAGGGTGCATTCGCCGAAGTCATGTCCGCCGAGATCGCCACACTGCTCATCGCGCACGGTGCCGATGTCAACACCCCCCACAGCGACGGCTGCACGCCGCTGATCTGCGCTGCGTGTAACGGCGCGCCCGATGTAGTGCGTGTCCTGCTCAAGCACGGAGCCGACCTCCACTATCAATACGACAGAGGCTTCACCGTGCTCATGGCGGCCGCGGGCGGGAATGACACGACCCCCGAGTGCATTCAACTGTTGCTCGACGCCGGTGCCGATCCCAAGGCGGTCTCGCTGCTCGGATGGAACGCACTGCATGCGAGTGTGGACGTATCGCGCGGCGGGGCATCGGACTGGGACGCCTTCCCGACCAACCGGCGGGCGGTCATGCGTCTTCTGGTCGAAGCCGGCACCGATCTCGAGCAGCGCAACCTGCGAGGGCTGACACCGCTCGCACGGGCCGTCATTGACGGCTCCCCCTTCGAGGCGCACGCCCTGCTCGAGCTCGGCGCCGACGCCACCGTCCGAGTCGAGGACTGCGGGCACGTCCTAATGCCGCCCGGCGGGACCCTGCTCATGTTCGATTACTACGACGAGGAGACACCAGGGCTCTTCCGCGCCCTCCTCGCGGCCGGGGCCGACCCGCGCGCACGATCGACACGCGGGCTCACAGCGCTCGGCCTGGCGTCCCGAGAAGAACGCGGTGACAACCCGCACGCCCGCGACTGCGCAGCGATCCTGCGAGAGGCGCTGGGGGACGCGCCCGGATCACTCGACTGACGCCGCCTCCGGGAACAGCTCTCCCAGCAGCGCCTTCCAGCTCGACTCGAGCTTGGCGACCTCGGCGGCATCGATGCCGTAGGTCCCGAGCCAGAGCGTCGCCTCGCGCTTGCCGGTCCCGTCACACGCGTCATCGACGCGCATGCGGAAGAAGGCGTTGTTCAGGTTCGTCGCGGTGCCCGCGAAGTCGCGCCCGGCGTTCGTGTACTCGACGATTCCCTCGAGCTCCTGCCCGGTCGCCATGGTCACGCTGTACGCGTCGCCCTCCTTCAAGCCCGAGGGCATCTCGCCCTTCGAGTCCACCGCCCCCATCAGACGATCCCACGCCTCCGCGAAGGCCGCGTCGCTCCCGATCGGATGCACGGCCCACACGACCCGCCGCTCCGTCCCCTCGTGGAACTTCATGTAGTGGCGCAGCGCTCGGCACTCGGTGTTCCACCCGCGCGTGGTCGAGTCGTAGATCCCGTCCCACTCCGGCCCATCGGGGATCTCAGACTGGATGACCTTGAAGATCGTCTCGCCCTTGTCGGCGCGGAGCTCGAACGTCATCGTGCCGTAGCCCTCGGCGTGGGCGCTGTAGCGCTCCATCGGCTTCCACTCGGTGATCGTGGACGCTCCGCCGAAGTCGCCCCACCACATGGAGACGGTCCCGCCCTTGCCCTCGGCGTCCGGCGGGACGACCTCGGCCCGCATGGGGAACCAGCGCTCGAGCCCCTCGCCGGTGGCGACTGCATCCCAGACGCGCTCGATCGGCGCCTCGATCCGGTACTCCTGTTCGATGGGCTTGCGCATGGTCTACTCCTTCTTCGGTGTGCTGGCGTTGGAATCGGACTTCGCCGCCGCATGCTCCCTCGCCTCGCGGTCGGCCTCGTCCTCGGTCTTCGTGATTGCCGGGTGCATCCCCACCACCACCTTGAACACCCGCCCCCGCTTCGCCTCGTCATCGTGATGCTCGGCCGCAAGGCGCGCCGCCTCGCGCGCCAGGTCCTCTGCGAACTTCTTCATCGCAGCCGGCGACGCGAAGCGCACGTCCATGTCGATGCCAAAGGTCGCGAGCCGCTGGTCCACGCTGTCGGCGCGCCGGCGCAGGGTGGCGAGGTCGCTCAGCACGCGCCCGAACGTGCGCACCAGCGTGGTCCACGCGAAGCGGTCCTGCGCACGCTTCTTGTCCTCGAGCGTCGGACGTGCGCCGGGCCCCGCCGACGATGGCGGCGCAATGACGAACTCCGCGGCAACCGGGCGGACGATCCGCTCCATGCAGTTGCCCTTCTTCCGCTCCTCGACCAACTCGACCAGCCCACGTCGCTCGAGCTCGCGCAGGTGGTAGTTGACCTTCTGACGAGGAAGCCCCACCCGACGCGCCACCCCCGCGGCCGAATCCGCGCCGTCCTCACCCTCCCCGAGCGCCCCCACGATGCGGAGCCGCTCCGGGCTCAGCAAGGCCGCGGCACGCGCGGGGTCGTCCACCAACTCAACCGGCATTCGCAGGGCGGCTCCCATGGAGCCCAGCGTACTACCGACAAGAACTCTTGTCAAGGAGGAAAAAGAAATCGGCTGTCAGCCCCAGAACAGTGATCCAGGGCCTGCAAGGCGGGGTACAACGAGCAACCGGGAGGCTTCCCATGACCCCGACACGCTGGTTCTGCCTCGCACTCGCCACCCTCGGGCTCTTCACCGCCGCCGTCGCTGAGGCCTGCCTCTGGGACCGCGACACCCTCCGCGAGGAGATCGCCGGACGACCCGCGATCCACCTCGTCCTGATCGGGTGGGTCGACCAGTACCCGCCCCGCTACTACGAGAGGCGCCTCGAGCGCGTCCGGACCGAGGTCGAGCGCGATCCCACGGACCTGTCGCTCTTCGACGATGCCGCGGTCGCGTGCGACCGGCTCGGGCGCTGCGACGAGGCGATCGACTGGATGGCCCGCAAGCGCGGCGCGCTCGACGCGTCCACCGAGCGCAACGAAACCCACGAGTACCGCTACCTCGCCAACCTCGGCACGTTCCACGCCCACCGCTGGCTGGGCGCCGGCGCTTCACGCGACGACCTCACCGACCTCCGCAGGGCCCGCGACCTCATCGCCCAGGCCATCGAGCTCAACCCCGACGCGCACTTCGGGCGCGAGTGGATCCAGCTCGAACTCCTCGAGTGGCTCCTCGACGAGGATCCGAAAGCGAGCAGGCTGTTCACGGCATCCCATCCGGGTGCGCTCATGCGAGGCGACGAACGGATCGACCCCGATCGGGCCGTCGATGCGCTCAGCGGGATCATCACGCTCGGTGCGGCCTGGCGCAGCCCGGATGTTCACCTCGCCCTCGGCCAGGCGCTCGACGCCGCCGGTGAGGCACACCTCGCCTACCTCGCGAAACTGCGCGTCCAGGAGCTCCTCGACGATGGCGCCACGTGGATCAGGGAAGACGACGAGAAAGGGACCCGCGCAGACACGCTCAAGTGGCTCGGCGGCATGGTCGAGCACCCCGAGACCTACCCCGACTATTTCGCAGATGCGCGTGCTCGAGCCGACAGGCGCAACGCCGCCCGCCAGGCGTTCCTCCTCAACCGACTCAATGAGGGGCTGCACCCCGATACACACGAGTCGTTCTGGGATGGATACGACGATCCTCATGTCATCGGGGCGCCGGACCCCGGAGGCACCGAGCGCGGCCTCACGATGGGCGTGCTCATCGGCGCGATCGTGGCGGCATGCGTGAGCGGGTTCGTGGGCCTGATCCTGTTCCGATGGCGTCGCACCGCCGGCGCGTAGACTGGCGCCCATGCCCAGCACACCCAGCCAGTCCGACCCGCTGCTCATCCAGCTCTCGCACGATCGCTGGGCGACGGCCCAGACGATCGACGCCTGCCGTGCGCTGAGCGACGACCAACTCCACCAGCGCTTCGACATCGGGCTCGGCTCGCTGCACGACACGCTCCTGCACATCACCATCGCCACACGCATCTGGACCGACCTGCTCAACGGGCAGCCGCTCGGCCCCTACCCGGAAGACGAGCAGCGCCACAGCGCCGATGGGCTCTCGTCGATGCACGAGACGGCCAGCGACGCCCTGCGCGACGCCGTCGTGGGCCAGCCACTCGACGAGGTCTTCTCGCGTGAGGCGGGCGGCCGGACCTACGTGATGACGCGCGGCGCGATCCTGACGCACGTGACGACCCATGCCGTGCACCACCGCGCCCAATGCGTCAACATCCTGCGCCGCCTGGGCGTAGGCGAGCTGCCCAAGACCTCGGTGTCCGGATGGTCGTTCACGGATCAGCCGTCCTAGGCCGTTCCCCCCCCGCCTCGCTTCACCCTCATACACTGACGTCTGACATCGCTCGGGGCGCCCCGCGGCCGCACGTGTCGCCGCCAGGGCTGAGACGCACCCGTTGAACCTGAACCGGTTCGGACCGGCGGAGGGAAGCGCAATGACCACGAACAACAACACGCAGAACGCAACTCACCCGTACCCCAAGGTGCGCCCGGAGCACCTCTACGGGTCCACCAGCCCCGCCAACAAGCAGCACACGCTGACCGGTGTGCCTGCTGGCGCCACCGAACCGGCGACGCCGGCGCTCGACGAGCGCTTCGGCGCGCCGCTCCACGGCGCACACAACCCCGCCACCAGCCGCGACGGCACCACGCCCGGCTCCTTCGCGCTCGCCCCCGACATCGGCGGCCCGCGCATGTTCACCAGCCCCGACACGCCGGGCATGCCCGCGCCATCAACCAAGACCGCGTGGGACTTCCTCCCCGAGGGCTGGGCCGTCGAGGTCATGCCCGACTCCTGCTGCACCAAGGCCGCCGCCCGCGCCTGGTCGGCCGGCTCCGGCGAAGCGATCTTCACCGACGCCCTGGGCATCACCCGGCGCGTCACCTGCCCGACGGACTTCTCACCGATCACGCAGCTCGAGTCCGCGCGCCTCGGCATCATCACGCCCGAGATGCAGCGCGTCGCCGAACGCGAGCCGCACCTGAGCGCACTCCAGATCCGTGACGAGATCGCGGCCGGTCGGTTGATCATCCCCGCCAACCGCAACCACCTGGACAAGCAGCTCGACCCCATGGCCATCGGACGCGCGAGCCGCACCAAGGTCAACGCGAATATGGGCGCAAGCCCCGTCTCGTCATCCACAGACGAAGAAGTCGAGAAGCTCCAGTGGGCCGAACGCTGGGGCGCCGACACCGTCATGGACCTCTCCACCGGCGGCGACCTCGACGCCACGCGTGAGGCCATCCTCGGCGCATCGACCGTCCCCATCGGCACCGTCCCGATCTACTCCATGATCATCGGGCGCAAGCTCGAGGACCTCGACGAACAGACCATCCGCGACACGCTCGAGCACCAGGCACGCCAGGGCGTGGACTACTTCACGATCCACGCCGGCGTGCGCCGCGCACACCTGCCGCTCGTCAAGAAGCGCCTCATCGGGATCGTCAGCCGCGGCGGGTCGCTGCTGGCCAAGTGGATGCTCACGCACGGGCGCGAGAACATCATGTACGACATGTGGGACGAGATCTGCAAGATCATGCGCGCCCACGACGTCTCCTTCTCCATCGGTGACGGCCTCCGCCCCGGCGGGCTCGCCGATGCCACCGACAACGCACAGCTCGCAGAACTCGAGACCATCGGCGAGCTCACCGAGCGCGCCTGGCGTCACGGCGTCCAGGTCATGGTCGAAGGACCCGGCCACGTCCCGCTCGATCAGGTCGAGTTCAACATGAAGCTCCAGCGCACGCTCTGCCACGGCGCGCCGTTCTACGTCCTTGGCCCGCTCGTCACCGACGTCTTCCCCGGCTACGACCACATCACCAGCGCCATCGGCGCAACGAACGCGGCCTACCACGGTGCCGCGATGCTGTGCTACGTCACGCCGAAGGAGCACGTGGGCCTCCCGAAGAAGGGCGACGTGAAGGAAGGGTGCATCGCGTACCGGATCGCCGCGCATGCCGCGGACGTTGCGCTGGGCATCCCGCACACGCGCAACTGGGACGACAGCCTGACCAAGGCGCGTGCCGCACTGAACTGGAAGGGCCACTTCGACCTCGCCTTCGACGAGGACACGGCCCGCGCATACCACGACGAGGACCTCGACGTGGACACCGACTTCTGCGCCATGTGCGGGCACGACTGGTGCTCCGTCCGAATCTCCAAGGAGATCCAGGACTTCGCCAGCGGCAAGGACGACGCCTTCCAACGCGTCGGCAAAGACGGCAAGATCGGCGGCGTCGTCAAGTCCGACGCCCTCACCCCCGAGCAGCAAGAGATCCTCGAACGCCGCGGGTACCTCAACCCGGACGAGATCCACGCGCTAGCCGCGAAGACGAAGGCAGCAGTGACCGGCGAGGCGGGCGAGAAGGCCTCATGCCACTCAGACTACGTCGAGGACGAGACGGCCGCCCGGGAGCGCCAGGAGGAGGTGCTGGTGCAGCTCAACACTGCTCCGGCGCACAACCTGGCGAGTGAGGATCGGGTGGTGTGAGCGTTCCGCCGTCCGCACCGTCTGGAACTCGGCGAGGTCGCCGAGCCGGATGAGCATCGCACCGAGGGCACCCCAGCCCCCTGCAATCGCCACCCCAAAACCCCCAACAACCCACCATGTGGACCCTGATCAAGATCCTGTTGGCGATCGTGTTTCCGCCGCTGAGTGTGCTGCTGCATCGCGGGCTGGGGCTGGACTTCCTGCTGGACCTGATCCTGACGATCCTGCTCTACCTGCCGGGGCAGGTCCACGCGATCTGGTTGCTGATCGCGCGACCGCGCCAGCCGCAGGTCGTGCTGCACGTCGCGCCCGCCTAGGCACCATCGAGCACGCAGACGCCTGAACACCCGCACGCACCGCTGTTCAGCCGGGCGCGATGACGCCCTGCGCGCCGCCGATTCAGGCATACTGGCGGCATGCCAAAAATCGTCCTCATCATCATCGCGATCCTGCTCCCACCCCTGGCCGTCGCCCTCGACAAGGGCATCGGCAAGGACTTCGTGATCAACATCATCCTGTGGCTGCTGTTCTACGTCCCGGGGCTGGTCCACGCGCTCTGGCTGCTGCTGAAGTAGACCCCCGCGCCCACACCCAGACCACCCACCCCAGCCCGGGTGAATCTCCGCACCTGACGCCCTCCGTGCGCGCATCGACGCACGGATCCCAGCTCCACCCTTGCATCGCGACCCTCTTCCGTTAGGGTTGTGGTCGTCCTGCGTGCAGGACGCGCGCAGGAGGGAACGGAGGTGGGTCATGTCGCAGGTCTTCGTCAACGCGGCCGTCCGCGGGGTCATCGAGCGTGTTCGCGAGGGTGTCGATCGCGTCGCGGAGATCACGCGCCGCGTGCTGTGGCCGGTCCTGGCACGCGGGACGACCCAAGCGGAGGTGCTCCGCGTGTTGCGCCGAGCCGTGCGTCTGCAGCGAACGGTGGCAATCAAAATCTTCGGGATCGTGGTCGAGATCGAGCCGCACCGGATCTTCCAGCAACTCGACGCCAGCTACCTGATCGAGAGCTATCAGGTCGCCGGACCCGGCGGCGGCGTGTGGGGCGCGGCCGCCGCCAAATCGCGCGCCGGCATCGTCCCGCCAGCGCCAAACGACTGCTTCCCGCTCCAGCCGAAGATCCAGGGGCGCACGCAGGGCTGGCGCCACGTTCCGATGGAACGCATCGAGGCGATCGAGCTGCTGGACCGCAAGTTCAAGGCGCGCCCCGGCTACAACCCCAACTCCACGCGACGCATGGGGCGCACAGAGGTGCAGGTCCGCGACGCGCCCGCTCCCGCCCCCTCGGGCGGCGCACAG
Organism: Phycisphaerales bacterium; assembly: GCA_028285065.1. Taxonomy (GTDB): domain Bacteria; phylum Planctomycetota; class Phycisphaerae; order Phycisphaerales; family UBA1924; genus JANQQG01. The sequence continues at coordinate 23,037 of JANQQG010000145.1, forward strand.
TCGTCAGCCGCGCCCGAGTCCGCCATCGAACGACGCAGACGCCTCGTCGCTTCGCTGCACTTCGACGTCGCTCAGGAGCGAGCGGCACGCCGCCAGCAAGCGGGCTGACGGCGCACCGGCGCCCTCATGTGCGTTCATACCGGGTCAGGTCTCGGTTGTCTGGTTACAGCGGGAGCACCCCGAGGCGATCGAGGAACCGTGCGGCCTCCTCGATCTCCTTCCGCGTGAAATGCACGAACACCTCGGGCTGGCCCTCGTGGCCCATCAGCTGCGCAGGATGCACCTTGAACGACGCTTCGCCGAGCTCGGTCAGAGCCTCGAAGATGGCGTCGACTGCGTCCATCAGGCGGTCAGGCGGGATCGTTTCGTAGGCGCTCATGGCATCCGTCCCTTCGCCCCGCTTTCTCGGGGCATCGGCGTGCGCGGTCCATCCCCATCCGTCGTTCGGCATCAGGGGCCTCGCGACTGCAACTCTGCGTTCTTTGCCATTGAGGCTGAACAGCACGCTCGCACAAGCTGAACAAATCCGCCCCCGGTTCCATTCCCATCTGTCCCTTCGACACCCCCACCCCGGTGGATGCCCGACACGACCCTCCCGGCGCACATCGTTGCGCGTACCCCCCCAATATCCCCTCTAGCGCTCTGCAAACGCGATGGGCATTCCCGGACCCGACCCTCGACCACGCCCCTGCCCGAATCGGTGTGCATCTGCACGCCGCCTGGCCCGATACCCGTAATGGGGAGCCGTCGGTGCGGGCGCATGGCGCGCGCGCAACGGACGCTCCAGCCGATCGGAGGGCGTCATGCCCCACGCACCGGAGCCGTGGCCATCCAATGAGCTCGAGAGCCTCCTGCAGGCCGCCGCGCGCAACCCCGACATGCAAGCGGGCTTCGCGCGCGCACTGCTGACCTCCAAGCTCTACGTCATCCCCTCGGGTGACACCGACCTCCCAGAGGGCGAGTCGCTGACCACCGAGGAGACGGCCGTCGCGCTCAGACAGATCGAGATGGACGGGCGGCGCGGGATCGCGGCGTTCACATCCGAGGTCGCCGCCTCGGCCGCACTCGACGACGAGGGCCAGTGGCTGGCGCTCGAGGCAACAGACCTCTTCGACGCCGTCCGCCCGGAATCGGTCTTCCTCAACCCGTTCGGCCCCGCCGGCTGCCTGCTCAGCCCCGAGATCGTGGACCGTCTGATGAAGGTCGTCGGCATCGCCGACGCCGAGCCGCGCGCCGTCGCCAAGAGCGTCCAGCTCGATCCCGGCACGGAAGTAGAACTCGCCCAGCTCGAGCCGCGCCCCGAGGACCTGATGCAGGCGCTCGTCGAGGCGATCTCGCCTGACGAGCGTGCAACGGCCGCCTACATGGCGCAGATCGCCATCGCCGAGACCCAGAGCGGCCCGCACCCGCTGATCGGGATCGTCTTCGACGGACCGATCAAGGAGCTGCAAGGCCTGGTCACGCCCGCGATGAGCGCCTGGTCGGAGCGCCACAACACGCCGGTTGATCTCGTGGACCTCAGCCACGACTCCGAGCCGGCGCTGTTCCTCAAGCGCAAGACGATGCCGTTCTACGAGCGGTAAGTCTCTTCGTTCAGCGGCTTCTCGTCGCGCGCCAGCACCCACGACTTTGGCAGCTTGAACCACTCGGGGTGCAGGGTCAGCAGCACAGCGAGCGTCACGCTCAGTCCGCGCAGCAGGTTCGCAACGCCCCCGCCCACGGCCCCGTCAGCCAGGTCCCACACACCCCACGCACCGTTCATGAAGATGTGCAGGAAGATCGGGACCCAGAGGTTGTGACGCCAACGGACCGCGGTCCACGCGAACCAGAAGCCGCCAACGCCGGTGACAAGAACCGTCGGGATCCCCCCGGGGAAGCCGTCAGCGTTCCACGGCACATGCGCGAGCCCGAAGATCAGCGCCGACGGAAGCGCGACGGACCACAAGCCCGTCCGGCCGACCCAGATGCACACCAGGCAGAGCAGCCCGCGGAAGAAGAACTCCTCGTTGATGCCTGGCACGACGGCTCCGGAGATGACCGGACTGAGCGCATCCGACGCGTCCATGCTGAAGTCCGCCTGCCCCTTGGCCGCGATCGCGCCCCCGATGAGCATCGGGAGCACGCTGACGAACGCGATAAACAGGCCCTTCGCGAAGGGGGCCACGCCCCCACCGAGCCCGAGCGCTCGGAGCGCACGCCCGGGTCGCCCGTGCGTCACGACGAGCGCGCCAACGAGGCTCACGATGACGAGGATCAGCGGCGCATCGAGGTTCCGCACGTCGGACGCAACGCCCTGACGCGCCATCCACTCGTGGAAGTCCACATACCAGCCGACCTCACGGCGCAAGCGCACGCCGAAGAACGCGACCAGCCCGATCCCCCATGCCCAGGCGACCACGCTCGCACGCACTCGCGTTGCTCCATGATCCGAACCGACCGCCGATGAACTCCCCACGCGCCACTCCTTCCGCTACGCGCCCGCCGCCGGCTTTGCCTTCGTCCGTGCGTCCCCGCCGACCGTCCCATCGCGCGACAGCAGCACGGCCACCCAGCGCGTCGACTCGAAGTTCGACAGCACGATCAGCAGCACCACCGTCATCGGCACGCACAAGAACGCCCCTGCAACGCCCCAGAGCAGACTCCACGCAACCAGCGCGACGATCACGACCAACGGGCTCATGTTCAGCGACCGGCTCATCAGGTGCGGCTCGACGACGTTGGCCACGAACAACTGGATGGCTGTCACGCCGATCCCGACGATCCAGAACTCGCGCAGGCCATCGAACTGCAACAGCGCAAGCAGCGTCGGAAGCGCGGTCGCGACGAGTGAGCCGATGTTCGGGATGAAGTTGAGGATGAAGATGAGCAGCGCCCAGAACTCGGCGAAGTCCAGCCCGATCACGCGCATGATGATGTACGCGGGCACCGCCGTCAGCGCACTGACCAGCGTCTTCATCCCCAGGTACACGCCCACGTCATGGCTGATCTGCTCGAGCACGCGCGAGACGTCGGCGCGACGGCGCCCATCACCGAAGATCGCGCGCAGCTTCGCCGGGAAGACCTTCCGCTCGAGCAGCAGGAAGAACACGTAGATCACGACGAGGGCGCCGTTGCCGAGCGTCTCGGCCATCCCGCCGGCCACGCTCCTGACCAGTCTGGCGAAGTCGATACGCTCGATCAGACCCAGCTCCGGCGCAGGCTCCTCCCGATCGCCCTCCCCCGTGGGCAAAGCCGCCGGGTCGGTGACATCGGGATCGGGCGCCTCATCCTGCGGAGTCGTGTCACCGATTGGAATCCCCCGCTCGCCCAACCACGACTTGGCCGCGTCGTACCTGGCAAGAAGCCGGTCGTTGTACTCGGGCGCCTTCTCCGCGACCTGAGCCGCGTTGTCGGCGACGACGAACGAGACCAACGCGACGATCGCCGCGATCAGCAACGTGGAGAGCCCCAGCGACAGCGTCCCGCGGAGCCACTCCGGCATCGCCCGCGCGAACAGCCGCTGACGACGCCAGAACCGATCCAGCGCATTGAGCACGGCAAATGCGAAGATCGCAAGCACCGCCGGCACCAGGAACGCCTCGCCAACTCGCAGCGACCAGATCGCGGCAATCGAGATGACGATCCACGCCGCCCCCTCGACGACCTGACGCGTCCCCTCCCAGTGCAGCGGACCCGGTCCCGCACTGCCCGACCCGGGCTCCGCGTCGCGTTGGCTCGCGTCCTTCCCCATCAGGGCCATGCTACCGACGCGCAAAGTGTCGCGCCGTCCCTTCCATCGACGCCCAGAGGTGGGAGAATCCCGCCCGATGGACGACGCCTGCCCAACCTGCGGACGCTGGCCCCCGCGCGCCCGCCTCCAGTCGCCAGCCGACTACCTCGCCCTGTGCGCACACCTTGGCGCGCTCGCGGAGCAGGACCTGCTCGACATTGTCGATGGGACGTGCCCCCTCGTCGAGTTGCCGGCGATCGCCCGCACCGGGAGCTGGCCGGCCGACACGATCACCCACCGCATGCGCTGCACGCGGTGCCAGCGCGAGCTGCTGCTCGTCGCCGACACACTCCACGGCAGCGCCAGCTGGACCACCGCGCACGCAACACCCCCCGCCGATGCAGACCCTGCACCGGCGGAGGGTGGCAGTCCAGCCAACGCTCAGCGTCGGACGACGTAGTAGTGGTTCATCGCGTCGTGAGGCAGGTCGTGGATCTCGACCTCACCGAAGCCCGCCTCGCCGAGCATGCGCTGGGCGAGCTCACGACCCCAGGCCGCACCGAGCCCCGCGCCGCCGCCCGCGAGCGAGACGCTCATGCAGTGCATGCAAGAGATCGTGTACGTGAACGGGCCCATCGGCGCGTCGATGTTGCAGTGCACGCAGCTCGAGCCCGCGATCTCCTGCATCAGATAGACGCCGTCGGGCCGGAGCGCACGCCGGATGTTGGCAAGCACCCTGTCCGGCACGACCTGATCGTGGATCGCGTCGAACGTCGTGATCAGGTCGTAGGACGCTTCGTCATCGACCGCCGCGGCATCGACGACGTCGAACGTCACGTTGCGTAGCCCGCGCTCGCGCACAACGTCCCGCGCCATCCCGACCGCCTCCTCCGAGAAGTCCACGCCCCGGAAGCGGCTCTTGGGGTACAACTCCGCGAGATGGATCATCGCGCGCCCCGCGCCGCAGCCGACGTCCATCACGTCGATGCCCGACTCGAGCCGCTCGATCAGCCCCGGCACGACCGGCAAGATGTGCTCCTCGAGCGCGGCGACCACGGTCTGCCCGCTCTCCTCGGCCATGACCTCGTGGAATCTGTCGTAGGCGCTGTACGGCACACCCTGCCCGTGCCCGAACGCCGCGACCACCTCCGACTCGACCGACGCCAGCACGGGGATGAACTGTGCAACGACACTGAGGTTCGTCGGAGCAGCGCTGCGAGTCAGCATCGCGGCATGCTCCTCGGGCAGCCAATACGCGCCCGTGGTGTGGTCGTGCTCGACGATCCGGCCCGTCGTCATCGCGCCGAGCCACTCGCGCACGTACCGCTCGTTCAGGCCCGACTCCTCGGCGATCTGCTGGCTCGTCCCGCCCGCAGGCATCCGGTGCATCGAGTCGAACAGGCCCGTTCGGTGTCCGATCGAGATCATCAGGGTCAGGGCGGCGTCGTTGTAAATGCCGGCCAGTCGCTCACCAAACTGCTCGATCCTGCTCGGCTCGGTCGTCAAAGCGCTCATCTGGGCGTCCTCACTTGGGTGGGTGGGGTTGAGGGGGTTGTCAGGGCGGCGGCCGGACCCTCGCCGGGCCGCACGCCCTCACGGACCAAGGCGAGGGACGCCGGGAGACCATGACACCGGTGCGGGACTTTTTCTGCGACGATGTGCGTTGAATCCCCCGGAGGGTGGGACCGAAGCACAGGATCCACCGGTTTCCGAGCCGGAGAGAAGGAGCCAGCCATGGCACGAGCCATCTTCAACGGGGCCGTGATCGCCGAGTCGGACGACACGGTCGTGGTCGAGAACAACCACTACTTCCCCGCCGAGTCGCTCAACCGCGACTACTTCCAGGACTCGGAGGTCACCTCGAACTGCCCCTGGAAGGGGATGGCCAGCTACTACGACGTCGTCGTGGACGGGCAGACAGCGGACTACGCCGCCTGGTACTACCCCGACCCCAAAGAGGCCGCGATGGAGATCAAGGACCGCGTCGCCTTCTGGCGAGGCGTCACCGTCGAAGCCTGACCCCCCGACCCCCGCCACACCCCGCGTTCTCATCGAGCACGCCCTCGCCGCGCCCCTGGTACCCTGCGTCTTGTCACAACGCTCACACGGAGGTGAAGCGATGAAGACGAGCCTGGCGCTGTGGTGTCTCGGTGTCCTGGGGTTTGGCGCCCTCGTGGCGGCCTCGGGGGGCGTGGGCGACCGCGCGACCGGTGAGGCGTCCAGCGACCCGAGCGGTGTGCAGACCCGTGAGGTCGCCTACGAGCACGACGGTGTTGCGCTCCGTGGCTTCCTCGCCACCCCGAAGAGTACCATCGGCAAACGCAACAGCGACGCCAGGCTCCCCGGCGTCGTCATCGTCCACGCATGGCGCGGGCACTCCGACTACGCCAGACGACGCGCCGAGATGCTCGCCGAGCTCGGCTATGCAGCCTTCGCCCTCGACATGTACGGCGACGGCGTCTACGCCGAGACCACCGACGAAGCTCGCCGGCGCGCCATGACCTTCTACAACGACCGCGACCTCATGCGCACGCGCTTCAATGCGGGCCTCGACGCCATGCTCGCGCAGGACGAGATCGACCCCGCCCGCACCGGCGCCATCGGCTACTGCTTCGGCGGCACCGTCGTTCTCGAAGCGGCACGCACCGGTTCCGCGATCGGCGTCGACCTGGACTGCGTCGTCGGCTTCCACGCCGGGCTCGCCTTCGATGACGCGCCGGATGACGTTGGCGCGAGCGTGTTGGTATGCAACGGGTACGCCGACCGGGTGGTGCCGCCGGAGCAGCGCCAGGCCTTCATGGACGAGATGCAGGGCTCGGGCGTGGACTTCGTCTTCATCGAGTACGCCGACGCCGTGCACGCCTTCACGGATCCGGGCAACGCCGACCGGTACGACGAACGCGCCGACCGGCGCTCATGGGTACACATGCAACAGTTCCTGCTCGAGCACCTGGACGTCCGATCCGAGTAGAACGGCGCATCGACTATCCTGAAGCCATGACCACACCCACCCGCGACGGCGTCGTCGTCTCCATCGGACGCACCAAGTACCGAACCGAGATCCGCACCGGTGTCCACCTCGTCGTCGCCGACGAGCCCGCCTCCTACGGCGGCGCCGACGACGGACCAAGCCCCTACGAACTCCTGCTCGCCAGCATCGGCTCATGCAAGGCGATGACGCTGCGCATGTACGCCGATCGCAAGGGCTGGCCACTCGAAGAGGTCCACTGCGTGCTCCGCCACGACCACCGCCACGCAGAAGACTGCGAGGACTGCGAGTCCCCGAACGCCAAGCTCCCGCACATCGACGTCGAACTCCAACTGGTCGGCGACCTCGATGATGCACAACGCGCCCGCCTGGCCGAGATCGCGGACCGCTGCCCCGTGCACCGCACGATCACCAGCGACGTGCGGTTCACGACGCAAGTCGTCACCGAGTAGCGCGTCGCCACGAGCGCCGAAATCGCTTGGCGAGCACCCGGGGTCGATCCGCCAACAGACGCTCGCCGATCGGCCACGCCTCGCCGATCGCCGCCGCCGCCTTGGACGCGCAAGCCTCCGCGAGGTGATCGCGCGCCTCCGAGGGACCGACACTGCACTCGCCAACAACGGTGCGCGCGATCGCGCTCAGATCACGCGCAAGGCCCAAGAGGTCGCTGCACCGCTTGGCGTCGCGGCATCGCCTCTTGATCGAACACCCGCGCAGCCCCTCGAGCGCCTCGAGCTGACCGCGATGGTCCTTGACGCGCTTGCGCCACTCGTGCAGGTTCTCCGGACTCGGGTCGGCCTTGGCGGCGCGCATCGCACGACGGGCTCGACGATACGTCCGCACAAGGCCGGGCCCGATCAGCCCGAACCCGGGTTTGCGGAACGGCATCGACTTGAACAGCCCCCGCCCCGCCTCGAGCATCTCGATCACACGCGCGTCAGCCCTCGGATCGCTCGCGTGCTCGACCTCCTCATCGCACTGCCGACTGAACCACTGGCGAACCGGTGTCAACGCGGCACGGTCCGGCTCCTCCATTCCCGCGAGCACGGAATCGAGGACTTCCAGACGCGCCTCCGCGTCGCGCGCAGGCGAGAGGATCCGTGCGGCATCGCGCAGCGTCGTGTTGACCTGCACGTACCACTCCCGCCCCGCGGCCGGCCGGACCAGCCGCGCGATCGCTCGCGCCTTGCGCGCACCCTTTCGTGCGTCGTGGATGATCTCGTGGTCGGCGTGCGCATCGCCCTCACGCAGGCGCTCGATCGAGCGCCCGACCTGCTCACGCCCGAGCCCGCGGACGAGCGAGCGGGCACTGGCGCCTTGCTTGAGCGTGAAAGACATGACGCGCTTCCTCGTTCAACGATACGGAGGCTGCCGCCCAATGCACGACGCCCACGACCCCCGCCGCCGCCATGCGACAGCCGACCCGGTCCCGGGCCTCGTCGCCCATGGAGGTGTCCACCCGCTTCCCGCGACCACCCCCCCAGCCAAGCGATCCGAAAGCCGGTATCGGTTCGGATACCGAATCCGCCTCGACGTCCCTGCGAGCCTGGGTTGCGACGTGCGGATCACCGGACGCTCGTGGACGATCATCGACGCCGAAGCCAACCGGCGGGACGTCACCGGACGCGGCGTGGTCGGTCGTGAGCCCGACATCGGACCCGGCGATCACTTCACGTACGAAAGCTCCGTCGAGCTTCCAACGCCCTGGGGGACCATGGAGGGATGGCTCGAATGTGAGGTTGCCGGTCGGGTGATCCGTGTCCCTGTGGCCCGCTTCGTGCTCGGCTCCGACCCCCGATCCGAGGTGTGTCCGAGGGACGGTGAATCGACTGCGGCCCGCGGCACGACTACATTCGGATGATGCCCGCGACGCAGCAGATGACCTCCCAACTCCTCGACGCCAGCCGAGCGGGGTATGCGGCCCTGGCCGCCGAGCGACTGCTGGAGGAGCATCCGGACCTCGGCACACGCTTCGGCCCACGCTCGTTCAACGCCTGGCGCGAGAACTTCGCGGGACGGCTCAGCGAGCTGAGCACGAGCGTGCTGACCAACGACCCCGAGTTGTTCGCGGATCAGGTCGCGTGGGCGAAGGTCGCATTCGTTGCCCGCCGCGCCCCTGTCGGTGATCTCGAGATCAGCCTCCGCTGCCTCGGCTCCGTGCTCGAGCGTGAACTCCCGCCCGACGCGTGGCGCGACGTCGCGGCCTGCATCGAGCGTGCGCTCGAGCGCCTCGCGAATGCACCCGAGGAAGTCCCCTCCTCGCTGAGCGCAAGCACGCCGCACGGCAAGCTCGCCGCCCGGTACGTGCACGCCCTGCTCGAAGGCGACCGTCGGCGCGCAACCCAGATCGTGGTCGAGGCGGTGGATCGCAACGAAGTCGACGCCCGCTCGGCATACCTCGACGTCCTCGTGCCCGCCCAGCACGAACTCGGACGCATGTGGCACATGAACGAGATCAGCATCGCCGAAGAGCACTTCGTGACCTCGACGACGCTCCGCGTCATGGCCCTGCTGGCTCAACGCATGCCAGTCGGCGAGCCGAACACCAAGACGCTCGTCGTCTGCTCCGTCGCGGGTGACACGCACGCGATCGGTGTCAGGCTCGTCGCCGACTTCTTCGAGGCCGACGGCTGGCGCGTCATCGACCTCGGCGCGGACGTGCCCCGCGAAGACGTCGTCGCGGCCGCGCTCGCGTTCAGCGCCGATCTCGTTGCGCTCGCAGCCACCCTCGGCTCACACCGACGCACCGCGAGCGAGACCATCGCGCTCGTCCGCAAGGACTCCCCCTCGACGAAGGTCCTCGTGGGAGGCCAGGCCTTCGCGGGCGAGAACGACGTGTGGAAGCAGGTCGGCGCCGATGCCTGCGCAGGATCACCGGACGACGCAATCCGCATCGGACGCGAGCTCGTCGGGCTGACGAGCGCCTGACCGACCAAGCTGCAATCAAGTCAGTTGATGCGGTTCTCGACCACCAGCAGGTGGTACCCGAACTGCGTCTTGACCGGGTCGGAGACCTCGCCGACCGGCAGATCACCGAAGACCACGGCGTCGAACTCGGGCACCATCCGGCCCTGATCGAACTCGCCCAGCGAGCCGCCGTCCTGGCCCGACGGGCAAGACGAGTGCTCCTTGGCGAGCTCGGCGAAGCTGCTCCCGTTCTCGATCTGCTGCTTGAGCTCCATGGCCTTGGCTTCGGAGTCGACAAGGATGTGGCTGGCGGTGGCGCGGGGCATTGGGGCCTCCTTCGGCGCGGGTGAGTCGGACCGGTGTCTTGGACCGGCGACTCTAGCTCCCACCGCCCTCGCGGAACAGCCGACGGACCAGCCGGTCACGCAGACGTCGTGGCAGACGCCCGAAGACCCACGCCAACGCCCGCGCGTCACGACCGACGAGCGTCCGGGTGCGAGCCCGGCGAGCCGTCAGCAGGCGGGCGATCACCCGCCCAACATGATCGGGATCGACCCCCGCAGCCCCGCTTCTGGCCGCCTGTCGCCCGAGTTCCTCGAGTGCCGCCCGGTACCTGTCGGCTCGATCCGCCGGCGCGCCCGCCAGGCGTTCCTCGCCCGCCCCGATCGACTTGTCCCAGATCGGTGTCCGCACAGCCCCGGGCTCGACGATCACCGCATCGAGCCCGAACGGGCTCACCTCCGCCCGCAGCGCATCGGTGATCGCTCCCAACGCGAACTTGCTCGCGGAGTACGGCCCCATGAACGGGAGCGTCACGCGCCCCGACACCGATCCGACGTTCACCACGCGCACCGGCGCACCACCAACGCGCAGCCCCTCATGCAACAAGGGCAAGCACGCGTACGTCACACGCACGGCGCCAAGCACGTTGACGTCGAACTGCGCCTCCCAGCCATCCGCCTCGAGCGCCTCGACCGGCCCGGCGACGACGATCCCCGCGTTGTTGACCAGCCCACCAAGCGCCTCGCGACCGCTCAGCGCCGCCTCGATCGACTCTTGCTTGGTCACGTCGAGCGTTACGGGCTCGAGGTTGCCCGTCGCGCTTGCGCGCAGGGACTCGGCATCTTCCTCGCGCCGCACGCCCGCGAGAACCGCGAGCCCACGCCGATCGAGCTCGAGCGCGGTGCTCCGCCCGATGCCCGTCGAGGCGCCGGTGACGAGGATGGGAGCGCGTCGCTGCATCGGGGCACGGTACACCCGGCTCCGACATGCCGCGAATCGCCGTGGTCGGACCGACCCCTAAGGCTTGAGCAGCTTGCCGTCCGCGTCGGTCCCGCCAACGAGCTTCCCATCCTCGACGAACGCGCCCTCGATCCGTCCGACGCGGATGAGCGCGGTCGCGGGCGAGTCGTCCGCGAGGAACTCCCATGTCGTCGTGTCGAAGCGCCACCCGTGCGTCCCCGCGCCGGCCGCCGGACCATCGATCCTCACCGTCGCGAGGTCGTTGAAGGGGTTGGTCGGGATCGACGCCAGGTACGGGCCGAAGATCGCGCCCGCGCCCGAATCACCGAACTCGGTCGTGTTCTGTGTCAGACGCCGCGAGAAGTCGGTCCCGCTCGTGTCGATCAAGCCATTCTTGTCGTGCGCCGGGGACCTCCCCGGATGCTCGGCGCTGTACCGGAAGATCGCCTCAGTCACCGTCCGCAGGTCCGCCTTCACCGACGCGACACGCGACCTCGCCGCGGCCCGCGTCACGCGCGGCACCGCGATCGCGCTGATCACGCCGATGATCGCGACCACGATGATCAACTCGACCATGCTGAAGGCGCGGAGATGGCGTCGGCCGATCGACACGTCGGGCTGCTCCCTTGCGGCGCGGGTATCTCCTCGCCGAACCCACAGATCGGTGCCCCCGCCACGACTTCTTATTCGATCGGAAGAGAACCCCTCATCCAGGGCACACCCGCCGTCACGGACAGCACACGCGCGGGGTTCTCGGACGCCGCTCGTGGACTGGCAGGCGAACGCCGCCCAGCGCCGCGGACCCCGGCGAGCCGTCGGGCCGGAACAGCGCACGCTCGGAATCGAACCACCCCCCGTCGTGCCCGCGCCGGCAGATGCCCGTCGATCCGGATCCCGGCCAGCCGAGGCGCCGCGATCGCAAGGACCACACCCATGATGGTCAGGACGACCACGACTTCGATCGAGCCGAAGCCGCGACCGTGGCGGCAAGGGGCTCTCGCTGAACCGCGTTCTTCCCCGACCCGGAAGTAGACTCAGAGGGGAAGGGAGTCCCCCATGAATGCGCCCGGGTTCGACATGAGTTTCTCGTTTGGCGGTCCGGGTCGCTCTCCTGTCCGGCGCGATCCGACCTCTCCCATGGTGATCGCACTGGTCGCCGACTTCTCCGGGCGCGCCTCGCGCAGCCAGGTGGGATCGCCCGACGAGATCGCCGCGAGACGCCCGCTCCGCTGCGATGTCGACAACCTCGATGCGCACATGGAGCGCCTCAGCGTGCACATCACCCTCGGCCAGGGCGCCGGCGCCGACGAGATCCGCCCGACCGAACTCGACGCCCTCCACCCCGACGAACTCTGGCGCACCCTCTCTGTCTTCGACGCGATGCGCACCCTCCGCAAGCGCCTGACAGATCCGGCGACCTCCCACGAGGCCTGCCAGGAGGTCCGAGCCTGGGCCGGCGAGGCCGCGCCCGACACCGACGGAGCACCCAAACCGGAGCCCGCTTCGCCCGCGGACGACTTCGAACGCCTCCTCGGCGCCGAGGCGCCCGGGCCGAGCGCTGGCGCGATGCGTCCGGACGTCGACGCGTTCGTCCGAGCGCTGGTCGGCCCTCACGTCGTGGAGAGTGCCGATCCCGATGCCGCACGCCTGACGCAGGTCGTCGATCAATCGATCACGGAGGCGATGCGCCGGGTCCTGCGCGATCCCGGTTTCCGCGCCACCGAACGCGCCTGGCGCAGCGCACAACACCTGATCACGACGCTCGAGACAGACGAGACGTCGCTGCGCGTCCTGCTCGTCGACATCAGCGCACACGAGCTCGAGGCCGACCTGCGCGCGCACGCCGACGACCCGGCGCGCTCCGGCATCGCGCGCCTGCTCCGTTCGATCGCGCAGCAGGGTGACCCCGTCTCGATGCTCGCCCTTGACCGTGTGTTCGGCGCATCAGCCGGCGATGCCGCAATGTGCGCACGACTTGGCGCGATCGCGGCGGAAGCCGGAGCCGCGCTGCTGGCGGGCGCGAGCTTGGCGCTCGCGGGTTGCCCGTCGCTCCGCGATGCGCCCGACCCGATCGACTGGCAACCCGGTGTCGCGGGTACGGACGAGGACCAGGCCGCCTGGGGCGAGCTGCGCTCGATGGCGTGCGCCACCTCGATCTGCCTCGCCTGCCCGAGGTTCATGCTCCGCGCGCCCTACGGCCCCTCGGACCCGATCGATGCCTTCGACTTCGACGAGGTCCCGAGCCTCGACGACCATACGGGGTACCTCTGGGCGCCCGGCTCGCTGCTGTGCGCGCAACTGCTCGGCGAGGCGTACTCGAGCAGCGAAGGGCGGGGATTCGCACCGGGCGCCGGCGAGGTCGGCTCGCTCCCGATGCACAGCGTGCGCGAGATGGGCGAGTCCGCAATGAAGCCGTGCGCCGAGGCGTGGCTGACCGACCGAGCCGCCGATCGCATGGCCGACGCCGGCCTCTGCCCGTGTCTCTCGATCAAGGGGCGCACCGGCGTCCGCGTCGCGTCGATGCGATCGATGGCCGTGGCAGACGGGCGATTGCTCGGACCGTGGGGCTAAGTCAGATGGACTACGGCTTGGAGGCGTCGCTGGTGGACTTGTCCGACTCGGGCGCGTCCCACGTCGCCGGCTTGTCGAGGTTCGGCATCATGAGCGACATGGTCGCCATCGCAGTCCCGTAGTTCGCCGATCGCTCGAACACACGATCGTTCCAGGTCCCGTTGTCCTCACGGATCTTCTCGAGCGTCTCGCGCATCATCTTCCGGTACACGTTCCGCTCGGGGTTCGGGAGCTGCTCGATCGCCTGGGCGGCGTAGTAGTGGGCCCAGAAGAAGTAGTACGGCGCAACCCCGTACGGCGCGACGTGCGTCCCGTGCTGACGACGACGCTTCTCGAGCTCGTCCCAGTGCAGGAAGAAGGCATCCACGGCGCCGCGGATCCGCGACTCGTCGGCGCGACCGGCGAGGTGCAGCGTCGTCTCACAGACCAACATCCGGCCCATCGCGCCGGGCACGCCGCCGCCACGACCGCCGGCCGAACCCGAGTACACAAACTCGCCGGCGTTGTCGCGTCGCGCCGACTCGATGAAATCCAGCGCTCGCGTCACGACGTCGTCGTCGACGGTGTAGCCCGCGGCCTTGGCCTCGAACAGCGCCTGCAGCGCCGAGCCGGTCATGAAGCTCGAAGGCGAGCCAACCTTGTCGCGCCCGGCCGGGCGGGCGTAGTTCCAGCCGCCCACACGCGGGATCTCGACCTTCTGAAGCGCATCGACGTACCACTCGGCCGCCTTCTGAACCTCGTCCTTCATCCCCGCAGGCACGACGTCGCTGTTCTGGAGCTTGATCAGGAACGTCGCGGCGTAGATGTACCCCCACGCGCGCACGTCGTACGTCCCGTCGTAATCCTCTTCGGACATCAGCGGGTGCTCGATCGATTTGGTCACGAACCCGACCGCGCGCTTGACGGCCTCACGCCGGTCCGTGTCCTGGTCGTACCCCGGAGCCTGGATCATCGCCAGCGCACAGATCGACGTCCCGCCAACGCGATAGCCGATCGGGATCTCGGGCCGCCCGGAATCACCCCGGACCCGGTAGACGCCCTCGTAGGGCCACTCGCCCCGGTCGGGCCCCTCCTCCATCTTCACCAGGGCCTCGATCCCAGTGCTGACCCACTCCTCGAAGTCCGGCTGGATCGCCGCCGTCCCGGCGTCGGCCACGCAGGCCGCCGAGCAAGGGAGGGCAAGGCCCATCAGGCCCGCCAGGCCCAGGCAACGGATCGTGGTCTTGGTCGTTCGGCTCATGGATGGTGGCTCCTGATTGGTCGATGGATGCAGCGGCCCCGGGTGCTCGACCGTACCGTTG
>JANQQG010000202.1 GCA_028285065.1 Phycisphaerales bacterium
CGCTCGCCGATCGCTTCCACCCCGCCAAGGTGCTGCCGGCGAGCCTCGTGCTGATGGCGCTCGGCACGCTGATCTGCCTCGGCGCGACACGCCCATGCCGACGCCCATCAACGGGACGGTCCACGTCTCGGACGCCATCCCGCGTGTCGCGCCGAGGCAGATCAGCGTGCCGAGCGCCATCAGCACGAGGCTCGCCGGCAGCACCTTGGCGGGGTGGAAGCGATCGGCGAGCGGGCCGACGAGCAGCGTGGCGAGGCCGAAGACGATCGGCCACGCCTGGATGGCGAGCGCTGCCTGCGCGGGCGAGCCCTCAAGACCGGCCTGCTGGAGCATGGCGGGCATGTGGAAGATCAACACCGTCCCGACGAAGCCGGTCATGACCAGGTGCGCCATGAGGATCCAGTACGCGGGTGTGGCGGCAGCTTGCTTGACGGTGAACGCGGGGTCGTCGATGGGCGCGGGTCCGCCGTGGAGGACGTCGTGAGTCTCGTGCTCGCCGGGGTCGCCATCGAGGTGCTGGCCGATGTCCTCGGGTTTGTTGCGGAAGACGAGGAGGACCCAGGGGAGGGTCAGCAGCGCGACGAAGGCGGCGAGGCACGCGAGGGCGTTGCGCCAGCCGAGGTGCTCGAGCATCCAGGCGGTCGGAATCGGCATGACGGCGCTGGCTGCCGCGAAGCCTGCGACGGCGAGGAGCGCGTGGACCTTGCCGAGCTTGCGCTCGAACCACATTGCGATGGTGTGCCCGCTGAGCATGCTCAGTGAGCCCTGCCCGAGGAAGCGGACGAGGAAGAAGCCGACGCCGAGCGTGATGATGCCGGTCGTGAAGCGGAGCATCAGCAACGACGCGACGAAGCCGAGCGCGACCACGCCGACTGTGAAGCGCAAGCCGAGCCTGTCTGCGATGCGCCCGACCCACGGGAGCGGGAGGCCGGCGCAGATCGTCCCGATGGTGTACGCCAGACTGACGGAGACGAGTGAGAGCCCGAGCTCTTCGCGCAGCGGCTCCTTCCAGAGCGACACGAGGACGGTCTGCCCCGGCATGCTGGCGGCGGCCATGCCGATGGCGACGCCGAGCATGATCCAGCCGTAGAAGAGGCGGGGTCCGTTGGAGGCGGGTTGTGTTGGGAGCTCAGTCAAGCGGCGATGGTAGGACGGCGGACCGGCGTCGCGCGCTGACCGATACACTCCCCCACCATGTCCGGCGCCGCCATCCCGATCATCATCATCGCCGCCATCCTCGCGGTTGTGGGCGCGATCTTCGGGCAGATGCAGGCGAAGAAGCGACGGGAGGAGCTGGCGGCGCTGGCTGCCCGACTCGGGCTGCGGTTCGATCCTCACAAGGACCGGTCGCACGACGACCGGTACGCGAACTTCGAGATCTTCCGGCGCGGGCACAGCCGCGCGGCCTTCAACACGATGATCGGGTCGTTCGAGATGGCGGGCGCCCCCCACTCACTGGTGATGGGCGACTTCGTCTACAAGGTCACGCGGAACACGGGCAAGTCCAGCAGCACGACGACGTACCGGTTCAGCTACCTGATCCTTCACCTGCCGTACGCACGGGTCCCCGATCTGCTGATCCGATCGGAGCACTTCTTCGACAAGCTTGGTGGGATGCTGGGGTTCGACGACATCGACTTCGAGTCCGCGGAGTTCAGCCGCAAGTTCATGGTCAAGAGCGCGGACAAGCGGTTCGCGTACGACGTGATCACGCCTGCGATGATGGAGTTCCTGCTGGCGCGGCGGGGGGCGCCGGCGATCGACATCGAGCGTGGGATGCTCTGCCTGGCCGACGGACGCCGGCGCTGGTCGCCCGATCAGTTCACGTCGATGCTCAGCTTCGCGGCCTCGTTCATGGAGCTCTGGCCCGAACATGTCATCCGAGACCTGCAAGCAGGAGCACGCGCATGAACGGCGCCGGCATCGTCCTGGTCTTCCTTGGCGCGATCGTGTTGCTCCCGGTCGTGTGGGGCATCCTGATCTACAACCGGTTCGTGCGCCTGCAGCAGCACATCAAGGAGAGCTGGGCGGACATCGACGTCGAGCTCAAGCGCCGGTACGACCTGATCCCCAACCTCGTCGAGACCGTCAAGGGTTATGCCGCGCATGAGCGCGAGACGCTCGAGCGGGTCACGGAGCTGCGCAACAAGGCCGCGGGCAACCACGGGCGGCAGTCGGACCAGGCGGTGGACGAGACGGCGCTGATGATCGGGCTCGGCCGCCTGTTCGCGGTGGTCGAGGCGTACCCCGACCTGCGTGCCAACGAGCACTTCCTGGCGTTGCAGAACGAACTCTCTCTGACCGAGGACCGCATCGCCGCCAGCCGCCGGTTCTACAACGCCAACGTGCGCGAGCTGAACCAGCTCCGGGCAGCGTTCCCGACGAGCCTGATCGCGGGCATGTTCAGCATCGAGGAGGCGAGCTTCTTCGAGCTGTCCAGCGAGGCGGAGCGGGTGGTGCCGCGGATCGACCTGTCGCGGGCGTGAGGCGTGGTCACTTGCGGATCGAGCGCCCCTCGATCACACTGGCGGCTTCAGAACGCACCGGGGGGCGTCAAGGGAGACGCTCATGGAGTTTCTGACGGAACTGTGGCTGCCGATCGTGCTGTCGACGGTGATCGTGTTCATCGCGTCGGCCGTGCTCTGGATGGCGCTTCCGCTGCACAAGGCGGAGTTCAACAAGCCGCCGAACGAGGACGCGGTGCTTGATCTCGTACGTGAGCAGGGCCTGGAGCCTGGGCAGTACTTCCTGCCCTACTGCCAGGACATGGGCTCGCACAAGGACCCGGCGTTCCTGGAGAAGTGGAAGCGTGGCCCATGGCTGATGATGACGGTGATGCACCAGGCACCGAACTTCGGCAAGTCGCTGATCACGTGGTTCATCTATCAGTTGGTGCTGTGCGCGATCATCGCGTACGCGGCCGCGGCTTCGCTGGGCTTTGCGCAGGACCACGAGTACCTGAAGGTGTTCCAGGTCGTTGGCGTGATCGCGCTGCTGGGCCAGGCGGGCATGTGCATCCAGGACACGATCTGGAAGGGCAGCGCGTGGCGTCCGTCGATCACGAAGTTGGTCGATGGCGTGGTGTACGCGTTGTTGATCGCCGGTGTCTTTGCGTGGCTCTGGCCATCGGGTGCGCCGCTTCCGGGCTGATACGGGCCTAGTCGGAGCAAGGAGAGAAATCCGCGCCCGGGGAAGGTCCCGGCGCGGGGCCGCGTGATCGGCGATCGTCGTGTTCTGGTGTGTCAGGGCGATCGGCGCCACGGCCGATCTTCTCGAAGACGGCAGTTCTTGTGAAGACTCACGTCAATCGGGGGAGGGCCGCTTCCCATCTGGTCCGAACCCTGATAAGATGCACCAACGGAGGGGGGAGCCCTTCGTGGGATGGATCCCGCCTGCGACGCGCACGATGCGACGCGGGAGCCGAGAAATGAAATCGGGCACGGATGCAGGCCTTCTGTTCGCCGCCGCGATCGGTGCGCTCGGACCGAGAGACCGAGCCGCTCCGTTGGTTGTGCGCTGCCCCGCGCACGGCGTCTTCCCCATGGGGGGGGAAACGGATTCTCTCTCTCGCTTCGAGACACGTCCTCGGCCTTCTCAGCCTGAGGACGTCGTCTCGTGCGCCGAGTGAGTTCTGGCGGCGGTTTCGGTACGATGGCGCGCCCCGAAAGAAGAGGAGCGCACCATGACCAAGCCGATCCCCGACGGCCTCGAGGGCATCATCCCCCACCTGTGCGTGGAGGGAGCCTCCGAAGCGATGGACTTCTACGCCAAGGCATTTGGTGCGGAGATCATCTGCAAGGCCCCGACACCCGACGGCAAGCGCCTGATGCACGGACACATGACCATCGACGGCAACCCGATCTACATCTGCGACGACTTTCCGGAGATGTGCGACGGCCAGTCACGCAACCCCAAGGCACTTGGCAACACACCGGTCACCATCCACCGTTTCGTGACCGACTGCGACGCGGCCGTCAAGAAGGCCGAGGAAGCCGGCGCGACCGTGACCTTCCCGCCGCAGGACACGTTCTGGGGGGACCGGTACGCGATGGTCACCGATCCGTGGGGTCACATCTGGTCGCTGGCGACGCGGATCAAGGACACGACGCCGGAGGAGATGGAGGCGGGGTCGAAGGCCTTCTTCGGCTGAGGGTCAGCCCCTGATGGGGGCGCGCAGCGTGGAATAACGTGTCCGGAATCGACCTTCGCCCCGACGAGGAGGCCGTCGCTATGTCCCGCTCCCCATCATGGATCGTCCGGATCGGTCTGCCCGTTGTGTTGATCGGCGGGTACGTCGTGATCGCGGGGCGGACGGGGTTCTGCCCGACCTGCGCACTCGTGATGGACAAGATCACGCCGGGTCCCGCCAGGACGGTCCAGGTCGACTCGCCCCAGCTCGACACCGAGTCGCCGGATGGTGAGCAGCCAGGGGCGGGCGAGTTCAGACTGACCGCTCGTCCCGGTGGCGTCGACCTCGCCAAGGAGTACGACCTTCGAGATCCGAAGATCCCGCTCGATGAGGTCCACACCCTGCTCCCGCGCGATGCGATCCCGTCGCTGACCGACCCGAGAACGGAATCGGTCGAAGACGCGCTGACGTGGCTGCCGCGCGAGGCACGCATCATCAGCGTCGAGGTTCCCACCGAGGATGGTGGCGTCGAGGCGGTGGGCGTTCCGTTGGCGATCTTGAACTTCCACGAGGTCGCCAACATGACCATCGCGGGCGAGCGGGTGGCAGCCACGTACTGCCCGCTGTGCGACTCGGCGACGGTGGTCTCGCTCGTGGTCGAGCAGACAGGACCGGACGGCCCGGTGCCGCTGACGCTCGAGCTTGGCGTGTCGGGCGCGCTCTACAACTCCAACGTCCTGATGTACGACAAGCAGACGCTCAGCCTGTTCAGCCAGCTTGGGATGATGGGCGTGACCGGCCCGCTCAGCGGTGTGATGCTCGACGCGCTGCCGGTGCGCATCGTCACGCTTGGTGACTTCGCTGAGGCCTATCCCGATGCGCCGGTGCTCAGCCGCGACACCGGGCACGAGCGCCCGTACATGCGCGATCCGTACGCGGAGTACTTCGGGTCGGACGAGCTGAAGGTCAGCGTGCGCGGGATCGGCAAGGCGCTGGCGCCCAAGACGCTCGGGATGGGCGTGCTCTGCGGCGACAAGGCCTACTTCGTACCGGCATCGATCATCGGTGAGCGGTACGAACTGACCACGCCGAACGGCACGCTCGTACTCGCCTCGGGCGATGCGGGGGTGAGGGTCGTCGAGCAGCCCGAGGGTGTGCGCGCGGCGCAGACCTTCTACTACTCGTGGTCCGCGTTCAATCCGGACCTTGCCGTGGCGGAACCCCTCGGAACAGATGTGCCCACGGCGGGGCCGCAAACGTCGACGCAGGCTCCCTGACCCGCCACGGGCGTGCGCACCCGCAGGACCCGACCAACGGTTGTGTCTTCGCACACGCGGGCGTGGAATCGCAGGGTCCCGTATTCGACTGTGAAGGTGCACCGGCAGGGGGAACGCCGGAGCACCCCATGCGTTTCGAACAGCTCATGGGCGCACTCTTGCCGGCCGCCCTGACGTTCAGCGCTCTGGGCGGACCGACCGAGTCCGCCACCATCGAACCACCCGGAACCCGCGCCCACGACCGTGTCGGTCACGCGATCGACATGGACGACGACGTGCTCGTCGTCGGCGCCCGCGCAAGCGGACGCGCAAGCGTCTACCGCCTCGTTGGCTCGAGGTGGGTCCGCGAGACCGATCTGCGTCCCCCAGGTGCCGAGCCCGGCGACCTGTTCGGCTCGAGCGTCGGCGTCGACGGGAACGTCTGCGTGATCGGTGCGCCCTGGCGCAGCACTGCGGCCGGCGCTACCGGTGAGGCGTGGATCTACCGGCGCAGCGGCGGCGGGTGGTCACGGCGCGCGTCGCTCGTCGGGAGCGGGACGCAGCCGGGCGATCAGTTTGGCGCATCGGTGGCGGTCAGCGGGGACGTGGCCGTCGTCGGTGCGCCGACCGCGATGTCGCCAACGGGGAACATGGGCGTGGTCTACATCTTCGAGCGCAGCGGCGCGGACTGGAACGAGGTCAAGATGATCACCCCGCCGCCCGGTGAGTTGCCCGATGCGTTCGGTCGGTCGGTTGCGATCGACGGGGGCACGATCCTCGTCGGCTCGGCACTGGACGGCGCGACACCCACCGGCGCGTACATCTACCGGCGGAGCGGCGCCGATTGGGCGCACGAAGCCACCCTCCAGGCCCCGACGCGCGGGCCCGGCGACAGCTTCGGGATCGGCGTGGACCTCAAGGACGGGCTCGCGGTCGTCGGCGCCAAGGGCACGGCCCCGGAGTCCGGCTGGGCGTACGTCTTCAGTGACGACGCGGGCGCCTGGAACCTCGCCGGCGTGCTGACGCCGCGCTTCCCGATGCCCGGCGACGGATTCGGCCAGAGCGTCGCGACGGACGGGAACCGCGTCGTCGTCGGTGCGCCGATGGACGACACCGACGCAACGCACACGGGCACGGCCTACGTCTTCGAGCGCGATCCCCCGCTTCCCGGTGTGTGGCGAGTCATCTCGCGTTTGCGCGCCTCCAGCCCGGCGCCCAGCGACCGCTTCGGGCGGAGCGTCGCCATCGCGACCGGGGGAGGCGGGGTCGTCGGCGTCGGTGCGCCGCTGCGCGATGACGACGATGGAACGCCCAACACGGGGCTCGTCTACGTCTACCGACGACTCGGCGCATGCGACCTGGATTGGAACCAGGATGGCTGCTTCAACGATCAGGACTTCTTCGACTTCGCAAACG
>JANQQG010000212.1 GCA_028285065.1 Phycisphaerales bacterium
CTGATCGTCCGGCGCACCCGACGCGGCTGGCGCTGCTCGGCAATCCCAACACGGGCAAGACGACGCTGTTCAACCGGCTCAGCGGTCTTCGTCACAAGACGAGCAACTTCCCGGGGACGACGCTCGAGGCGCGGCTGGCGACGGCGACGATCGGCGGGAAGCAGACCGAGCTGATCGACCTGCCGGGCGTGTACTCGATCGAGCTCGATCAGACGGAGTCGCGGATCTGCCGCGAGGTGCTCGCGGGTGTTGCGGCACCGAAGGGTGATCCGGTGGAGGCTCCGGATGCGGTGTGCGTCGTGCTTGACGCGACGAACATGGGCCGGAACCTGGTGATCGCCGGTGAGGTGATGCGTCGCGGGTTGCCGACGGTCGTCGCGGTGAACATGACGGACATCGCGCGTCGTCGTGGGCTGGAGATCGATGCGGACGCGTTGTCGCGGTCGCTGGGTTGCCCGGTTGTTTGTGTGTCGGCGCGGTCGGGTGAGAACTTCGATCAGCTGCGTGAGGCGCTTGCGCACGCGCGGGTGCCGACGCGCGGGGTGCCGCCGGGGGAGGACGCGCTGCGTGCGTGGGCGGAGGAGGTCTTCGAGGGCGCGGCCGCGGGTGGGGAGGCGCTCGGGACACCGAGGGCGGAGCGGCTGACGGACCGGCTGGACAGCGCGTTTACGCATCCGCTGCTGGGGCTGGTCGCGTTCATCGTGGTGATGACGGGGCTGTTCTGGGTGATCTTCAAGCTCGCGGTGTACCCGATGGACTGGATCGACTGGTTCTTCGGCGTGGTCGGTGCATCGGTCGAGGGTGCGCTGCCGCCGGGGATCATCAGTGATTTTCTGACGGGTGGTGTGATCGCGGGGGTTGGCGGGACGCTGATCTTCTTGCCGCAGATCTGCCTGTTGTTCTTCTTGCTGTCGATCCTCGAGGACACGGGGTACCTGGCTCGCGCGGCGTTCATCGTCGATCGCTTGATGCGTCCGTTCGGTCTGAGCGGGCATTCGTTCGTGCCGCTGCTGAGTTCGCACGCGTGTGCGTTGCCGGGGATCATGGCGTGCCGTGCGATTCCGGATCGTCGCGAGCGTTTGGCGACGATCCTGGTCGCGCCGTTCATGAGCTGCACGGCGCGGATTCCGGTGTACGTGCTGTTGGTGGGGATCCTGTTCCCGGAGAGCCCGGCGATGCAGGCCGTGGCGTTTACGGGGTGCTACTTCATCGGGGCTTTGGCGGGGTTGTTGGTTGCGGTGGTGCTTCGGAAGACGGCGCTTCGTGGTCCTGCTCGCGCGATGGCGCTCGAGCTACCGGGGTACAAGCCGCCGAGCATCACGGGCGCGATCGTGACGACTGTGGATCGTGGGTGGCTGTTCCTGAAGAAGGCGGGGACGGTGATCCTGGCGATCTCGATCGTGCTGTGGTGGCTTGGGGCGTACCCGAACGTGGAGCCGCCGCAGGAGGTCACGGATCTCAGGGCGGCGGCGGAGACGTCGCTCGATGACGAGCGGTCCGAGGAGCTGCTCGCGCAGGCGGACCGGCTCGAGGCGTCGCACGCGCAGGCGGAGTCGTTCATGGGGCGGATCGGTCGGACGGCGCAGCCGGTGTTCGATCCGCTGGGGTACGACTGGCGCTTGACCGTTGGTGTGATGGCGAGCTTCGCGGCGCGCGAGGTCTTCGCGGGGACGATGGCGATCATCGTCACGGGCGAGGAAGACGCCGAGGACGAGGGGGTGCGTGATCGGATCGCCAACGCGATGCGTGCGCCGGCGGTGGGCGCCCCGCCGGATGCGGCTCCGCGGCGTCTGTTCGACCCGGCGACGAGCTGGTCGCTGTTGATCTACTACGTGCTGGCGATGCAGTGCTTGCCGACATTGGCCGTGACGGCCCGTGAGGCGGGTGGCTGGAAGTGGG
>JANQQG010000237.1 GCA_028285065.1 Phycisphaerales bacterium
GCGTGAGGATCGCGACGCTGAGCGCGACGAACGTCCACATCACGCTGATTGCGGCGATCTTCGCGCGACGCGGCATCGGCTCGGTCCGGTCGACGTAGCGCATGAGCGGGCCGAAGACGCGGTTGCGAAGCAGGCGACGCTCGAGCCAGGGGCACGATCGCGCGAAGCACCACGAGGCGAGGATCAGGAAGACCGTCGTCGGGAACCCCGGGACGAGGACGCCGATCCAGGCCAGCCCGACGAACAGCAGGCCGGCGAGGACGAGCACCCAACGCCTGAGGCGCTCGGGGGTCGAGCGCGAGGCGAGTTCGGGCGTCCCCGGCATGCGGGGAGCGGCGTCGGTGCCGATGCGGGTGTCGAGCGTGGTCACGCGGGATCAGCCTTTGGTCGGGGGCGGGTGAGGACGCTCCGGGACGCCCTCGGCGCCCCTGCGCGGCATGATTGCCGGCCCGCCCCCGCGATTCAACTGCAATTGAGACTCAGGCTCAACAAAAGTCGGATTGGCGTGCTGGTAGCGCGGGCCCACTTGGCGCGGGAGTCAGGACGGATGCCGGGATGGTGGTGGTGAGGGCGCTACCAGCGCCGGATGACCAGCGTGCCGACTAGGGCGGCCGCGATGACCGGCATCGGGACCCAGCCGGGGATGCTCGCGGAGGCGAGGAGGATGACGACGCTGAGGGCGACGCAGGTCCACATCAGCGCGATGACCCTCGCCTTGAGGCGCGGGGGCATCGGCTCGGTGCGATCGACGTAGCGCATGTACGGACCGAAGACCCGGTTGCGCAGGAGGCGTTGCTCGAGCCACGGGCAGGAGCGCGTGAAGCACCACGACGCGATGATCAGGAAGATGGTGGTCGGGACGCCCGGCGTCACGACCCCGACCCATGCGAGTCCCACGCACGCCACGCCGATGAGTCCGAGCACGCGCCTGCGGATCGGTCCTCGCGCGGACCCGGTCCTGGCGGCGGGGCATTGAGCGGCGACTGCGGGGTCGCCCGAGATGGCGCGGTCGATGGTGGTCACGGGTCTGGCCCATTCTCACAGACGCGGACTTGCGGGGGCGAGTCGGGCGTCGAAGCGCGGCGCGGGCGTTTCTGCCCGCGCCGCGTGGGTATCGGAATCTTCGCCCTGCGTAGGGGGCGCTGGCTATCAAGCGTTGGCGGGTTCAGGCGCACCGTGGTTGGGGGACTTGGCCATGAAGGCGTCGACGTCGATGCCGAGCTTGTCGGCGACGCGCTTGCCGTAGTCGGGGTCGGCGCGGAAGAAGTGGCAGAGTTGACGCATCTGGACTTCCTGCCTTGCGTCGCCGAGCACGCCGGCGATGCGTGTGGTCAGTCGGTCCTTGTGGTCGTCCTCGAGCAGGCGGTAGAGGTCGCCGGCCTGCGAGAAGTCGTCCTGGTCGGTCGAGTCGTGGCGATCGACGACTGCCTGACCGAGGTTCCAAGCGGGGTCGACGTACTTCTCGTCGGGCATGGGAGTGTTCTCGCGCGAGTTGGGCCAGTAGTGGGTGGCGGAGCCGTAGTCCTGTGCGGTCGCCATGGCGCCGTCGCGCTGGTAGTTCATGACGGGGCACTTGGGGCGGTTGATGGGGAGCTGGTGGTAGTTGTTGCCGACGCGGTAGCGGTGGGCGTCGGCGTAGGACATCAGGCGTGCCTGGAGCATCTTGTCGGGGCTCGCGCCGATGCCGGGGACGAGCGCCGACGGGCTGAACGAGCTCTGCTCGACCTCGGCGTGGTAGTTCTCGGGGTTGCGGTTGAGCTCGAGCGTGCCGACCTCGATCAGCGGGTAGTCGGCGTGCGGCCAGACCTTGGTCAGGTCGAACGGGTTGAAGGGGCACGCGTCGGCCTGGGCCTGGGTCATGACCTGGATCTTGAAGGTCCAGCTCGGGAACTCGCCGCGCTCGATGGAGCCGTACAGGTCGCGCTGGTGGCTCTCGCGGTCGGCGCCGATGAGTTCGGCGGACTGCTCATCGGTGAGGTTCTTGATGCCCTGGTTGGTCTTGAAGTGGAACTTGCACCAGACGCGCTCGCCGTCGGCATTGATCAGCGAGTAGGTGTGGCTGCCGTACCCGTTGACGTGTCGGAGTGTGGCGGGGCAGCCGCGATCGGAGAAGAGGATGGTAACCTGGTGGAGGGTCTCGGGGCAGAGTGACCAGAAGTCCCACTGCATGTCGTTGTCGCGCAGGTTGGTCTTGGGGTCGCGCTTCTGGGTGTGGATGAAGTTTGCGAACTTGTAGGGGTCGCGGACGAAGAAGACGGGCGTGTTGTTGCCCACCATGTCCCAGTTGCCCTCTTCGGTGTAGAACTTGAGGGCGAAGCCGCGCACGTCGCGCTCGGCGTCGGCGGCCCCGCGCTCACCCGCGACGGTGCTGAAGCGCAGGAAGCAGTCGGTCTTCTTGCCGACCTGGCTGAGGAAGTCGGCCTTGGTGTACTTGGTGACGTCGTTGGTGACGGTGAACGTCCCATGGGCAGCGCTGCCCTTGGCATGGACGACGCGCTCGGGGATTCGCTCACGGTTGAAGTGCTGCATCTGCTCGAGCAGCTGCACGTCCTGCATCAGGACGGGCCCGCGCGGGCCGGCGGTCAGCGCCTGCTGACGTCCGATGGGGTTGCCGTCGGCGGTGGTCAGGACGGGGCACTTGGGGTCTGTGCGTGTGGGGTCTGCCATCGCGTGTTCCTCCGTGTGTCGCGTTGTTCGCGTGAGTGTTTCGGTGGGTGGTGATGGTTGGCGCCGTGGGTGTGTTTTTCGAAGCGGCCAAAGGGGGGGCTGAGCGAGCTGAAGGGGGCGGGGGGGGTCATGGCACGGGTCGTGGGTTCCCTCCGTTGCGGTCAATCTTCGCCTCGTGGGGCATAGAGATCCAAGGCATTCGGACGATACTGTCCATAGGATCTGCCTATGGAACTTCATCAGCTTCGGTACTTCGTGGCAACAGCTGAGGCGGGGTCGATGAGCCGTGCCGCTCAGCGGTGCATGATCGCGCAGCCCTCGCTGAGCCAGCAGATCCAGAAGCTCGAGCACGCGGTGGGGCAGCGGTTGTTCGACCGGCTCGGTCGCGGCGTCGCGCTGACGGAGGCCGGGCGGACGCTGCTCCCGCGCGCCAGGCGCATCCTTGCGGAGGTGCGCGAGGTCGAACAGGGGCTGCGGAGCGGCGAGGCTGGCGGCCCATCGCGCCTTGCGGTCGGCGCGATCCCGACGATGGCGCCCTACCTGCTCCCGGCGGCGATCGCGCAGTTGCGCAGGGAA
Source organism: Phycisphaerales bacterium (assembly GCA_028285065.1). Classification (GTDB taxonomy): domain Bacteria; phylum Planctomycetota; class Phycisphaerae; order Phycisphaerales; family UBA1924; genus JANQQG01. Next base: position 3,244 of record JANQQG010000237.1, read on the forward strand.
GACGAGTTGTGCGAGTTGATCGTCCGCGAGGACCTGACGGAGAAGCTGATCGAGGCGGTCGTCGACAACGAGCTTGACGTCGCCGTCGTCTCGACACCGATCGACAATCCGCTCATCGAGCTGGAGGTCATCGGGAGCGAGGAGCTGGTGGTCGTCGTTCAGGGCGGGTGCGAGCTCGCCGAGCGCGATTCCGCGACGGCCACGACGCTCCGCCGCGAGCCGACTGTGACATTGCACGAGATGCACTGTCTTGGCCAGCAGGTGACGGGGTTCTGCGCGACGCGCGGGATCAACCGCAACGTGGTGTGCCGCACGACGCAGTTGACGACGGTGCTGGAGTTGGTGCGCCTGGGGCTGGGGATCTCGCTGGTGCCGCAGATGGCCGCGGAGGCGGATCGCGCGGACTCGGGTCGCAGCTACCTTCGCGTGGCCGGTGGTGCCCCGCGTCGTGAGATAGCGCTGGCGTGGCGTGTCGGGAGGACGAGGTCGCGGGTGGGCGTGCGGTTCGGGGAGGTGGTGGAG
>JANQQG010000157.1 GCA_028285065.1 Phycisphaerales bacterium
GGCGTGGCCCTCGCGTTTGGCGTGGGCGGCGTTCAGTTCGTCAGTTATGCGCCGCGCTTGATGAGCGCAGCGCTGCGCCGGACGCCGCGGCTCGGTGCCGTGTGGGCGGGGCGGTTGTGGCTGTTCGGTTTGGGCCTGGTCGTTTGGGGGACGCCCCTGCTGTTGTTCTTCGATGGCGTTGGTGGGGTGTTGCACGCCCTGGTCTGCGCCGGGGTCTTCGCGTGTTTCCCGCCGGGCCCGCTCCGCATGCTCGCGTGGATCCCGCTCCCGGGTGTGATCGCATCCTGGGGGATCGTCGCGGGCGCTGACGCGTCCTGGCCCGGCTCGGGTATGAGTACGAGTGACGCTGCGCTCGTCTTCGTCAGCGTGTTCAACCTCATTCTGTGTCCGATGTTCGTCCTGGCCGCGCACAACCATGCCGTGGAGCATCCTCCGCGTTGCGAGGCATGCGGGTACGAGCTGACGGGTCTGTCGACCGACCGATGCCCCGAGTGCGGGGAGTGGTTCCCGCCGAAGCAGCATCGAGCAGCCGGGCCGGGGGGGTGAGGAGCAACGTGATGGAGTCTCTTCCGGTACGCCGAGGTATGCACGATCGTTTGCTTGGAACCGTCTGTGCGCTGCTGCTCCTCCTCGCGCCGCAGGCGCCCGCGCAGGAGAACCCCTCCTTCGAGGAGACCGACCCCGGCACCGCGCCGAGCGGCTGGCTGCTCCCATCGGAGGACCTGTACGACGCGAGCGTGGTCGAGGGTGGGCCCGACGGGGCACGCTGCCTGCGTGTGCGGAGCACTGAGCTCGTCGCCGGTGGCGGCACGTTCGGCAACACGTTTCAGATGGTTGATGCCGCGCCGTTTCGTGGGTCGCTTGTCACGCTGCGTGCGCACATCCGCACCGAGGACGCGGAGCGCGGCGCGCACATGTGGATGCGCGTCGATCGGGAAGGCGGGCAGACTGGCTTCTTCGACAACATGCAGGACAACCCGGTGCGCGTCGAGGCGTGGGCCGAGTACACGATGACGGGGCTCGTCGACGACGACGCGAAGCAGATCGCGATCGGTGTCTTCCTGCTGGGGAGTGGCTCGGTCTGGATCGACGGCGTTCGGCTCGAGCGAGTGGATGGGGCCCCTGGTCTCGAGCCGGCTCGTCCGATCGACGACGCCCACCTGGGCAACCTCGAGGCGCTCGCGCGTCTCGGCCCCGCGCTGCGCTTCTTCAATCCTGCCGATGAGGGGCAGGGGGTCGACTGGGACTTGTTGATGGTCCGTGCGGTACGCCATGTCGAGGATGCGCCGGACGCGGACGAACTCGCCGGGCGGTTCGAGCGGCTGTTCCGGCCCCACGCACCGACGCTTCGTGTCTGGACCGGTGCGGCAGACGATGACCCGGGCTCGCGGGTTGCGGATGCGATGCCGGGAGATTCGCCGCAGCTGTTCATGCGCAACATCGGGGTCGCCAAGGGCGGGCGCGGTGCGCGTCCGAGCATCTACTCGAGTCAGCGCCGACGTTTCGATCCGGCCGGCGGCGCCATCGTTCCCGACAGCACGACGGAGCGCATCGAGCTCGGGCCGGGCCTGTGGGCCGCCTGGTCGATCGTGGTGGACTCGGACGGCGGGCGCACGCAGCCGCGAGCGGATCTGGAGGCGTTCGCGCTGCCCGATCCGCTTCCGGAAGCGTGGCGTCCGATCCCGGGTGACCGCGCCTCGCGGATCGCGTCGACGATCGAGGCGTGGGGGCTGATGCGCCACTTCTATCCGTACTGGGATGTGACGGATACGGAGTGGGATGACGAGTTGGTCCCGGCGCTGGCGGGCAGCGCGACCGCCGAGACAGCCGCGGAGTATCAGGTCGTGCTCGAGCGGCTCATCGCGAAGATCCGCGACGGGCACGGGGGGGTGTATTCGCCGTGGGGACGCCCGTCGTTCATGCTCCCTGCGCGCGCTGAGTGGGCGCGCGATGCCGAGGGGCGCACGGTGCTCTGTATTGCCCAGATGCCGCCGCTCGAGGCGCTCGAGCCCGGGGGGCTTGCGCGAGGTGATGTCGTGCTCTCGATCGATGGGCGCACGACCGAGGAGCTCTATGCCGACTGGGGCGGGCGTATCAGCGCGGCGGGCGAGGCCTGGCTGCGCTCCCGCACGGCTGACGCGATCCTCAAGCGTGAGACCGACACGCCGATCACGGTCCGTGTGCGTCGGGCTGGCGAGACCAAGGACCTGACCATCGAGCCGGTCCGCATCGGGACGATCGCTTCGCTGCGTCCGGAGCGGCCCGACAACGCGGCCGAACTCGCCGAGGGTGTCTTCTACTACGACACGAACGGCGCCGAATGGAACGACCTCCGAACCCACCTGCGCGACTTCGCGGGGGCGCGAGCGATCATCTTTGACGCGCGCGGGTACCCCGACTCGGCAGGGAAGGAGCTGCTGTCTCACCTGACGGACGAGCGCATCCACAGCGCGTGGTGGAACACGCCGGTCTATCCGAGGCCTTTCCAGCGCGATGTCGAGTTCCTTCGCTCGCGATGGGACATCAATGCGAGCAAGCCGCGGCTCAACCGCGAGGGTGGGCCGCGCGTCGTCTTCCTCGCCGGCGGCGGCGCGATCTCCTACGCCGAGTCGTGCCTGGCGGTCGTAGAGGCGTACGGGCTGGCGGACATCGTCGGGTCCACGACCGCGGGGTCCAACGGGAACATCATCGCCTGGGATCTGCCCACCGGGTACCGCATCATCTGGACCGGCATGAAGGTGACCAAGCACGATGACTCGCGGCACCACGGGGTCGGTGTCGCGCCGACGCACGCTGCCCGGCCGACCGTCGAGGGTCTTCGCGCTGGACGCGACGAGGTGTTGGAGGCCGCGTTGGAGCTGATCGACTCCGGTGACATGCCCTAGGGCGTTCGCTAGATCGTCACGATCTGTCCGAACTGGACCTCGGTCGCGTCGAGGCTGAGGTCCTTCTTGAGGCGGTCCTTCAGCGCGCGGCGTTGTCTGTCTTCGCCGTGGTTGAGCAGGACGCGGGTGGCGTTGGCTCGCTTCGATGAGTTCTTGCCGATTTGCTCGGACCACTCGATCAGTTCGGTCTGACCCGCGTGGGCGCTGAAGCCGCCGAGCGTGTGGATCGACGCTTTGACGGCGATCTTCTCGCCGAACATCTTGATGACCTTGGCGCCATCGACGAGGCGACGCCCGAGTGTCCCGCGCCCCTGGTAGCCGACGAAGATCACGCGTGTCTCGGGCAGGTGCAGGCCGTGCTTGAGGTGGTGGAGGATCCGCCCGCCCGTGCACATTCCGGCGGCCGAGATGACGATGACGCCGTCGCGCCGATGGTTGAGGCGCATCGATTCCTCGACGGACTTGGTGAACTTCAGGCCGGGGAATGCGAGCGGGCTATCGCCGTTGTTGATGATCTCCCAGGCCTCGTCGTCGAAGAGTTCCCGGTGGGCTCGGTACAGCGTGGTGGCGCTCGTGGCCATGGGTGAATCGACGAAGACCTTCGGGTTGCGGAGCACGCCCGTGCGGCCCATCTCGCCGAGGTGGTAGACCAGGTTCTGCGTCCTGCCAACGGCGAACGACGGGATCAGGGCCTTGCCGGAGCCGGCGTCGCAGCAGGAGAGGATGTCGATCATCTCGTCGAGCGTGGCATCGAGCGGGCGGTGGTCACGGTCGCCGTAGGTCGACTCGAGGACGAGCGCGTCGGCATGGTCGAAGCCGACTGGGTCGCGGAGCAGGGGGGTGCCCTTCGGGCCGATGTCTCCGGAGAACACGATGACCTTCGACTTGGGCTTCCCGCCCTTGCCTTCTTCATGGATGGTCAGCTCGATGCTGGCGGAGCCAAGGATGTGTCCGGCGTCGACGTAGCGTGCCGTGACACCCGGCGCGACCTCGCGTGCTTCGTCGTAGGGGATGGGCGCGAGGCGAGCGAGTGCGAGCTCCGCGTCGCGCGAGTTGAAGAGCGGGTACACGGGCGCCTTGCCAGCGCGCATGCGCCTGCGGGACGTCCGTTCGGCGTCCTTCTCCTGCAGGTACGCGGCATCCTTGAGGAGGATCTGGCAGAGGTTGATCGTCGCGGGGGTTGCGAGGATCTTGCCCTCGTAGCCCTCGCGCACGAGCATCGGCAGGCGCCCCGAGTGGTCGAGGTGCGCGTGCGTGAGCAGGACGACGTCGAGGTCGTCCGGTCGCACGGGCGGGAAGCGCCGGTTGTGGCGTTCTGCCTCGCCCCCGCCCTGGAACATGCCGAAGTCGACGACCAGGCGTGCCCGGTCGGTCTCTACCAGCGTGCACGATCCGGTGACCTCACCGGCCGCGCCGAAGAAACGCAGCTTCATCCGGTCCCTCCAGTCTCGTGGCGAGTCTACCGGATGGCGTTCTCCCCGCACCTACCTCCGGACTTGCCAGTCCCCGCGCACCTCGTACCGCTCGATGGTCAGTTGCTCGAGGCCCATGGGGCCGTAGGCGTGGACACGGGATGTCGAGATCCCGATCTCGGCGCCGAGGCCGAGCTCGAAGCCGTCGTTGAAGCGCGTCGAGGCGTTGACCAGAACGCATGAGGAGCGGACCTCGCGTGTGAACCGTTCGGCGTGCGGGTCGGTCGTCGTCAGGATCGCGTCGGTGTGGTCGCTCGAGTACTCCTGCACGTGCTCGATCGCCTCGTCGATCGATGCGACGACGCGCATCGCGAGCACCAGGTCCAGGAACTCGCGTCCCCAGTCCTCCGGCGCTGCCGGCTTCGCTTCGGGTGCAAGGGACGTCACGATCGGGCCGCCGTGCACCTCGACGCCCTCCGCTGCCAGTCGGGCCACGAGGCGCGGGATCAGCTCGGCGGCGATCTCCTTGTGGACCAGGACGCACTCGGTGGCGTTGCACGTGGCGGGTGCCGAGGTCTTGCCGTTGACGCAGATCTCGATGGCCTTGTCGATGTCGGCGGAGTCGTCGATGTAGACGTGGCAGACACCCTCGAAATGCTGGACGGTCGGGATGCGCGAGTGCTCGTGGACGAACTCGATGAGCGGGCGCCCGCCGCGCGGGATGACGAGGTCGACGTGCTGGTCCTGCTTGAGGAGTTCGACGAGGTCGGAACGTTCGCTGGTGGTGAGCTGAACGATCGCGTCTTCGGGGGCGTCGCAGGCGGCGAGCGAGGCTTGGACCAGCCCGGCGATCACGCGGTTGGACTCGTCGGCCTCCTTGCCGCCCTTGAGGATGCAGGCGTTGCCGGCCTTGAAGCAGAGCGCGAACGCGTCGGCGGTGACACCTGGGCGGGCCTCGTAGATCATCGCCACGACGCCCAGCGGCACACGCACGCGGCGCACCTTCAGGCCCGCGGCGTTCGTGCTCTCGCGTGTCACCTCGCCGACAGGGTCGGGGAGCTCCGCGACTTGGCGCAGCCCGGCCGCGAGGCGTGTCAGGCTGGCTTCGGTTAGTTCCAGGCGGCGTTGCTTGGCGTCACCGATCCCGGATTCGCGCGCCCGCGTCATGTCGGAACGGTTCGCGTCGAGGACGGCGCCGGGCTCACGTTCGATCCGGTCCGCGAGGTCGAGCAGCACAGCGTTCTTCTCTTCGCTCGTGAGCGTGGCGATGGCTCGTGCGGCGGCCGCGGCCTGTTGTGCTGCCTCCACGATTCGCGTCATGACCCGCTCTCCTTCTTGGTGACGACCAGGTCGTTGCGGTGGATGACTTCGTCGCAGTACGCGTAGCCGAGGACGCGCCGGATCTCGGTGGTCTTGCAGCCTCGGATCTTGTCGATTTCATCCGACGCGTATCCGGCGATGCCGCGTCCGATTCGCGTGCCGTGGGGGTCTACGACGTCGATGACCGCGCCCATCGCGAAGGAGCCCTCGACGCCGACGACGCCTTTGGGGAGGAGGCTTGCGCCGCGTGCGGTGAGCGCTCGTGCGGCTCCGTCGTCAACGACCACGCGCCCGCGCCCGCGTGCTGCGTGTCGGATCCAGCTCTTGCGTGCGGCGCGCTGGTTGCGTCCGGCCCTGCCCGCGAGGTCGAAGACGGTTCCGATCACCTCGCCACGGGCCGCGCGCGTCAGGGCGTCTTGTTCGTGTCCGGAGACCAGGACCGTGGTCGTGCCGTGCTCGCCCGCGATCTGTGCGGCCTCGAGCTTCGTCCCCATCCCTCCCGTGCCGACGCCCGACGTGCCGGGGCGCACGAGCGCCCGCGCGGCCTCGATGTCCGTCACGCAGGGCACGATGCGTCGCTTGTCCATCAGCCCCGGTGCGCTCGAGAGCATCACCAGCCCGCCTGCGCCGACCAGGCCGCAGACGAGGGCGCTCAGCCGGTCGTTGTCGCCGAGCTTGATCTCGTCGAAGGCGACGGAGTCGTTCTCGTTGACGATGGGGACGATCCCGCGCGCGAGCAGGGTCTCCAGCGTGCGCCGGGCGTTGAGGAAACGCGCCCGGTCGTGCATGTCGTCGTCGGTCAGCAGCACCTGAGCGCCGACCAGCTTGCGGCGGGCGAGCGCTGATGACCACGCGCGCATCAGGAGCGACTGGCCGACGGCGGCTGCCGCCTGGCGCTCCGCGATCTTGCGCGGCATCGTCTTGAGGCCCATCCCCTCGCACCCGCTGGCGACTGCGCCCGACGAGACGATCACGACTTGACGCCCCGCCTTGATCAGGACCGCGACTTCGCCCGCGATCCGCCCGACGTGCGCGGCGTCCAGCGATGTGCCATCCGTCACGACGGCGCTTCCGATCTTGACCACCAGGCGCTCGCAGCGGGCGACTCCTCCCCTTGCCCCCGAGCCATCCCCACCGGCGCGTGTCATGTCCGGTCGCTCGGCTTGGGACGCATGGAGATGAGTGCGAAGAAGCCCATGACGCTCGAGCCGCTCAGCAGTGCGAGCGTCGCGACGAGGTAAGCCTTGGAGTGATCGGGGGCATCCTTCTCCTTGAAGAAGGCCTCGCGGTTCTCTTCCTCGGCGAGTGTGGCGTCGTTGGCGACGGCCTCGACGTACGCCGCGTTGGCCTCCTTGTACGCGCCGATGGAGCCGTAGCCTGCGACGGCCCGCTGGATGAAGGCGGCGGTGAAGACGAGCGGGAGGATCAGGCCGACGTGGATGCCGATCATGCCGACCCTCTTGTTCTTCTTGAGCATGAGGGTCATGACCGCGCAGGCGATCATGAGTGCCGCGCATGCGCTCGGCACGATCAATGCCGTTGCGGCGTTGGCCCCCTCCGGCGCGAGCATGTAGGCGACGACGCCGCCCATGACGAGCACCAACGCGTACACAACCATCATCAACGCGGCCTTGATCATCGTGTCTCCCTTTCGTGGGGCGATTCTAGGGGCCATCCTCGGGCGTACCCGGCCGGTGCTCCGGATCGCTGAGGCGATCGAGGGTCTCTCGGAGCAGCGCCGACGTGCTTTCGGGGTTGATCCCGCTGTCCAGGATCCGCTGGAGGTGTTCGGCGTCCAGCCACTGTGCCGCTCCCTCGTGCTCGAGCATCATGCGGAGCACCTCGACATCGCCCTGGAAGGCGGCGGTCGCGAGGGCGCTGAAGTCGGGTGAGATCACGATGACATCGTCGTTTACCGGGAGATCGGGCCCGGGCTCGGTGCGGGCGGGGTCGATCGTGGGGTCGGCGCCGTGGTCGAGGAGCAGAGCGACCACGTCGGGGCGTCGTGACTGGACCGCCGAGGCAATTGGGGTCATCGCGCTTCCCGTGCACATGTTGACCCACTCGGGATGCTCGCTCACCATCGCCTCGATCCGATCGATCGCGCGGTAGTCGGCGATCGCTCCGTAGAGCGCGCCATTGGCCCGCGGCGGCACCACGTAGCGCGGCGGGGTGGTCCAGAGCACGACCAAGACGCCGCCCGTCAGCAGCAGGCCGATGCAGAGCAGGACGCCGGCGACCAGGACGAACGGCAGGAGTCGTTGCTTGGCCATGCGCCGATCGTACACTCCACCCGTGGCAGGAGGAACACAACAACCGCTCCGCGTCGGCGCCGGGATGTCCGGGCACATGGACGCGACCGAGGCCGCCCGCTTTTCTGCGCGCCAGGCGGCGGAGCAACTCGGCGAGGCGTCGGCGGTGCTCGTGTTCCTGTTCTTTGCGGACCGTCACATCGCCGACGCTCCGCTGGTCCTCGCCGCGGTGCGCGAGGTGTTCGGCTCGCCGCGTTCCGGTGTGCAGATCGTCGGGATGAGCGTCGAGGGTGTGATCGGGGGCGAGAGTGAGCTCGAGCGTGTGCCGGGCGTGAGTGTCCTTGCGATTGCGGGCGATGCAATCCGGGCGCGGGTTCAGTCGCTCGACGACATGCCGTCGCTGCAGGACTCGGATCAGGTGGGGGAGTTTCTCGACCTCGACGATGACGCTCGCGCGATCTTCCTCTTCGCCGACCCGTTCAGCGTGCCGATCACGACGCTCCTGCCCGCCCTTGCCGGCGCCCGACCGGCGGCCCAGGGGCCGGACGCGATTCCGATCCTCGGCGGGATGGCGTCTGGCGCGACCAAGCCGGGCGCGAACGCGATCGTCCTTGGGCCGGATCGGATCGCGAGCACCGGTGGCGTCATCGTCACGCTCAGCGGCCCCGTCCGTGTCGATCCCGTCGTCAGCCAGGGCTGCCGCCCGTTCGGCCCGACGTTGGTCGTCACCGACGCGAAGAACCAGCTCGTGCGGACGCTCGGCGGGCACCCAGCGCTGCAGACCCTCGAGGGCGCGATCCAAGGGCTCGATGAGCCGGATCGCTCGCTGCTGTCCAGGGGCGTCTACGTCGGCAGGGCCGCGACGGAGTACAAGGACCGTTTCGGGCGCGGGGACTTCCTGATCCGCAAGGTCGTCGGCGTCGAGAAGACGACGGGCGCGCTCGCGGTCGAGGATCTGATGCGCACGGGGCAGACCGTGCAGTTCCATCTTCGCGATGCGCGCACCGCCGATGAGGACCTCGCGATGCTCCTCGATGGCCAGAAGCTCTACGAGCGCCCCGAGGGCGTCTTGTTGCTGACATGCAACGGGCGTGGGACGCGTCTGTTCGACGAGCCGAACCACGACGCGACGGCCGTCACGCGCGCGTTCGAGAGCGTCGGGGCTGAAGCGAGTGGGGAGTCGACCCAGCCAGTGCCTCTCGCCGGCTGCTTCGCGGCCGGGGAGATCGGGCCGGTCGGCGACGGTGTCTTCTTGCACGGGCAGAGCGCATGCCTGGCGATCTTCCGCAGGCCGAGCTGATCGTTCGCTACACCGCCGGCGTCACGATGCCGCGGCACTCACCGAAACCGATGCGTCGGAAGCCGTCGCGCTCGCACCAGCCGCGGATGATGACCTCGTCCCCGTCGGCCAGGAACTTGCGCTCCTCACCGGTCGGGAGCCGGATCGGCGTGCGCTGCGTGCCGGGGACGGGGTCGGCGCCCGGCTCGCCGGGGCCGTCCCAGGTCAGTTCGAGCAGGCACCCGCGGCTTGAGCGCTCCGGTCCGGAGATGGTGCCGCTGGCCATGAGGTCGCCGGCCTGGAGGTTGCAGCCGTTGGACGAGTGGTGGGCGATCATCTGCGCGATCGTCCAGTACATGTTCTTGAAGTTGCCCTTGCTGAGGCTGACGGGCTCCATGCCGGCCTCGCGCATCTTGGCGGAGCTGAGCAGGACCTCGAGCGTGAGGTCTACGCCACCGGCCTGCTGATCGTCGTTGTCGTACAGGTGCGCGAGCGGGGCCGGGTCACCCGACGGACGCTCGTACGACGCGCACCGGAACGGCGCGAGGGCGTCGCCCGTCACGACCCACGGCGAGATCGTCGTCGTGAAGCTCTTGGCCAGGAACGGGCCGAGCGGCTGGTACTCCCATTTCTGCATGTCACGCGCCGACCAGTCGTTGACGAGGCACATGCCGAAGAGGTGCTCGCCTGCCTTGTCGATCCCGATCGGCTCACCGATCTCGTTGCCCGGGCCGATGAAGAAGCCGACCTCGAGCTCGTAATCGAGCAGCTTGCACGGGCCGAAGACCGGCGGCTCGTCGTCGCTCGGACGGGTTTGGCCGCTGGGCCGGCGCACCTCCGCGCCCGAGACCACGATCGACGATGCGCGCCCGTGGTAGCCGATGGGCACGTACTTGTAGTTGGGGAGCAGCGGGTTCGTGGGGCGGAACATCGATCCGACGTTCGTGGCGTGGTGCACGGACGCGTAGAAGTCGGTGTAGTCCGCGATCTCCGCGGGCATGAGCATCTGGGCCGCGTCCATGGGGACGATGGCCTCGTCGCGCACGTCGGCGTTGTCCTTGAGTTCCGGGCAGCTCTCGCTGAGCAGTTCGCTGATGCGCGCCCGCACGCGGCGCCGGCGCTCGGGCGAGGCGAGCATGAGCCCGTTGAGCCCGATGGTCCCGAACTCGTAGAGGATCGGTTCGTCCTCGGTGTCGAGCCCGTCGAAGAGGCCCGCCTCGGCGCACACCTGCAGGTCGAGGATCTTGTCGCCGATGGCAACGCCGGGGCGTGCGTCGTCCCAGGGGTCCTCGCCATTGAGGCAGAACACGCCGTAGGGGAGGTTCTGGATCGGGAAGTCGGTCCCCGCGTCGTTGGCGCTCTCGACCCACGACTTGAGGTTCGGGTCGTGGGTCGCGTCGGGCTCGAAGGGCATCGCTGTCTCCCTGGCGGGTGGGGGGTGGAGGGGAGAGAGGATATGCCTGCTCAGTCGAGCAGCCCCAGGCCCTGGAGGTCCTCCACGGGTTCCGTGAAAGAGCACGAGCCGTAGCTCATCGCGAAGCCCTCGCGGATCCGCTCGGCGGCCTCGCGATCGGCGAGCACCTTCTGCCAGCCCAACCGGTCGTCTTCGAAGGCGAACGCCGCGGGGTCGGTGGTCTCGAGGACCTCGATGCACCCGTCCAGGTCGATCGCCCGCTCGCGCACGAGCACGCTCGCGACGAAGACGTTCAGGAACCCGTGCATGACGCCCCTGGGCGCGTCGGGCTCGTAGGTCAGGGGGTACTCGGCGCGCACGGGGTGGTGCAGGCCGGCGGTCGCCTTGAACGGCACCTCCGCGGCTGCGCAGGCGAGCATGAACCGGGCGACATCCTTCGCGGGCGGGATCATCTCGGGCTTGACGCCGCCGGTGCGTATCTTGGCGCACGCGTCGTTGCCCGCGAGCGCCGCGACGAAGCCGCGCGGGTCCTCGCTGGACGGCACCTCGAAGAAGGGCACCAGCTCCTCGGGGATCAGGTCGAGCGCTTCGTCGATGACGCGCGCGTCGTCGGCCTTGAGCTCGATGGTCTCGACCTGCGCGAGCCCGTTCTCGGCTCGCTCGTGCTCGTGGTTGAACGCGAAGATCGAGTCGAGGTTCTCGTCCAGGTCCCCGTCGATGATGGCGGACATCGACCAGAACCCGTCGTCCGCGTGCGACGGGAGCAGTTCGGTCGCCCCGCGCCGGAACTCCTCCAGACGCGACACCGGGCAGATGAACCGTCCCAGCATCCACGAGTGCCCGGACGACCGGTACGACGCGTAGTTGCGCACCGACTCGTCCATCGGCAGCTTCGCCGGCGGGAACAGGCCCGCGTAGTCAACCAGTGATCCCAGCAGCGCCCGCGTCGATCCCTTCACCATCCCGGCCCTCGCTTCCCCCCGCCCCGCCCCCGCGCCCCGCCCCGCACACAGCCGAGCATAGCCCGGTCACTTGGCGAGCTTGGCGACCACACGCCAGACGTCGTGGGCGGTGAGCGATCGCCCGATGCGCTGGTTGAACCGATCCACCAGCGCATCAAACTCGCTGCTGTAGGGCAGGTTGTCGCGCTGGCCCATGCTCCCGGCGGCCTCGACCACCATCGACCCCAGCAGGTCTGCCTCCTCGGGCTCGAGCGAGACGCGCGACGACTGGGCCTTGCCGACCTTCGGCAGCTTCGACGCCTTCCGCAGGTTGAGCAGGCGGTGCAGGGCCGCCCGACGTGCGGCGCCCGAGTCGTCGATCCCTGCGAGCGAGCACAGGCGCTCGAAGTCGTCCGTGTATGGCAGGTCGTCGAGCGTCCGCCCCACCTCGACGTATGACGCGACGAGGCGCGCATCACCCGGCGGCGCAGACTCCGCTGACGTGGCGCCCGTCTCTCCGAACAGCCCGCCCTGTGATCCGTCATCCATCGCTCGCTCCATCTGCCGAGGCCGGCGCGGGCGGGGGGCGATCCCCATCCCGCAGCACGTCCGCCCAGCGTCCCATGATGACATCCGGGGCGTCGCCTGTCATCCACTCGCGACCCAGTCGCTCGAACAGCGCGTGGCGCCGTGCGTTGCGGATCCCCGAGTCGAAGTGCCCGCACGGGGTCACGAACGCCCGTTTCTGCTCCGAGCCGAGTGCGTTGAACACGGCTGCGGCTGTCGGGGCGGGCACGACCTCGTCGCGGAGGGCGAGCTTGCAGATTACCGGCGCGCGCACGCTCGGGGCGTGGGCCACGCTGTCGCATAGTCCCGCCCGCTCGAGCAGCCGCACGCCCCGTTCGCCTTCTGCGCGGACGCGGGCGAGTAGGTCGGCTCCCATTCCGAAGGCCGCACCTTCGGCCCGCCAGGTCCATGCTCCGAGCGATGGCAGACCCAGAATCAGACGGTCGATTGGGTCGGCGGTTCCGTCCTCTTGGCTCATCTGCGCAAGCTGGGCGGCCGCGAGCACCGCCAGGCCGCCTCCGAGTGACTCTCCACGCAGCGACAGTCGTCGCTCGGGTCCGATGCGTTTGCGGATCGCCAGCACGCACGACGCGATGTCGGCGGTTGCCAGCGGGACGACCCAGTCGTCGTCGCTCTCGAGGCCATGCGTGATCCAGCCTTCCCCACCGAAGCCCTCGCGCTGCGCGAGCGAGCCCGCTCCCTGGCGTGATCCTGCGTAGCCGCGTACGCGCAGGAGGACGCAGCAGAGCGAGGCGTCGGATGCCTCGACCGCGCGTTCCCACTCCGGCTGCTCGCCGAGCGGGTCGACCTCTGCGCCGTGCAGGACGACGCACACGTTTGGCGCGCGCACCAAGTCCCCAACGACGCGGCAGCCGACCTGCACGTTTCGAACGCTCGCGACCCCGTGGTCTGCCCCAGAGTCACTCGGATCGGTCTCGTCCGCGCGGCGCAGACGCAGCTCGTACGCAATCGCACGGAGCTCCTCCCGCCACGAGCGCCAGAACGCGTCGAACTCCGGGCGTGGCGAGACCTCGTGCGTGAACGCGAGCGTGTCGTCCGGCCCGAGCCCGTAGTCCTCGGGCAGGATCATCTCTTCTCGGGAGCGCCGAACAGCGCGTCGTTGTCGCGCCAGGCCTTCTCAACGGGCTTCGCGATCCAGATCTGCGAGGTCGAGCGCCCGTCTTCGGGCAGGGCCGGGCCGCGCTGGCTGGTCCACATCATGAGCGACCCGTCGGCGTTGAAGACCGGGAGGCCGTCGAACCCGCCCGCGTTGGTCACGCGGCGCTTGCGCAGGGAGTCGGAGTCCTTTGACGCGTCGACCTCGATCGCGAAGACCTCGTAGTTGAGGTGCCCGATCTCGCTGGTCGCGTAGACGAGCACGCCCTTGCCGTCCTTGGACGACGGGAGCCAGAAGGGGCACCAGTTGACGTGCTCGTTGTCGGTGAGCTGGATCTCGCGGGTGATCCCGGTGGGGACGCCTTCGGAGTCGAAGGCGAGTTCGGCCACGTAGAGCTGGAGCAGGTTGTCACCGCGTCGGTCGGAGCGGTAGCAGATCCACTTGCCATCGGGGCTGAAGAACGGGCCGCCGTCGTATCCCTCATCTTCGACGATCGGGATGTGGCGTCCGGTCTTGGTGTCGAAGATGAAGAGGTCGAGGTTCTTCGAGACCGGCTGGATCATCCGCGCGTACAGCACGTAACGACCGCACGGGCTGAACGAGCCCTCCGCGTCGTACCCGTCGTGCGTGAACATGGCGATCGGGGCGTTCACGTCGTGACGCGCAGCGAGATCGAACTCGGCGGGTGCCTGACGCGCGTCCTTGCGGTCCTCGTAGATCTCACGGATCGTGCGAGTGACGACCTCGGTCTCGGCCGGGAACTGCCACTTGTAGCGGCCGGTCCCGCGCTGGTACCCGGGCTGGTTCTCCTCGCGGGGCTCCTCGAATGTGCACCCGAACATCACGACCCACGGGGCCTCGGGGTGCAGCCACCCGCATGTGTTGGCGCTGCCCTCGGGCGAGATCAGGATCGGCTCCTCGATGCCGTTGACGTCTCCCGACGTGTCGCGAGTCAGCTTCGCGACGTACATCGAGTAGTGTGGGCTGGGCGCCTCACCCTCCGGAGGGCGAGCCACGGCCTGGAAGATGATCCACTCCCCGTCCGGGCCGAAGTAGGCCTCGCCGGCCTTGGTGAAGTCCTGCGCGGACGTCAGCTGGACGTGGTCCACGAGCAGTTCGGACTCGGCCGCCACCCATGGCTTCGGGGCAACCGGCCAGCCGCTCCCGGGCTGACACAGGACGGCGGACGTGACCAGCGGCGCCAAGGCTCCAAGCATCATGCACACTCTCCGTGGATGAACCTCGCCCGGCGAATGCCGGGCCGCCGGAAGCCTAGCGCCCTGCCGCCCCTGCCCCCATGAGCGACCAACCCCCAGTTCCGCCCCCGCCCCGCCCGCCGCCCCCGCCCATGCCGGGGCTCGCGCCCTTCCCGGAGCTCAACGTCGTCCACGCGGATGCTCGCTTCGTGATCGTCAACAAGCCCAGCGGCATGCTCTCCGTCCCGGGCAAGGGTCCCGAGAAGCGCGACTGCGTCGCCGAGCGCGTCCGCGCGCTCTACCCCGGCGCGACGGGTCCGGTCACGATCCACCGTCTGGACATGGACACGTCCGGTCTGATCGCGTGCGCCCTCGATGAGGACGCCCAGCGGACACTGTCCGTGCAGTTCCAGGACCGGCACGTCGAGAAGACCTATGTCGCGCTCGTTGCCGGGCGCGTGCGCGAACTCTCGGGGACGATCGAGATCCCGGTGCGTCCGGATCCGTTCAACCGACCGGTGCAGGTCGTCGATCGGTCGCACGCACGCCCGGCCGTGACGCACTGGCGCGTGCTGAGCTACGAGACGGACCGCACGCGCCTCGAGTTGACGCCGTTGACGGGGCGGACGCACCAGCTCCGCGTGCATTGTGCGCACGTCGGCCATCCGATCCTCGGAGATGTGCTCTATGGCGAGGACCACCCCGCCCCGCGTCTGATGCTCCACGCACGCACGCTGGGATTCACCGATCCCGACACCGGTCGTCGCGTCAGCTTTGCGTGTGATCCGGAGTTCTGATCGCGTTCTATGGCTAGACGGTCACGATGCCGGCCGGATCGCCTGCATCGAGTTTTGCGCGGCGCATGAGTTCCGCCAAGGAACGAGCATCGCTCTCGTTGAATGCCGCGTGCTCGAAACTGTCGGCGTCGAGCACGCCCCAGGGCGTTCCGTCGGCCTCCCGGAGGACAACGACGACTTCGCTCAGGTCGCGTGGGTCACACGCGACGTAGCCCTCGCCGAGGTTGGCGACGTCTGTGACAACCAAGGAGTGGGCGTTGGTGAACGCCTGGCCGCAGGCGCCGTGCATCCCGATCGGCGAGCATGCGGGCTTGTCGCGGTGCGGGGCGAGGACCATGCCGTCCTCGCGCCGCCCGTCGGCGTGGACCATCGAGCCGGGTTCGGATAGGTAGAAGCCGATCCAGGAGACGGCGTGGGGGCTGAGCGCATCCCACAGCGCGTCGGCGGCGGCTCGCATGCGCTCGTCCCGCCTCGCGAGCGCAGCGATGTCATCGAAGCGCTGCGAGAGCGCGTCGTAGATCGGGGACCTGTCCATGTTGAGAGAGGATCAGAGCGTCGCGGAGGTGTACGGGAGCAGGCCGAGGAAGCGGGCACGCTTCATCGCCTGGGCGACCATCCGCTGCTCGCGGGCCGTGAGCATCAGGCGCTTGCGCCCGTAGATCTTCCCGTTCGGGCTCATCATCCGACGCAGGTTCTCCACGTCCTTGTAGTCCACGAACGGCTTGCCCGCCTCGCCGGTCCGAACGACCTTGACCTTGGGCTGCCCACCGAAACCGCCACGCATTCTGGCCATCTGATCCGCTTCCTTTCCGTCTCGGTCTGTGCGGCCCACCCTCAAGCGGAGCGGGCAACGGAATCACATTTGACGAACGCAAGCGTAGACACGCCCCCCAGGCTGGGCCACCACGGGCTCCGGGCCGGGTTGCCGTCTGATTCGGGGTCTGGAAGGGCGGCCGGGGTCAGGCCGCGTCGGCGGGGGCCTTGGCCTTGCCGGCGAGCATCCCGTCGACCGAGATCGCGCTGCGTCCCCACCAGGCGAGGAGGCCCGCCATCAGGAGCATCGTCGCGTTCTGGAGGATGTGGCACGAGCCGACGGTCTTCGGGCAGAACGGCGAGAGCTTGCCGAAGCACCCGCACTCGACGTTGAGGTCGCGGAGCAGCACCGAGGCGTACATCGCGATGAAGACGACGAGCATCGCCCCGGTAATGGTCGCGGCCGCGCGCAGCCAGAAGCCCAGGATGAGCGCGAGGCCTGCGACGAGCTCGACCCACGGGACCAGGTGTGTCGAGAGGGTCATCATCCCCTCGGTCATCCCGTACTCATCGAGCTTGAACGCGTGGATGGACTTGTTGAACAGCGCGGGGCCGTTCGTGATGAACAGCTTGTTGAACGCCGCGAAGACGAACACGCCCCCGAGCGCCACGCGCACCGGGAGCGCGATCCACCGGGTCATTCCGCACCCAGCTGAGCACGAGTCCTTGTCGCCCATCGTCGATTCGCTCCGTTGGGCGCGTCGCGCGCCCGGGGTGTGAGTGGGGGTGGTGAGGCGGGTTACCAGTCGTAGAAGCCTTCGAACTCGCCCTGCCCGGTCTCGCCCGGGAGGCCCATCTTGACCCAGCCCGGCCATCCGTCGTGCATCACGTAGACGTTCTCGTATCCGTCGGGCATGAGCAGGTCGCGCACGGCATCGGATTCTTCGCAGTCGCCGCCGCCGCAGTAGATGACGACGATCGGGAAGTCCATGGACGTGTGGAACTCGAGGATCTGGGGCTGCTGCCCGTGGAAGGCCTCGAGCGGGAGGCAGATCGCGCCCTGGACGTGCCCTTCCTCGAACTTGTCCAGTGCGCGGGCATCGACGAACAGCACGTCGGGGCGTCCGAACAGCTGCGACGCCTGCTCGACGGTCACGTGGTGGGCCGGCCAGTTCGGGCCTGGCGTCGTGCGCGGGAACTCGGGCTCTGACGTGACGACCGGGACGTCGGGCGGCGTGTCGACGACCGGCTCGGTGTTGTCACTCGTCCCGTCGTCGACGGGCTCGGTGTTGCCGGTGCCGTCGTCGACCGGGTCCCGAATCTCGGGGGTGTCGACGTCGGGCTCGGTGTTGGCCGGCGTCCCTGAGTCGGGATCGGTCTGGCCGATCAGGTCGTTGATATCGGTCGCGTTCTCGGCGGACTCGGCCAGCGGGCGGAGCGCCATGTCGGCGAGCCCGAGCCCGAGCCCGACGCCGAGCAGCACGCCCATGTGGACAACCAGTTTCATCGCGGGTTCCCTTTCACCCCGGTGCGCACGCGGTGGGTGAGGAGGCGCGTGCGCACATGAACCGCCCGCTCCCCGCCCCCGGTCGGGGCGGGGAGGGACGGGATCGGTCGGTCGCTTACTTCTTCTTCGCCGGCGACACCGTGTTCTTCTTCTCGGGTGTCCTGGCGGTGGTCTTGTCGGCCGTCTTGGTCGTCGGCGTGACGCGCGTGGGCCCATCCTTGAGCGGCGTGACGGCGGCGTTGGTCGGGTTCCGCAGGACCACGCCCGAGAGCGGGATCTGCATCTCGTCCGAGTCTTCGAGGGACGTCCGCACGATCAGCGAGCCGGTGAAGGGCCCGTGGGAGCGGGGGCCGGTGCCCGCGACGGTGACGGTGTACTCACGCTGCCCGTTGGCGAGGTCGACGGGGCGCAGGTCGACGACGGCGCCGAGCGAGTCCATGCCCTCGAGGGCGAGGTCGGTGATGTCAAAGTCCGTTCCCTGCCGCGACTGCAGTCGGATGGTCTGCGTGAAGGGCTGGTTGAGTCCGCGGAGGCGGAGCGTGAGGCGATCGGGCGTCGCGCGGAGCTCGCCCTCGACGTTGGCGATCATCGTGTGCGACTGGACGGTCGCCTGCGGGTCGTTGGTCTTGACGCGGATCTGCGTGATGATCCGACCGAGCGGCGCATCGGGTGAGACCGTGGCCTCGATCTTGAAGCGGGTCATCATGTCGCCGTAGAGCTCGACGACCTCGGACTCGAGGACCTTGGTCGAGACCCACTCGTTGTCGCTGGTGACCTCGAGGATGTCGAAGCCCTCGCGACGACCCGCGACCTCAATGATCTTCGACGCACCGACGCCGCGCTCGACGCTCGGGATCGAGGTCTTGACGGGATCGATGGTGACGAGCGGCTTGACGAACGAGGTGATGTCGAGCTGCGCGTCGGCGATGGGCGGCTGCTCGAACGAGACGCGGACCGTCTTGTGCTGCTCGCCCCGACGGTTGGCCGGGTTGAAGGTCACGTTGATCTCGCCGGACTCGCCGGGCTGGTACAGCGTCTTGGTGAGCTGCGGCGTCGTGCACCCGCACGTCGCGCGGACGCCCTTGATCTTCACCGGGCTCGTGCTCGTGTTCGTGAAGCGGAACACGTGCGTGACCGGGGCGGTGTCGAAGACCGCGCCGAAGTCGTGCGAGCTCGAGTCGAACGTCAGCGGGATGTCGGTGCGCACGGGGCGGACCGGACCCTTGGGCGGGTCGGTCGGACGCTCGCCCGCGTCCTGGTCGAGCCCCGGAGCTGCATCCTTGTCGGCCGGCTTCACCGGCTGGCGCCCCGGGTTTACCTTGCCGGCGTCCTTGACGGGCTGAGGGTTCTGCGGCTTCTTGCTCTGCCCGAGTGCGGGGCTGGTCGCCGCAAGGGCGCCCGCGGCCGCTGTGATCACGATCAGTCTCGAGAGCTTCATGGGGTTCGGTTCCTTCCTCTTCGGCCCGAGGTGTGGTGGCTTGGTATGCCCCTGGATCAGGTGGATCTTGGGGCGGTGTTGCTTTGATCCGTGTGCTAGGCGGCGCCCGCCGCCGGTTGATCGATCCTGTCGGCCCCCCGGCCCGTTCCTTGTTCGTCACGACACGGGGCGGGCTGGAGATTGCCGCCCAGAAACGCGTCGAGCGCACGATGCACGCTCTCTGGATCCTCCGCCAGACGCACCGCCTCACGCAGGGGGCGGCATGGACCCAAACGCTTTGCGAACCAGCTGATCCGCCTCCGCATCTGGATCATCGCACCGCGATCCCCACGGTGCTTTCTCATCAGTTCCAAGAAACGACGCACCAGTTCGATTCTTGCATGCAACTCCGGGCAATCCGGGCATGAACCGCGGCGCTGCAGGGTCCAGGCGTCCCGGAAGAGCCAGGGCGTGCTCAGGGCCCCCCGTCCGATCATCACGCCGTCGCACCCGGTCGCTTCGATCATGCGGAGGGCGTCCTCCGGTTCCTTGACGTCCCCGTTGCCGATCACCGGGGCCCGCCCATCGATCGCCTCGACGACACGCCGGATTCCGGGGAGGTCCACGTGGCCCCGGAACTTCTGCGCGGTGGTCCGCCCGTGCAGGGTCACGGCCATCGCCCCGGCCTCGATTAGCTTCGGGGCGAGCCACTCGGCGACGGGTTCGTCGTCGAACCACCCCAATCTGGTCTTGATGGTGGTCGGGACGCGTCCGTTCGATGCGCGGTCCACCGCTGTGCGCACGGATTCGACGATCCGCAGGGCCCGGTCGGGGTCGCAGAGCAGCTTGGAGCCCCCGTCCTTCTTGGTGATCTTGTCGACGGGGCAGCCCATGTTGATGTCGACGAGCGAGGCCCCGTGCTCGACGGCCCACGCGGCCCCTTCACCCATGATCGACGGGTCGGAGCCGTAGAGCTGCATCCCGATCGGCCGGTCCTCGTCGTTGGTCTTGGCGAGGTCGAGCGAGCGCGCGGTCCCCTTGAGCAGCCCGTGCGGGGAGAGCAGGTCGGTGCAGGCCAGACCAAGTCCGCCCTGTTCGCCGGCGGGGTCATCGTTGAAGGAGCGGCAGGTCAGCCGGAACGCCAGGTCGCAGTAGCCCGCGATCGGCGCGAGGAGCAGGTTCGAGGTCAGCTCGAGCGAGCCGATCTTCAGGGGGCGTCCGATCGCGCCGCGATCAGGTGTTTCTTCCCCAATCCCGCGGGTTGTGCAAACCGATCCAACCATCGCCCAACTGTATTCACGGGACGGCCTCCCGGACCGCCCGCGAGCCCTCTCCCTCAGCCCGCCACCACCACGCACGACGGGGCACCGTCCCTACACTCGCTGCCATGTACCAGGCGCTCCTCACTCGGCGCTATCTCTCGAGCAAGATCATGCCGCTCCTGGCGGCGATCGCTGTGATGTTGTGCACGGCGGTGGTGCTGCTCGTCTGGTCCATCATGGGCGGGTTCCTGGTCATGCTCCTGGACGCCGGGAAGGCGATCGTGGGTGATGTGGCCGTGAGCTGGCCGACGGCCGGCTTCGCCCATTATGAGGACCTGATCGATCGCCTGGAAGAGGACGAGAACGTCGCGGGGGCGACGCCGGTCGTCGAGACGTTCGGCATGCTGGGCCTGCCGGACGGACGCCTCCAGGGCGTGACGGTCCAGGGCATCGACGTGCAGTCCTACGCCCGCGTGACGGAGTACGAGCGGTTCCTCTACTGGAAGCCGACGGACGGGCCGACGCCGGACGACGACGGGGTGGGCGGGGACTGGCGGGCCGACGAGATTGGGCCGTGGCCGGAACTGCTCGCCGACGGACTCGCGCTGGGCGAGCGCGATCGTGTGACGGGCGAGTTCGAGCCCGCGCTCGTCCCCGGGATCGAGGTCGCGGGTTTTAGTCGTCGTGACCCGGAGTCGGGCTTCTACCGGTTCGGTCCGGTCGGGATGCGCACGCCCGAGGGGGACGTTCGCTGGGAGAGCGGGTTCCTTCCCTTCCTCGAGCTGACGCTCAACCTCGTGCCGGTGGACCGGACCGGGCGGCCGATCGAGGTGGTGACGCGCTCGTACCCGGTCGCCAACGAGTTCCGCACCGAGGTGTTCCAGATCGACAGCTCGACGGTGTTCATGCCGCTCGCCGAGGCGCAGCGGTTGTTGCGACTGGACGCGGCCGAGCTGGTGCGCCAGGAGGCGACCGATCCGTTCGACGAGGCGTTCGGGCAGGTCGAGGTGCTCGACGAGTCGCCGGCGCGCGTGACGACCGTGTTCGTGCGCGGCACCGGCTCGATGACGCCCGCCGAGCTCGCCGATCGCTGCCACGAGATCTACATGGAGTTCGAGCGCGAGCGTCGGGGGCAGGTCCCGCCCGCGGGGGCGACGCGCAACGAGCCGGGCTCGGGCTCGATTCAGATCACGACGTGGGAGCAGCGCCAGGGCATGCTCATCGGGGCGGTGCAGAAGGAGATCGCGCTCGTCCTGCTCATCCTGCTGGTGATCTCGTTCACCGCGAGCTTCCTGATCCTGGCGATCTTCTGGGCGATGGTCTCCGAGAAGACGCGCGACATCGGGATCCTGCGCTCGATCGGCGCGACGCGCGCCGGGGTCGCGTGGCTCTGGCTGCGGTATGGGCTCGCGATCGGCCTGATCGGTTCGATCCTCGGGGCCGCGCTGGCCACGCTGATCGTCTGGAACATCAACCCGATCCACGACTGGCTGGGCCGGACGTTCGCGATCACGGTGTGGGACCCGAAGGTGTACTACTTCTCGCGGATCCCGAACGACGTCGAGCCGGTGAAGGCCGCGATCGTCGTCGCGGGCGGGCTGGGCTTCTGCCTGCTCGGAGCGTTGATCCCCGCGATCCGCGCTGCGTTCCTCAAGCCCGTGGAGGCGCTGCGTTTCGAATGAGCACAGCCGCCGCACCCAGCACCACCGAGTCGAGCCCGGCGCCCATCCTCGAGGCGCGCGCCGTCGCCAAGACCTACCACCTCAAGGTCGGACGCTTCAAGCGCGAGGACGTCCCGGTCCTGCACGGCGTCGACCTCGGCGTCGAGCCCGGGCAGTGGGTGGCCATCCTCGGCGCGTCCGGCTCGGGCAAGTCCACGCTGCTTCATCTGCTTGCGGGGCTCGACCGGCCGGACTCGAAGACGGAGGGTGGTGTCTTCTTCGAGTCGCAGGCGGTGACGCGGTTTGGCTCGCGGAGCCTTGATCGCTACCGGGCGAGGTCGGTCGGGCTCGTGTTCCAGTTCTACCACCTGCTTCCGGAGTTGAGCGTCGTCGAGAACGTGCTGCTTGGTGCGATGGTTCGGCGCGGGCGTTTCGCGTACCGGCGTGCCCAGCCCGAGGCGCGCGCACGTGCGACGGAGCTGCTCGAGTCCTTCGGCCTCGCCCATCGGCTCCGTCACCGCCCGTCTCAGCTCTCCGGCGGCGAGCGTCAGCGTGTCGCGATTGCCAGAGCGCTCATCAATGACCCGAAGGTCCTCCTCGCGGACGAGCCGACGGGGAACCTCGACCACGACACCGGCCAGGCCATCATCGATGCGCTGGCCGCCGAGCGCGAGCGCACCGGACGCACCCTGGTGATGGTGACCCACGACCCGCAGCTTGCGTCCCGTGCGGACCGGGTCGTTCACCTGGCCGAGGGACGCATCGTCGAGACCAGCCGGACGGAGGCGGACCCTTCCTGATCCCCCGATTCCCTGACAAGGACCCCGAATCCGGGGTTTCGCCATGGCCCTGATCGGGCGTGCCGGGCGCGTCCGACCGCATCAGATCCCCCTGTTCTCCCCTGTCACGCCCCGTGGCGATATCATCGTCGATCCTGTTGGAGGCGTCAGCGGCCCTCGTGCGACCCAGTCAAGCCAGTGAAACCAGAGCAGTCCCGACCCACGCGACGTCCACGTGGCCGGTCCCGGACGCCAACGGGCGCGTCGTGGCCGACGTGGTTCAGATCGGGGACGGGATCCCGGTGGTGTTCCTGCACGGGCTGGTCGGTCTCAACGAGCACTGGGACCAAGTGGTTGAGCGGGTCTCGGATAAGGTCCGCTGCATCCTCTTTGAGCTTCCGCTGCTCGAGCTGCCCGACCCGCACTGCTCGATCCACGGCGCAACGGACCTGACTGCCCGCTTCCTCGCCGAGCGCATCGGCGAGCCCGCGGTGCTCGTTGGCAACTCGTTCGGTGGGCACGTTGCGCTCCGGATCGCGCTGGACCACCCGCAGCTGTGCCGCGGGCTCGTCCTGGCGGGCTCCGCGGGACTTGCCGAGCGGCCGATCTTCGTGAACGTGCGCCGGCGCTTCACGCGTGCATGGCTGCGCGGGAAGGTCGCCGAGCTGTTCCACGACGAGGCGAACCTCCGTGAGTCGGACGTCGATCGGGCGGCCGAGGCGCTGAGCGAGCGTCACGGGGCCCGCGCGATGGTCAAGCTCGCACGCTCCGTCCGGCGGGACCACCTTGGGCGCGAGCTCGGGCGCATCAACGCGCCGACGCTGGTCCTGTGGGGACGGGAGGACGTCATCACGCCGCCGGAGGCTGCCCACGAGTTCCATCGTGGGATCGCCGACACCCGCTTGCGCTGGATCGAGCGTTGCGGGCACGCCCCGATGATCGAGAACCCGAGCGAGTTTGCGAGCGCCCTGACCGAGTTCACCGACGAGCTCGTCGCACGCGACGCCGCCGGCTGAGCACACAGCCAGACGACGGACCGAGATCATGAGCACGAGCGAAAGCACGAGCCCAAGCGCCACCGCACCACCCCTGGGGCCGACCGGCATCGTCGGTGCCGCGATGGCTGCCGGGCTGAACCGGCGCATCAAGCGCCTGGGTGACGCCGGGTACTGGACCAAGCGCACGGCGTCGATCCAGGTTGAGCAGCTTCGGGCGCTCTTGTGGCGCGGCGCGTCGACGGTGTTCGGCAAGGAGCGCGACTTTGCGCGGATCGCGGCGTGCACCGATCACGAGATCGTCGATGCGTACCGCCAGGCCGTCCCGCATGCGGACTATCACGCGTTCGCGCCGTACATCCGGCGCATGCGCGATGGGGCGGAGCCGAACGTGCTCTGGCCAGGGCTCGTCAAGGACTTTGCGCAGACCTCTGGCACCACGGCCGGCGACAAGTACATGCCGGTCACGAAGGCCATGTTCCGCTCCAACCGCAAGGCGGCCTTCGACATCTTCGCGCACCTGAGCCGCTTCGGTCTCTCGATCCCGAGGCTCACATCCGGGCGCTGCCTGTTCATCGGCGGGTCCACGGCACTTGAAGTCAGCGACAAGGGCATCGCCACCGGGGACCTGTCGGGTCTTGTCACGCCGCTGATCAAGTGGCCGCTGACGCTCGTCTACACACCCGGCAAGGACGT
Organism: Phycisphaerales bacterium; assembly: GCA_028285065.1. GTDB lineage: Bacteria > Planctomycetota > Phycisphaerae > Phycisphaerales > UBA1924 > JANQQG01. The sequence goes on from JANQQG010000157.1 coordinate 24,251, forward strand.
CGCGTTGATGAGCGACTGGCCGGAGAAGATCGATGCGATGGCGCGGTTGTGCATGCGCCAGGACATCCGCTTCATCAGCGGGATGCCGTCGTGGACGATCGTGCTCATGCAGCGAGTCCTCGAACTCGCCGGCCAGCGCGGCCCGTACCGGACGATCAAGGACGTCTGGCCGAACCTTCAGGTCCTGATCCACGGGGGCGTCAAGTACGCGCCGTTCGAGGACCGCGTCCGCGAGCTCTACTCCGGGGGTGACGAGGACGTCCCGACGCGCTTCGAGCTCTACCCCGCGAGCGAAGGTTTCGTCGCCATGCAGGACACGCCGGGCGACCCCGGCCTGCGCCTGATGAGCGACATCGGCATCTTCTACGACTTCATCCCGCTCGAGGAGATCGAGTCTCCCACAGCTCGCGCGTTCACGTGCGACGAGGTCGAGCCCGGGCAGCGCTACGTCGTCTGTCTGACGACGTGCGCCGGGCTGTGGCGCTACGTCCTTGGTGACGTCGTCGAGTTCGACACGGTGCCCGACCGGCTCGACGGACGCGCCGGGTGGGGGGGCGCACGCGAGGCCGGTGGGCCGTGCCGGTTGCGGATCGTCGGGCGACACCGGCATTTCATCAACGCGTTCGGCGAGAACATCATCGTCGAGAACATCGAGAACGCTGTCACGGAGGCGTCGCGCGAGGCGAACCTCGTGGTCGGCGAGTTCACCGCAGCTCCGGTCTACCCTGGCCCGGGGACGCGAGCGGGGCTGCAGATCGCCGTGGAGCTCGATCCGCCGAACGTTCCCCCTGGTCGTGTGAACGCCTTCGCCGAGGCCTTCGACGCGTCGCTCAAGCGTCAGTGCGTGGACTACACGGTCAAGCGCAACGCCGACCTGGGTATGGCCCCGCCGACGGTGACGCCGCTGGCGCCGGGCGCGTTCCACGACTGGATGGCCAGGCGTGGGAAGCTCGGCGGGCAGCACAAGTGTCCGCGGTGTGCGAACCACCGCGACATCATCGACGACGTCCTGGACGCCGCTGCCATGCCCGCCGGCGCCTCCTAGAGTCCCCCCTTCCGGGGCGCAGCGCCCCAGCACGCAAGGAGAGGCGACCGATGACCGCCCTGAACACCAATGCGGGAGCCCACGCGGGCGTGACCCCCACGCAGGCCGCGATGGCGATGCTCGATCAGTGCCGCGATCTCGTCGGCGCGATCGACGACGAGCTCTACGCCAAGCCATGCCCCGTGATGATGGGCTCGACCATCGGCAAGCACCTTCGTCACACAGTCGACCACTTCGCGGCCCTGCTTGCGTGCCGCGACGAGGCCACGCCGATCGACTACGACCATCGGGAGCGTGACGTTCCGATGGAGACGGATCGCAAGGCAGCGCTCGAGGCGATCGATGGCGTTCGCAAGGGCTTGGCGTCGCTCGACCCGTCCGGAGATTCGCGCAGCGTCACGATCCGGGTCATGCTGACCGGAGACGGCGCGGAGACGGACCTCCGCTCGACGCTGGCGCGCGAGATCGCCTTCGCGACGCACCACGCGATCCATCACAACGCGATGATCCAGGCCATCGCCGATCACGCGGGCGTCAAGACGCCGGCGGGGTTCGGCATGGCGCCCTCGACCGTCAACCACGAGTCTTCGACCAACGGCTAAGCGCCGAGGCAGACCCACCGGATGTGCACCGTCAGCGTTATCCCGCTCTTCGATGGGCCCGGACGCCCGATCGGCTTCCGCCTCGTCACCAGCCGCGACGAGCAGCGCACGCGTCAACCGGCGCTCGCGCCCGCTTGGCGCCCGCTCGGCGGTGAGCCTGGCGCGCCGACCGCGCTGTACCCGCAGGACCCCGACGCCGGCGGGACGTGGGTTGGTGCGGGTGACTCCGGCTTCGTCGCGTGTCTGCTCAACCGAGCGCCCCGCAATCCGCTCCTCGCGCCGGCACCGGAGACGCGCATCTCGCGTGGGCTGCTCACGCTCGCGACGCTGCGGGCTGGTTCGATCACCGGCGCGATCGAGGCGGCCCAGTCGCTCGACCTCGAGCGGCTGCTCCCGTTCCGGATCATGCTGATCGAGTCGGACCCGACCGGGTTCCGCTCGGCGATGCTGGTTTGGGAGGGCACGACGCTGGACGTGCGTACGTCGGGCGCTCCGCTGCTCTGTGAGGCGAGTTCCGGCCTGGGCGATCACCTGGTGCAGGAGCGGCTGGCGCTGTTCGCCTCGATGGTCGACGCGTCCAGCCCGACGCCGGAGGCCCAGGACGCGTTCCACCAGCACCGCTGGGAGGATCGACTCCAGTACTCCGTGTTGATGGAGCGTGCCGAGGCTCGGACGGTCTCGATCACGACGGTCGACGTCGTGCACGAACCTGCGGTTTCGGTGCGGATGGCGTACCACCCGATCCCGCTGAAGCCGGCGGAGCGGGTGGAGCCGGTCGTGGTGACCTGCTCTGATTGGACGCCTCTGGCGAGCCGCGCATGACCGAGGTGGCGATCAGGACGAACGACGCGGCCCCGGCGTTCCGCCTGTTCAGCCCGCTCGCCCTCCTGGCCGACCTCGCGCCGCACCGACGACTGATCTGGCTGTTCGTCCGTCGCGAGTTTGCGCAGCGCTACCGCGGCGCCACGCTCGGCTCGCTGTGGGCTGTGCTGCAGCCGCTCTTGATCCTCGGCGTCTACACGCTGGTGTTCAGCGTGGTCTTGCAGATTGAGTTCGACTCGGGCATCACCGGCAACCCGCAGGGCGACTTCGTCCTGTTCTTTTTCTGCGGGTGGATCGCGTTCACGCTCTTCGCCGAGTGCGCCGGCCAGGCGCCGATCTCGATCGTGCGCCGGCAGAACCTCGTCACGAAGGTCGTCTTCCCGCTGCAGATCCTCCCGGTTGTCATGGTCGGGAGCGCCCTGCTGCGTGCGGTCATCGGGTATTGCATCCTGCTCGTCGCGGTCGTGATCATCACCGGGCGCATCCCGATCACGGCGCTCTACCTGCCGGTCGTGCTGGTTCCGCTCGTGATCTTCACGCTTGGGGCCGCCTGGCTGCTCGCGGCACTCGGTGTCTTTTGGCGAGACGTGCGCCAGGTCATCCCCGCGGTGATCCGCCTGCTGCTGTTCCTGACGCCCGTCTTCTACCCGCTGGCGCTCGTCCTGCGTCGCACCCCCGAGAAGTACCACTGGGTGCTGTACCTCAACCCGCTGACCACGGTCATCGAGTCCACACGCGCGTGCGTGCTTGTCGGACGCCACCCGGACTTCGCGGCGCTGGGCATCCTCACGCTCGTCTCGCTCGTCGTGTTGCAACTGGGGTACGCGCTGTTCAGTGCCTGGCGCAAGGACTTCTCCGATGTCGTCTAGTGCACCGGGGAGCCAGGACTGGGCCGTCCGGGTCGAGGGCGTGTCGAAGGCGTACCGCCTGTACAACTCTCCGGGTGATCGGCTGCGCCAAGCGCTCTTTGGGCGATTCAAGACCTACTACAAGCCGTTTTGGGCGTTGCGCGACACGTCGTTCACGGTGAACCGCGGGGAGGCCGTGGGGATCCTGGGTCCGAACGGCGCGGGCAAGAGCACGTTGCTTCAGGTGATCGCGGGGACGCTGACGCCGACGGAGGGGCGCGCGGAGGTACGCGGGCGTGTGGCCGCGCTGCTCGAGCTGGGTTCCGGGTTCAACCCCGAGTTCACCGGTCGCGACAACGCGATCCTCAACGGCGTGATCCTGGGGCTGACGCAGAAGGAGATGATCAGTCGCTTGCCGCGGATTGAGCGGATGGCGGAGATCGGGCGTTTCTTCGATCAGCCGATCAAGACCTACTCGTCGGGCATGCGGGCGCGTCTGGGGTTTGCGGTCGCGGCCTGCGTGGATCCGGACATCCTGATCATCGACGAGATCCTGGCAGTGGGGGACATCGCGTTCAAGCAGCGCTGCATCAGCCGCCTCAAGAGCCTGATCTCCAAGGGCGCGACGGTGCTGTTCGTGTCGCACTCCGTCGGCATGGTCCGGAGCCTGTGCGATCGGGCGGTGGTTCTCGACCACGGGGGACAGACGTTCTTCGGCGAGGCGGGCGAGGGTGTGGACCGCTACATCAACAGCGTCCGCGATCGCAAGGCCGAGAAGACCCACACCAAGAAGCAGCGCCACGTCAAGACGATCCCGCTCGAGGGCGACATCCCGGGGACGCTCCGGTACGGATCGGGGCAGGTCCAGCTCGCCTCGATCGAGCTGCTCGACGAGCGGGGCGAGCCGGCGACGATCCTGCCCTTCGATCAGGACCTGACGGTCCGGGTCGGCATCACCTGCCACGAACGGGTCGAGAACCCGTGCGTGGGGTTCTCCGTCCGCGACGGGCGGGGGGTCGACCTGATCGGCACCAATGCGACGGACGAGGGGCGGGGCTTGGCGCCGATGGAGGCGGGACAGTCGGCCAGCGTGAGCTTCACCCTGCGGAACACGCTCCACGAGGGGCACTACTCCCTCTCGGTGAGCGTGACGCGGGCGGGGCGGCGTGGGTCGCGCCGCGACCTGCCGCTGGACCACGTGGACGCGGCCTGCCCGTTCTCCGTCCTCGGTGAGCCTTCCCGGCCGGTGCGGCACAAGCTGTTCGTGCCAGTCCGGGTCGAGGTCTCACAGGTGGAGGTCCCGGCGCCCCACGCATCGCCGACCAGCGCCCAGTAGGCGGCCGCCTGAGCGGGGGTCACCCCAGCCCCTCCTCCTTGGCGCGCCCCGCTATCATCCGGGCCTATGCCGCAGCCAGGATTCCTCACGGCCCAGCTCGTTGTCTCGACCATCACGATCCTGATCGTGGTGCACGTGATCCTGCTGGGTGTCGCGTACCTGATCTACGTCGAGCGCAAGATCGCCTCGTACGTGCAGGACCGCATCGGCCCCAACCGCGTCGGGTTCGACTTCGGGCTCCCTGCGCTCAAGTTCTTGCGTGGGTGCATCGGGCTCGGTCAGCCGCTGGCGGACGGGCTGAAGTTCCTCCTGAAGGAGGACTACATGCCGCGCGGCGCCGATCGCGTGCTGTTCACGCTGGCTCCGGCGGTGATCATCGTCCCGGCGCTGATCGGCTTCGCGGTGATTCCCTGGGGCGGCGCGTGGCGGATCGATGACTTCACGATTCCGTTCCTCGGCTGGACCATCGAGGGCGGGATCGTCCAGGTCGCCGGCGCGAACATCAACATCGGCATCGTGTATCTGCTGGCGGTCGCCAGCCTGGGGATCTACGGCGTCGTGCTCGGCGGGTGGGCGTCCAACAACAAGTACTCGTTCCTCGGCGGGCTTCGCGCGTCGGCCCAGATGATCTCGTACGAGATCCCGCTGGGGCTGAGCCTGCTGGCGGTCCTGCTGATCGTCGGGTCGCTGGTGCCGAGCGAGATCATCGCCCACCAGGTGGATTCCGGCTGGGGCATGCTCGCGATGCCGCTGGTGGGCATCGTGTTCTTCCTGTGCATCCTGGCGGAGGCCAACCGGCTGCCGTTCGACAACGCGGAGTGCGAGAGCGAGCTGGTTGGTGGGTACCACACCGAGTACTCGTCGATGCGCTTTGCGCTGTTCTTCCTGGCCGAGTACGCGCACATGATCACGTCCAGCGCGTTCTTCGTGCTGCTGTTCCTGGGCGGGTACCACCTGCCGTTCGTCCCGGGGCTCGGCCCGGAGGCGACGGGGCTGGTGGCGGTGTTCGCGAAGTTCGGCGTGTTCAGCGCGAAGATCTTCCTGGTGATCTGCCTGACGATGTTCATCCGCTGGACGATCCCGCGGCTGCGCTACGACCAGGTGATGTCGACGGCGTGGCAGGGCGTGATCCCGCTCTCTCTGGCGCTCGTCGTCGTGACCGCGTTCATGGTCTACTTCGATCTCGTCGGCTGGCTTCCGCTGCTGGTCTCCAACGTCGCGGTGCTCGCGGTCTACATGGCGTTCCTGCCGATGCTGCAGACAGGGCAGCGCAACAAGAAGATCCGGATGGCCGGCTCGCGGTTCCACCCGCTGGTCGAGGGCGAGGTGGCCACGGCGCCGACCGACCCGATGGCGCGCGAGGATCGCCCGGAGCAGGGCACCGTCGTCGCGCTCGAGGCTCGCTAGGGCGTCAAGACAGGCTGTGTCTACTGGAGCGGCATCAGGTCGCGCCCGTGTCGCTGGACCTGGAACAGCGTCACCAGGAGGTGGTTGCGCCCGTTGGACGCGAGCACCTCGCCGCTGAGGTTGAACTGAAGGTCCGCACCACCGCGTTCGATCAGGCGCTCGATCCGCATCAGGTTCAGGCTCGGTGCGAGCACCATCGGGGTCTCCCGTTGGGCGTCCGCTCCTGCCGCGGTGCCGGTATCGAAGACGGCAACCAGGTCGCCGCTGGTTGCTCGGACGATGCGAGCACGACGCGACGCCACGAACGCGCCCTCGCGCACGGGGATCCCGCCGGGTGGACGAAGTTCGTCGTCGCCGACCGTCTTCAGCGGCTTCGGGCCGGTCGAGCCTTCGCGCGGCGCGATGCGGCTCGGGCCCGCTCGGTTCTCGAGTTCGCGGATCATCTCAGCGATCTCGGGGTCGACGACCTCCGGGGCCTCATCGGTGCCGCCCTCAGGCGCGACGCCGGGCGGCTGGTCGGGCGTCGGGGCCGACGTCGAGGCCGGGCGCTCGATGCGCGGCGGGGCCGTGACCAGCAGGTAGTTGGTGCCGTGGTAGATCAGTGCGCGCCCCGAGATCACGAGGCGGACGCGTCCTCGGGTCCGCTCCCAGATGCGCTCCATCGCGTCGGCGTGGCGGCTGCGCACGAGGACCATCGGCGGGAGGCGACGCTCGATCTCGGCATCCTCGTTCGCGGGCTCGTCGAAGAGCATCGCGACCCTCCCGTCGGAGAGGGCGACGAGCACGCCTCGCGCCTCGGGGAGGAAGGTGCCCTCGCCGATCAGGCGGGCTTGTGCCTCGCCGATCTCGCCGAGGATCTGCGTGACGGCGCCGGGGCGGGCCTGGACGACCGGCTCGCCGGTGTCCGGGTCAACGACCGTGCCCGGCTCTCGCTCGTCAGCGAGGCGCTCGACCTGATCGGCCAGTTCCTCGTCGGAGAGCGTCGGGGCGGCGTCGGCCGGCTGCGTCTCTTCGGGCGTGGGTTCGTTCTGGGCGAGAGCGGACTTGGCGCTGAGCCCGCCGGCGATGCCCGCCAGGGCCAGGAGCAGGGCTGGGTGCGGGATCCATCCTGTCTGTCGCCTCATGCCGCGCTCCATGCGCCCCCATGGTCCCCGCGACCGCCCGCTTCCGGGCTGATCTTGACGATCCTAACCGGTTCTCGGTCGTCCTGGACGCCGGGCTTGATCTGGCGTGGCCTCAAACTGTTGCCCGCCCCCATGGGCGGACGTATCGTGTCGTTGCCGGGTGGGATCCCCGCTTCGGCAGCACACGGCCGTGTGCCAGAGTGGACTAATGGGGCGGATTGCAAATCCGTTGGCGTAAGCCATCGTGGGTTCGAATCCCACCGCGGCCTTTGATCGACCCTGCCGACCTCCGCCTTCGGGGCGTTTCGAGGTCGGCCCGCTACGATCTCCCACCATGGCTGAGTCTCCTGTTTCCGCAGACGATGTGCGCGCCCGGATCGATCGCTTCAAGGCCGACTACGCCTCCGTCCGTGATCAGGTCGGACGCGTGATCGTCGGGCACGACGACGTCGTCGATCAGGTCCTGACCTGCCTCTTCGCGGGCGGGCATGTGCTGCTCGAGGGCGTGCCCGGGCTCGGCAAGACGCTGCTGGTCCGGTCGCTTTCCGAGGCGCTGAGTCTTTCGTTTAGCCGCATCCAGTTCACGCCGGACCTCATGCCGGCGGACGTGACGGGGACGACGATCCTCGTCGAGTCCGACGAGGAGGCGGGCTCTGGTGGGAAGTCGCGCGAGTTCCGCTTCCAGCAGGGTCCTGTGTTTGCGCAGATTCTCCTGGCGGACGAGATCAACCGCGCGACGCCGAAGACGCAGTCGGCGCTGCTCGAGGCGATGCAGGAGCGGTCCGTAACGGTCGGGCGTGAGACGCACAGGCTGCCTTCGCCGTTCCTGGTCATGGCGACGCAGAACCCGCTCGAGCAGGAGGGCACGTACCCGCTGCCCGAAGCGCAGCTCGATCGGTTCTTCTTCAAGCTGGTCGTGGGGTACTCGTCGCGTCAGGAGATGGGCGAGATCCTCGAGCGCACGACCCGGTCCGAGGCGCCGACGATCGAGCCGGTCCTTGATGAGGCGCGCATCCTCGAGCACCAGGCGCTCGTGCGCGCGGTCGAGGCGCCGGCGCACGTTGCGGACTATGCCGTGCGCATGGTGCTGGCGACGCATCCGAAGGGTGAGTCGTCGTCGGGTGAGTTCGCGACGCCGATGGTCAACAAGTACGTGCGCGTGGGTGCGTCGCCTCGTGCGGCTCAGGCGATGGTGCTCGCCGCCAAGTGCCGTGCCATCGCCGCAGGGCGCGCGGCGGCCGCCGTCGATGACATCCGTGCGGTCGCCCTACCGGCGCTTCGCCACCGGCTGATCACGAACTTCGAAGCGGCCGCGGACGCGATCAGCACCGACGCGATCGTGCGCAACATCGTGGACACGCTCCCGATCGACGTGGAGTTGCCCAAGGTCGCCGGCTGAAGCGCTAGGCGCCGATCGACGCGCTGACATCCCAGAGGATCAGCGGCTTGCGCGTTTCGCCCCATGCGGCGATCGCGACCGGGCCCGTCGGCGAGAGCCATGCCACGTCCCAGACCGCCTCGAGGCTCGCGTCGAGCACGTCGAGCACCTGGTCGTCGGCGACGCGCACGAGCTCGATGACGGGACCGGGGACGCTCACCGCGAGCATCGATCGGTCCGGGCTGAACGCCCACGCGCCGCGCAGGCGTCGCTTGGAGAGCATCGCGTACTCGTCGGAACTGATCAGCCCCAGGTCTCGTGCGAGGCCCTCGCTGTTGTTGTCCCACGGTCCGTGGCGGCGCGCGCGCATGATGCTCTCGGCCGCGATGCGCTCGGTGAGCGTCTCGTACGGCGGGGCGTCGGTCAGCAGCACGTTGCCCGTGCCCGAGCCCTTCTTCGAGCCAGCCTCGCTCGCGTCGATCGCGTGGATCGTCAGGTCCCGCAGCGCGACGAGGAAGACGGGCGTCTCCCCATCGAGCAATCCTGTGCTGAAGCGTTTTCCAAGCTCCCACGAGGGGTCCAGGGCGATCTCGGAACGCTTCTGGCCCTTGTCCGAGGTGTAGGTGGCGATGACGGCGGGCTCGCCCTGGCGGATGTCGGCCAGCGCGTGGATGAGGCGTCCATCGGGTGAGAACGTGGCGTCCTCGAGGTAGGCGTCGCTCGGCGGGCGCTTCTTGAAGGTCGGCTCGCGTGCGGCCGAGTCGAAGCGGTGCAGCGAGTAGTCGGCCGCGACGATGATCGCCCCGCCCTGGTCGGAGACATCGAGCGCGTTGGCCGTGCGCACGTTGTGGGGTCCGTGCTCGGTGAAGGTGCCCCTGGGATCGAGCGCGAAAGGGGCCGCGAACTTCTCGAAGACCTCGGGCGGGTTGAGTTGCTCAGCGGGGCCGAGGACGAACGAGTCGGCTCGGTCGCCGGCCTCGATGAGCAGGACGTACGAGTCTCGTCGCTCCTTGGGCCCGAAGACGCCCTCTTCGTCGAGCGTCCTCATGACGTCGACGATGATCTTGATCAGGCGCTCGGCGCGCCCGCGCGCGCCCGATTCGGTCATCTCGCGGACCGAAGGGCCCTTGTCGAGGACTGCCTCTGCCGGCGCGAAGAGCTCCTGCCCTTCGAGGTGGTATGCCCAGTCGGCGGGCGACCAGCGTTGGTCCTCGGACCGAAGCGACTGCTCGCTCGATGCGGTTGGTGAGACGTACGTGACCTCCGGCGTCGTGTAGATCGCGAAGACGTAGAAGTCATCGGTGGCGTGATCCGCGCGGAGCTGCGTGAACGCGGCACGTGCACCATTGAGGAGTTCACGCTCGAACTTCTTGTAGTTGAGGGATGCGCCCATGCGGGGAGTATCCCACGGTGGGGCATGGCGCGACGGATCAACGGGTGTGAAGCCAGGTTCAGGCCGCGATTCGGAACATCGGCTCAACCTGGACGTCCGGAACGTGGAGCAGGCTGACCCAGCCGCCGTGCTCGCCCCGTTCGACCCCGCCGGCGGCGAAGTCGGTCATCCAGACCCCGGAGTCGATCAGGTACATGAACTTGTGGTCGCCGGAGCCGACCTCGCTCGTCCCGAGGCGGACGTTCCACCACCCGTCGCCAGCGGCGGCCATGGGGATGCGCCCGTCCAGCCAGTCGGTGAAACTGCCGACCAGCTCGACGCGGCTCGCGTGGGGAACATAGACCTTGAACTCGTGCGTACCGTCCGAAGCTCGAGTAACCATGACCTGCTCCTACGCGACCCATCCCCGATCCGGACCCCGCCAGTTCACGGGCTCAGTCCGGACCACTGAACCTCTATCGAGCGCTGATGCACCCGACTTTGCTCGTGCGTCCGCACAGACGGAAAACTCGGTGCCCAAGGCCCGTCCGACACGCCTGCTTTGCCTGGCTTGCCCGCTCCTCGGCTTCTTTCTCGGTGCATGTGCCTGGGTCAGCCCCACGCTCAACCGGGACCAGGACCAGCCAGCGCCCCCCCTCAGCACCGCCCGCCCCGTGGGCGTCGAGCAGATCCGAGGCGTCGACCGCCTCGTGGCGGCCCGCCCGGGGCGTCCCACACTGTTGCTGCTCGATCTGCCCCCGGATGCCCGGCCCCCGCTGCGAGTCCCCGTGGACGCGGATGGCACCATGCTCACCGGTGAGGCCTGGTACCTGGGGGCCGCCCCGCGGATGACCGCGCCCGGCGACGCGGGCCCTCGCGTCGGCCCGCTGCTGCGCTGGCTCGGCGAGCCCCGCGACTGGACGGCAACGCCCGCCGACGGGCTGATCCCGGCCGCTCCGGGCGTGTGGGTGCTCCGCGTGGACCTCGGTGTCGGCGGGAATGCCGGCGAGCGCCCGCGTCGTGTTCGGCTCGGCGACCAGACCCTGCCGATCGCCTGGCTCGACGTGGTCGGCTCGGGCTCGGACGTTCCGCCGCCGGCCCCGGTGATCCAGGATGACGAGGCCCGGCGCTGGGTCGCTGCATCGGCGGCCATCCAGGGGGCATCTCCCTTGACCTGGTGGCGGGCACAGCTCCTTCGGCGACGCGCTGGCATCTCCATCGCCCCGGATCCCGGATTTGGCGACGAGATGATCGACCTGCTGGCTGCGCAGGAGTGGGATCGATGGGCGACGGCGTTGGCTCGTCTGGCGTCGACCGAGCCCGAGCTTGGCGTTCGCACCGAGCACGCCCTGACCGTTCACATCGACCTGGGGAACGACGCGTTCCTGCCCGCGTGGCCGGACCGGGAACTCGACCGGCTCAGCGCCTCGCTGCTCGATCCGATGGTGACCGACGAGCGTCTTGCGCGCTCGGCGTCGCTCTGGTTGGCGGCGCTGCCCGAAGCGGGCGCGTGGGTGCGCTCCGACGCGGGCCCGCTCGGCGCATTGGCGCACACGTTCTGGCTCGATGGCGTGAACCTGTCGCCCGATGAGCTCGTGCTCGCGGCGCGTGGCGTTGCGCCGGGTGCGGCACCCGAGCTTGTCGCGGTCGAGCCCGGCCGGATCGCCTCGATCGCGATGAGTTCACCCTTGGGCGAGGATGCGGGCTCCTCGGCCCTGGTGGGCGCACGACGCGCGTGGGAGGGTGTGGCTGGCGTCGTCAGCGCCGGTGACTGGCGGGCGACGCGCCGGGGCGTCGGCGAGACGGTTCCGGTGCTCCCGCCTGGAACGACCATCGGCCCGCTGCACCGCGGGTTCGACCTCTCGACCTGGCGACGCCACGCGACGTACGCGGACGCGCCGGCGTTTCCGCTCGACCCCGGGGTGCGCGCGCCGATGCCGTCGCCGGTTGCGACGGAGTGGGCGACGGGTGCGCTGCTCATGCGCGGTGCGCCTGCGGCGCCGGGAAGCGTCGGCGAGGGGGTCGGCGGTGGGTGGGTGCTCTATCTGGAGTGCCGTCACGACGCGGGAGCGCGCCTCGGGGCGTCGGCGTTCGATGGCGAGGCGTGCCAGGTGTGGCTCGGGCCATTCGGCGCGCCGCGTGCGCGGATCGACGTGCGCCGCTCGGGTGCCGCGACGCTGACACGGTTCGGGCGGAGCGTCGACCAGACGCGTCCGGCGCGCGACGTGACCGTCGTGCGTGACGATGAGCGATGGGCAGCGTGGATCGCGCTCGATCCGGCGTTGATCGGTGACGACCTCCTCGTGGAGCTCGGGCTGATCCGCACGGATGCTCGCGGCGTGCGCACGAGCTGGCCGCGACCGCTCCTGCCGGTTCGCGACGAGCCGGGGCGTGTGCGGTTTGACCTGTCGAGCTGGACGGACCCGACGAACTAGCCGGGGGCTAGAAGCGGAACTCGGCGCGGATGCCGATGAAGCCGGCGGGGTCGGATTCGATGTCGCTGATCTCGTCGCCGGAGTCGTCCTGGAACTCGATCTCGCGCCAGGCGACGACGCCGCCGAAGAGGCCGATGCGTGTGCGCGGGGACGGGGTCCAGGCCAGTTCGACCTCGAAGGGGAGTGCGGCATCCTGGAAGACGCCGTCGGCGAGCGTGCCGGCGGATGCGCCGTCCTCGAGGCGGTACTCGCGGTGCTCGTAGCGTCCGGTGAAGGCGAGCTCGAGGTCGTTCTCCAGGTCCGCGGTGATCTGCAGACCCAGGCCTCGCGACTCGACGCGGACGCGTTCGTTGACCTGCCATTCCAGGCCGAGCAGCGGGAGGACGAGCGGGTCGTCTTCGAGTCGTGTGCGCAGGGCGCCGCCGAAGGTGACGGCGAGGTCGTCGGAGACGCGGTATCGCGCGCCGCCGCCGATGATGAAGCTGGAGCCGTCGGTGAGGTCGGACCCGTCGGTCGCGCCGAGGCGTGCGCCTGTCTGGAGGAGGAAGCCCCAGTCGCGGGATTGGATCCACGTGCCGCGTCCGGAGAAGGACAGCTCGAATGCGTCTTCGACCAGGTCGTCCGCGCTGACTCCGCTGACCATCAACTCCGAGAGGTCGTAGCGCGACGCCTCGCCGCCCATCTCGAAATCGAGGATGACCCGTGGGCTGACGATGTAGGTCAGTCCGACGTCGAGCGCGGCGCGAGAGATGGCGAGGCTGCCGTCGTCGCCGCTGAGGTCGGCCTCGAAGGTGTGCTCGGCGCGGGGGGAGACGCGGAAGGTGAGCTTCGGGCGGTCGCCGGGCGGGCCGCCGGGTCCGTCTGGGCGTGCGCGGTCCGGTTGTGCCGCATCGGGTGCGCCTGCGGGGGGCTGGGCGTCCGCTGGTGGGGCGGGAGGCGTCGGGGGA